>NZ_JFYT01000036.1:0-91775 GCF_000632165.1 Delftia sp. RIT313 | reverse complement strand
CACCATGACAGGGAGACGGGGCTGTATTACAACCGGCATCGGTATTACGATCCGGTGGTGGGGAGTTATATCAATCAGGATCCGATTGGTTTGAGAGGTGGTTGGAATATATCTCTATACACAACAAATCCCTCAAGAAATATAGATCCTCTGGGCTTGGAGGCCCATGAAAATCCATTTAAAAATACTTACAATCAAAAAGATGGATATTATCATAAATATATGATGGTGACCGATTTATGTAAGAAAGAATCTTGCCTTACTTGTACAAAGGAAAATGCCTGGGAAGCACTAAAAAAGAATCCAGCGCCAGGGTGGGATAACTCAAAATCAGTGTCAAATGGAGATGAAACCAATATAAATTTCGCCAACATGAATGGAGGGACGGTTTCTCACATGGTGTACGACACTGATATGACATTATATAATGTAACTAAATCCGACCATATTTTCAGCAATGGCTATGTTCAGCGTTCAATTGTAGAAAACAAAGGAATGATTCAAGTGAAATCAGTTGGAGAGGGGATCACAACTGAAGGGTCCTGGAATCAAATGCCCAGATCAATTAGAGCCACCTTGAATATGAAGCTCTACAATATGGGCTTCGAACAGCTGGATTCGAAAATAAAGGCAGAAGTATGCAAATAATGAGGTTTCTAATACTTTTAGGGCTACTTTCCCTAGCCTCATGCACTTACACAACAAAATCAGCTGTTGATGTGAGAAAATTAAGAATAGAAGAACATACAAGCCGTGAACTAATCGAATTGTTGCAAATTTTTTCTGAGAAAAATAAATTAAAAATCGAATGTTCCAACAGCAAGTTTCCAGAGGAGCGAGAGTTATTGATTTGCAGTCTAAAAAATAACGATGATTCATTAATCAGCGTTGTCAAGAGAATAGAGAATAGAGAGTTCAATTTTAATCTATATAAATCAGATGAATTAAGTCGAAAGTTATTTCGTGATTTATTAGAGCTATTTGCCAATGAAAAATCCTCTATGGAGACACAGAGCAATTAAATCTTAACGATTCAGAGAGGAAAGACGATCTGCGCCATGGAATTGGACCCCTGGGGAAATGTGCGCAGGAGTACAACCCGCGGGGCATCCACCAGGCGATCCGGCTGCCGGGGCAGCACCATGACAGGGAAATGGGGCTGTATTACAACCGGCATCGGTATTGCGATCCGGTGGTGGAAAGTTATGTGGATCAGGATCCGATTGGATGGAATGGAGGCACTAATCACTATGACTACTCAGCAGATCCGCTCTCGTGGATAGATTCACTGGGGTTGCGAGGACAAGAAGGTGTTGGTGCCGCTGCAAATGCAGCTAATAAAGCAAGGAAATCTGCAAATTTTGGGAAAGATATGGCAGATGCATAGCAAGAGATGGAAAAGCCAATCAGAAAAAAGCTGATTTATATAAATGTATTGCTGTGCTAACGCCTACCACTTGTCCTAAATCCGCTCAAGATCTTAAGGTAATGAATAGTCAAGCGGAGGAATCCGAAAAAGAAGCTATTAAAGCTATGCGTGAAGCATATAAAAGTGGCATGAATGCAACCGGAGCGCTAACCGGCGAAGCGCCGAAAAATCAATCCATAAATAAATCTGACGCGATGATTGATTTTCACTCTGAAAAAATCAAGAAAATACTTCATGCAGCAATTTTATTTCTCTCGACAATGTTTTTTATCTCTGGATGTATTCAGTTGATTGAATTTAAATCGAAAAATAATAATATTCACGAACATTCTATTGTTAATATCAATAATTATAAAATTTATATTCCAGATTTTTGCAAATTAAGTTACTTAAATTATGATGACGACCTGGGGTTTGCAACAATGTTATGCAAATCAGAAGTTGATAATGAATTAAATGCGTTAAGCCTTCTTGACTTAAGAAGAAATAAAGAAAAAGAATCCATTGTTACAAAAACCATGACACAGAAAAGGAATATAAATTCTCATGAATGTGGTATTATTCTCTACCCTAAATTATCTTGCTATTTGATGGAGATGGGTGTATTGATAAGTTCTGATAATATTTTCGTTTTGGAGGAATTTACTAAATATCAATATGAGGCTGGAAATTCGCAGCGGCAAGATTAAATTAAAATAAGTTGCTCAACGATGAGAATCCTCGGAAATTTAGAAGATATCAAATACACCTGCGCCAGACCCATGGACTGCGGCCTGTCGCTCAGTGCCTAGGCCATTCTGGGTGAACAGGGCCGGGCCCCCGCCATATATGAGACCAGCACAGCACCTGTTGCCAGCACGCGCATCACCACCAGAGGTCAAAGAGCATCTGAGATTCCAGGGCCAGTAATTTGATGCGAAGGCGGGTCAGCACCCGATGCAGTGCTTTGCCACGGAATATGAACCCCTGCCAGGCCCGTCCCCCAAACCTGCCGGACAATCCATGGAAACCAAGGCACCGTTCCATGACAACTTTGATCCCCCTTCCCGAACCCGAATTGAGAGCCTTCGCCGCAGCGGCGGCCGAGCAGCAGCGATGCACGGACTGCGCTGTGCTGTGGAGGCCGGGCTGGGAGTCCTTGTCGGGGGCGGACAAGACTTCGCATCTGCAGCAGGTTGGGGCGCTTGGCACGCCGGAGACACGAGAATTGCTTGATGAATATCACCCAGAGGGCACGAACCAGTGGTCGCCGGATGCTCCCATCGCCCTGGGCTGGCACCCGTACAACCGCTGCACGCTTTGGCGCTGCCACCATTGCAACGCCGCCTTTCTGCGCTACACGGAATACGGCGGCTACTACCAGGACGATCGCATCCGGCCGCTGCTGGCGCATCTGATCGTCACGCCCGAGCAGGGCCGCGTCTGAGCGGCGCTGCTCGGCCGGCTCAGGTCCAGTCGAACGTGAACAGCACCGTACGGCTTTCCGGCTCGTAGAACAGCAGGATGCTGTCCGCGCCCGTGGCGCACCAGTTGTAGCCGGCCACGTTGGCCACGTGGAAGAAGGGCTTGCCGTCGCGGGTGATGCGGATGCCGTCGTCTTCCAGTTCATCGCCCATGCCGGCGTTTTCCGCTTCGTCCAGCTGAAAGGCCGGGGGAATGGGCGGGTGGCCGGTCCAGTTGCCGTACCAGATTCCGCCGCCCAGGCTGTCCAGGTAGTCGTGTTCCATGGGCTCGCCGTTGCCGTAGCGCGAGTAGCTGGCCAGGCGGCCGTGTTCGGCGTAGTAGGCACTGGCCTTGGCGTGGCTGGCCAGCATTTCGTCGGTGTGCTCGCAGGCGAAGGCGTCCTTGGTGAACTGGCCGCCATGCTGCGGCGCGCGCTGGAAGAAGCCTTCGTTGCCCAGGAAGCGGTAGCGGTTGTCGGGCGTCAGCTCCAGCGCAAACCAGTTGGGGGCGGTGAAGGCGTTGTGGTGGGCTTCGGTCTCATCGCCGATGCAGCCCTCGAAGGGCTCGACGGGGCACAGCATGTGGACCACGGTGCCGGCCAGTTCGGGCCGCACCAGGCCCAGGTCGATGGAGATCAGCGGCAGCAGGTGCTCGGCCAGCCAGGGCTGGTCGGCCACGAAGATGTCGGCGGCATCGGGGAAGGGGGTGAGGCCCGGCCTCAGTTCGCGGACTTCGGTTGGCTGGGTCAAGAGGAACTCCTGGGTGAGGGGATGGTGGTGCCGGGGGTGATCTCGAAGATGTCCTGGTCCGATGCGGCTGCGCTCTCGTGGTAGATGTCGTAGAGGTACTGCGCCAGTTCGGCGTGGGTGACATCGCAGGGAATGGCCAGCAGGGCGGGGGCGCGCTTGCCGTCGGCGCCGACGTTGAAGCAGCGCCACTGGGCCTGCGCGCGTTCGATGGCGATGATGCGGCCGAAGACATTGAACCGGTATTTTTCCAACGGAGATCCTCCTGGCGATCCGGCATCGTAGCGGCTGTCGAGGGGCTCATGCGTGTTCTCCCTAGGTTCGTGCCGGCGTTTCGTCTATATATTTCAAACCTAAACTATTCAGGCTTAAAGTTCTTGGGCCTGGATTCTGAACCTGGGGCGTCCTGTGCCGTCGCCCTGCGAGAAAAGGGTTTGCGGTATGAAGATCGTCTGTATCGGTGGAGGTCCCGCCGGCCTGTACTTCGGCCTGCTGATGAAGCTGCAGGACCCCGCCAACGAGGTCACGGTGGTGGAGCGCAACCGGCCCTACGACACCTTTGGCTGGGGCGTGGTGTTCTCGGACGCCACCATGGACAACCTGCGCGAGGCCGATCCCGTGTCGGCCCGCACCATTGGTGACGCCTTCAACCACTGGGACGATATCGACATCCACTTCAAGGGCCGCAGCCTGCGCAGCAGCGGCCATGGCTTCATCGGCATAGGCCGCAAGAAGCTGCTCAACATCCTGCAGGCGCGCTGCGAGGACGTGGGCGTGAAGCTGGTGTTCGAGAACTTCGTGCAGGACGACCAGGCGATTGCGCGCGAGTACGACGCCGACCTGGTCATCGCCTCGGACGGCATCAACAGCCAGGTGCGCACGCGCTATGCCGATACCTTTCGGCCCGATATCGACCAGCGCCGCTGCCGCTTCGTGTGGCTGGGCACGACCAAGGTGTTCGATGCCTTCACCTTCGCCTTCGTGCAGACCGAGCACGGCTGGTTCCAGGCCCATGCCTACCGCTACGAAGACGGCATGTCCACCTTCATCGTGGAGACGCCCGAGGAGACCTGGCAGGCCGCCGGCATAGAGCAGATGAGCCAGGAAGAGGGCATTGCCTATTGCGAAAAGCTGTTCGCCCCCTGGCTGGACGGCCATGCCCTGGTCAGCAATGCCACGCACCTGCGCGGCTCGGCCATCTGGATCCGCTTTCCGCGCGTGATCTGCAATACCTGGGTGCACTGGAACGCGCTGGACACGCCGCGCGGCCCGCGCAGCGTGCCCGTGGTGCTGATGGGCGATGCGGCGCACACGGCGCATTTCTCGATTGGCTCGGGCACCAAGCTGGCGCTGGAGGATGCGATCGAGCTGGCGCGCAGCCTGCGGTCTGCGGGGGGCATCGAGGCCGGCCTGCGCCACTACGAGGAGGTGCGCAGCGTGGAGGTGCTCAAGATCCAGAACGCGGCGCGCAATTCCACGGAATGGTTCGAGAACGTGGAGCGCTATGCGGGCCTGGAGCCGGAGCAGTTCGCCTATTCGCTGCTGACGCGCTCGCAGCGCATCTCGCACGAGAACCTGCGCCTGCGCGATGCCGCCTGGCTGCAGGGCTTCGAGCGCTGGATTGCCGAGCATGCGGGCGAGACCGTACCCGAAGGCCGCCGCCCGCCCATGCCCATGCTCACGCCCTACCAGGCGCGCGGCCTGCGGCTGAAGAACCGCATCGTGGTCTCGCCCATGGCCATGTATTCCTGCACCGACGGCGTGCCGGGCGACTTCCACCTGGTGCACCTGGGCGCGCGCGCCATGGGCGGCGCGGGCCTGGTGATGGTGGAGATGACCTGCACCTCGCCCGACGCCCGCATCACGCCCGGCTGCCCCGGGCTGTGGAACGACGAGCAGGCGCAGGCCTTTGGGCGCATTGTCGATTTCGTGCACGCGCAGGGCGGTGCACACATTGGCGTGCAGCTGGGGCATGCGGGGCGCAAGGGATCAACCCAGCTGGGCTGGCAAAAGATCGACCATCCGCTGGAGCAGGGCAACTGGCCGCTGCTGTCGGCATCGGCCCTGCCCTATATCGAGGGACTCTCGCAAGTGCCCGCCGCCATGACCCGCGCCGACATGGATCGCGTGCGCGAGGACTTCGTGGCCGCCACGCGGCGCGCCGCGGCAGCGGGCTTTGACTGGCTGGAGCTGCACTGCGCCCACGGCTACCTGCTGTCCAGCTTCATCTCGCCGCTGACCAACCGGCGCGATGACGAATATGGCGGCAGCCTGGACAACCGCCTGCGCTTTCCGCTGGAGGTGTTCGAGGCGGTGCGCGCAGCCTGGCCGCAGGACCGGCCCATGTCGGTGCGCATCTCGGCCCATGACTGGGTGGAGGGCGGCATCACGCCCGACGATGCGGTGGAGATCGCGCGCCGCTTCAAGGCGGCGGGCGCCGACATGATCGACTGCTCCTCGGGCCAGGTCAGCCCCGACCAGAAGCCGGTGTACGGCCGCATGTACCAGACGCCGTTTGCCGACCGTGTCCGCAACGAGGCCGGCATACCGACCATTGCGGTGGGCGCCATCTTCGAGGCCGACCATGCCAACGCCATCATCGCTTCGGGCCGGGCCGACCTGTGCGCGCTGGCGCGTCCGCACCTGGCCGATGCCGCCTGGACGCTGCGCGAGGCTGCGAGACTCGGTGCGCAGGATGTGGATTGGCCGAACCAGTACCAGCCCGGCAAGCGCCAGTTGGAAACCAACTTCGAACGCGCCGCCGCCATGGCGCAGTTGGACCTCAAATGACTCCAAGTTCACAAACCCTGGAAGGGCGCCATTCCCTGGTGACAGGCGGGGCGCGCGGCATAGGCCTGGCCTGCGCGCGGGCGCTGCTGGCGCGCGGCGCGCGGGTCACGCTGCTGGGACGCGATGGTGCGGCGCTGGAGGCTGCCGTGCGCGAGCTGGACGGCACGGCACAGGCAGCACAGATGGTGCAGTCCGTGCAGGCGGATATTGCCGACGAGGCCTCGGTGCGCCAGGCCTTCGCGCAGGCCGAGGCGGCCTTCGGCCCCGTGCAGGTGCTGGTCAACAACGCGGGCCAGGCCAGCAGCCAGAAGTTCGAGCGCACCGACGCCGCACTGTGGCAGGCGATGCTGGCCGTCAACCTCACAGGCACCTTCCACTGCATGCAGGCCGCGCTGCCGGGCATGCTGGCTGCGCGCTGGGGCCGCATCATCAATGTGGCCAGCACGGCAGGGCTGATCGGCTATGCCTATGTCAGCGCCTATTGCGCGGCCAAGCATGGCGTGATCGGCCTCACGCGCTCGCTGGCGCTGGAGACCGCAGGCAAGGGCGTGACGGTGAATGCCGTCTGCCCCGGCTACACCGAGACCGACATCGTGCGCGGCGCCGTGGCCAACATCGTGGACAAGACCGGCATGACGGCGGATGAGGCCCGCGCCAGGCTGGCCGAACGCAACCCGCAGGGCCGCCTGGTCCAGCCCGAGGAAGTGGCCGAGACCGTGGCCTGGCTGGCCCTGCCGGCATCGGCCTCGGTCAACGGCCAGTCCATTGCCGTCGACGGCGGCGAGGTGATGACCGGCTGAACCCGGTCCACTCCCCCCGTTTTCTGAATTCTTGATGGAGACACCATGAGCACCCAGCCCGAAGAACACAGCATGAAGCACCACAAGCGGCCCCTGGCCGGCTACGAGGCCAGGACCTTTGTGTGGCAGGTATCGGCCGACGGCAAGATCGGCACCATCACCCTGAACCGGCCCGAGCGCAAGAACCCGCTGACCTTCGGCTCCTACGCCGAGCTGCGCGACCTGTTCCGCGCCCTGGTCTATGCCACCGACATCAAGGCCGTGGTGGTCACGGGTGCGGGCGGCAATTTCTGCTCGGGCGGCGATGTGCACGAGATCATCGGCCCGCTCACCAAGATGAGCATGCCCGAGCTGCTGGACTTCACGCGCATGACGGGCGACCTGATCAAGGCCATGCGCGCCTGCCCGCAGCCCATCGTGGCGGCCGTGGACGGCATCTGCGCGGGCGCGGGCGCGATGGTCGCGCTGGCGGCCGACATGCGCCTGGGCACGCCGGCCGCGCGCACGGCGTTTCTCTTCACCCGCGTGGGCCTGGCCGGCGCCGATATGGGCGCCTGCACGCTGCTGCCGCGCATGATCGGCCAGGGCCGCGCCTCCGAGCTGCTGTACACGGGCCGCGCCATGACGGCCGAGGAGGGCGCGGCCTGGGGCTTCTTCAATGCCCTGCATGGCGCCGAACAGATCGGCGAAGCCGCCCATGCGCTGGCCGCCCAGCTGGCCGCAGGCCCCACCTTTGCCCATGGCGTGACCAAGAAGCTGCTGCACCAGGAATGGAACATGGGCGTGGACGAGGCCATCGAGGCCGAAGCCGAGGCCCAGGCCATCTGCATGCAGACGCGCGACTTCCACCGCGCCTACGAGGCCTTCGTGGCCAAGCAAAAGCCTGTCTTTGAAGGAAACTGAAAATGCGTGATTCCTCCTGGCTGGACTGGCCCTTCTTCGACGACGCCCACCGCACGCTGGCGCATGAGGCCGATGCCTGGTGCGCCCAATCCCTGGGCGATGTGGACCACCACGATGCCGATGCGGCCTGCCGCCAACTGGTGAAGGCCCTGGGCCAGGCCGGCTGGCTGCGCTATGCCGTGCCGTCCGGCCCCGGCGGCGCCTGGGGCGGGGCCTTGCCCGAGGTGGACTCGCGCGCGGTCTGTATCCTGCGCGAGACCCTGGCCCGCCATGAAGGCCTGGCCGACTTCGCCTTTGCCATGCAGGGCCTGGGCAGCGGTGCGATATCGCTCATGGGGTCGGATGCGCTGCGCCAGCGCTACCTGCCGCGCGTGGCGCGCGGCGAGGCCATTGCGGCCTTTGCGCTGTCCGAGCCCGATGCCGGCTCCGACGTGGCCGCCATGGCCTGCGAGGCGCGGCTCGAAGGCGACCACTATGTGCTCAATGGCGCCAAGACCTGGATCTCCAACGGCGGCATTGCCGACTTCTACTGCGTGTTCGCCCGCACGGGCGAGGCGCCTGGGGCGCGCGGCATCAGCGCCTTCGTGGTCGATGCGGACACGCCGGGCTTTTCGATCGGCGAGCGCATCGAGCTGATCGCGCCGCACCCGCTGGCCACCATCCGTTTCGACAACTGCCGCATACCCGTGTCACAGCGCCTGGGCGAGCCCGGGCAGGGCTTCAAGCTGGCCATGATGACGCTGGACATCTTCCGCGCCTCGGTGGCCGCCGCCGCACTGGGCTTTGCGCGCCGCGCGCTGGACGAAGGCCTGGCACGCGCCAAGTCGCGCCGCATGTTCGGCCAGACCCTGGGCGACCTGCAGCTGACCCAGGCGGCGCTGGGCGACATGGACACTGCCATCGACGCATCGGCCCTGCTGACCTACCGCGCCGCCTGGATGCGCGATGTGAAGAAGACGCGCACCACGCGCGAGGCGGCCATGGCCAAGATGACGGCCACTGAATCGGCCCAGGCCGTGATCGACCGCGCGCTGCAGATGTTCGGCGGGGCGGGCGTTGTCTCGGGCATGCCGGTGGAGACGCTGTACCGCGAGATCCGCGCGCTGCGCATCTACGAGGGCGCGACCGAGGTGCAGAAACTCATCATCGCGCGCGAGCTGCTCAAGGCCTGAGCGGCAGGCTGCCCATTCAACGCAAAGCCAGGGAACATCGCATGCAAGCCTCCGCCCACATCGATACTTTCGCCCGGGACAACCTGCCGCCGCCCGACCAATGGCCCGAGTTCCTGCTCGACGGGCCGGACGTGGCCTATCCCGAACGCCTGAACTGCGCGGCCGAACTGGTCGATGCCATGGTGGCGCGCGGCCAGGGCGGCCGCGTGGCCCTGCGCTGGAGGCAGGGCGCGGACCAGGCCGCCATGACCTATGCCGAACTGCAGGCGCTGACCAACCGCATCGCCCATGTGCTGGTGGAAGACCTGCAGCTGGTGCCCGGCAACCGGCTGCTGCTGCGCGGCCCCAACAACGCCATGATGGCCGCGTCCTGGCTGGCCGCCATCAAGGCCGGGCTGGTGACGGTGCCCACCATGCCGCTGCTGCGTGCCAAGGAGCTGCAGCAGATCATCGCCAAGGCCCAGGTGCAGGCCGTGCTGTGCGATGTGCGCCTCAAGGACGAGGTGCAGCTGTGCCTGCAGCCCGGCCATGAACACCATTGCCCGGACCTTTCGCGCGTGCTGTATTTCAACGACGGCGCAGCCGACGCGCTGGACGCCCTGGCCGCAGCCAAGCCCGACACCTTCGCCTGCTGCGATACGGCGGCAGACGATGTCTGCCTGATCGCCTTCACCAGCGGCACCACGGGCGCGCCCAAGGGCTGCATGCATTTCCACCGCGACGTGCTGGCCATGTGCGACCTGTTCCCGCGCCATGTGATCCGGCCGGGCCCGGACGACATCTTCTGCGGCACGCCGCCGCTGGCCTTCACCTTTGGCCTGGGCGGGCTGCTGTGCTTTCCGCTGCGCGTGGGCGCCAGCACCGTGCTGGCCGAAAAGCTCACGCCCGAGGGCCTGCTGCAGCTGGTGCAGGATTTCCGCGCCACCATCGTCTTCACCGCGCCCACCTTCTACCGGCAGATGGCGGCGCAGGCAGCGCGCTTCGATCTTTCGTCGCTCAGGAAAAGCGTGTCGGCGGGCGAGGCCCTGCCGGACGCCACGCGCCAGCTGTGGAAGCAGGCCACGGGCATCGAGATGATCGACGGCATCGGCGGCACCGAGCTCATCCACGTCTTCGTGTCCAGCCCGCCCGAGGAGGTGCGCGCGGGCGCCATCGGCAAGGTCGTGCCCGGCTATGTGGCCCAGGTGGTGGACGACGACATGCAGCCCGTGCCCGACGGCACGCCCGGCCGCCTGGCCATCAAGGGGCCGACCGGCTGCCGGTATCTTGCCGACGAGCGTCAGAAGCGCTTTGTGCAAAACGGCTGGAACCTGCCCGGCGACACCTTTGTGCGCGACGCCGACGGCTATCTGTTCTATCAGGCGCGCAATGACGACATGATCATCTCGGCCGGCTACAACATCGCCGGCCCCGAGGTGGAGGATGCGCTGCTGCGCCACGAGGCCGTGGCCGAATGCGGCGTGATCGGCGCGGCAGACGACGAGCGCGGCCAGGTGGTCAAGGCCTTTGTGGTGCTCAAGCCCGGCTTTGCGGCCGGCGACGACATGGCCGCCACGCTGCAGGCCTTCGTCAAGGCCAGCATTGCGCCCTACAAGTACCCGCGCGCCATTGTCTTCGTGCCGGCCCTGCCGCGCACCGAGACCGGCAAGCTGCAGCGATTCGTGCTGCGCAAGATGCCGTGAGCGCGCGCCATGGCCTCCGCCTTCGTCAGCCAGGTGCAGGTGCTGTTTCGCCATTGCGATCCGGCCGGCATCGTCTTTTACCCGCGCTATTTCGAGATGGTCAACGACCTGGTCGAGGAATGGTTCGACAGGGGAATGGGCCTGCCATTCCACACCCTGCATGTACAGCGCCAGGTGGGCACGCCCACGGTGTCGGTGCAATGCGATTTCACGGCGCCCAGCCGCTGGCACGACACGCTGCGCCAGGTATTGGAGGTGCGCCGCATCGGCGGGGCATCGTTCCAGTTCGATGTGCGTTTCGAGGGGCCGGATGGCCAACGCCGGCTGTCTGCGCGCATGACCATCGTCACCATGGATTTGCGCAGCATGAAGGCCACGCCACTGCCGGCCGATCTGCGCGAGCGCCTGCAGGCCTATCTGGTGCCGCAGGACGATTTTATGGATTCAACGAGAACAGGATGAAGCAATGAAGACTCTGCAACCCCCGGACTGGCTGGCGCCCCGAGGCTATGCCAATGGCATCCTGACCGAGATGACGGTCGGCTCCCGGCTGGTGTTCGTCGGCGGCCAGATTGGCTGGAACGGCCAGCAGCAATTCGAGTCGGACGACTTTGCGGAACAGGTGCGGCAGGCGCTGGCCAATATCGTCGCCATCCTCGCCGAAGGCGGCGCCAGGCCCGAGCACATCGTGCGCATGACCTGGTATGTGACCGACAAGCAGGAATACGTGGCTGCCTATCCGGCCATTGGAAAGCACTACCGCGAACTGATCGGGCGGCATTTCCCGGCCATGACGGCGGTGGAGGTGGCGGATCTGGTGGAAGACCGGGCCAAGGTGGAGATCGAGGTCACGGCGGTGGTGCCGGCCTGATGTCCCTCCGTGCGCCATCCGCGCGCCAACCGGGCAATGCCCGCGCATGTGTGCCGCCCAGCGGGCGGGCACATGCGCGGCAGGGACTCACTTGATTTCGAACAGGGTGCGGTCCTTGCCCAGGATCCAGTTCGGCGGCTTGCCGCGGCCGGTCCAGGTCTTGCCGGACTCGGGGTCCTGGTATTTGGCGGGAGCGCTCTTTTTGCCATCGGGCTTCCAGGGGAAGACCTGTTGTGCCGTGAAGCCGAACTCACGGACCAGCTCCTGCACCGATGCCAGGGCCGCTTTGGACTCCAGCTTGCGGGCGTCGTCGATTTGCTGGTCGAGCAATTTTTTCTGGGCAATCAGCTCTTGGTATGTAGTCATCTTGATGGAAGAATTTCTAAGTGCGGCTATTTGTGTGAAAACTGCGCAGCAAGAGCCTGGACCCAGGACTCTTTGCAGAATGGTCAATTCTGGTGCATGTGCAGTGGGGATGAAGAACTCACCGTAAGTACAAATACTGATGATGTTGGCGCTCTATGGAGGGTAGGGCGCTTCTTCTCATGCCCGGGCATATTCCAAGGCGATCCGCATTATATCCAGGGCAATCTGGATAACCGGCACTTTACAAAAGCTGTTGTGCCGTTGTTACATTTGCAGAGCACTGTGGTTGGCGCTTCCTCCTCTGGAGACGACGTGCTGTCATGACTTTTTCAGGGGAGTGCGCAGCGTTGGCCGCGAAAGTTCCGCCTTGGGTATGGAAAACAATCAACATTTGCATTTTATCAATCAAATCATAAAAGCGATTTATAAAATATATTACATGTGATTTGATCGAATTATTCAATGCATTGATTGATGCCTGTGGTTTCATTTGAATAATCGATTTGCAGGATAGGTTTTTTTTATTGTCAAAGACCGATTTTTCGAATGGTGAATGGCGGCACCTTCTGTCGATACAGGACAAGCGCATCGGCTTCCCGATTGCCGGAGCCATTGCAGCCTGCAGTTGTTTCAAGGGTGATTCTTGAAACGGATTTCGCGGCCCGGCCATGCGGCAGTCGGCGGGCGGCAGGCACCGAACGCTTGATTGGCGCGCTACCAACAGCCTGTTAGGATCGCCGCACTACAACGATCCACCACCTGGCAGACATGGCAAGAAGGCAGACCAGCGCCCACGACGGCAACGAGACCCGCGAGACCCTTCTCAAGCTGGCCGCCCGTACCTTCGGTGAGCAGGGCTACTCTGCCACCACCATGCGCAACATTGCCGAGCAGTCCGGGATCGAGGCCGCCAGCATCTACTACCACTTCGCCTCCAAGGAGGAACTGGTGGACGAGGTCATGGAGCAGGGCGGCAACCGCATCATCAGCCAACAGCAGGAGCGCCTTGCCGCGCTGGGCGCCGACGCCACGGCCGAGCAGCGCTTTCGCGCAGCCGTGCTGGGCCAGATGGCGGGGCTGGTAAAGCATGGCGACTTCGCCCTGGCCCACGGCCGGCTGCTGGGCCAGTTGCCCGACAAGGTGCGCGAGCGCCAGATCAAGCGCCGCGAGCGCCACCAGAAATTCTGGAGCGGCCTGCTGGAAGACCTGCGTGCCGAAGGCCGCCTGCGGGCCGACGCCGACATCCACCTGGCGCGCATCATGATCCTGGGCAGCATCAACTCCATACAGTCCTGGTTCAACCCCCGCAAGGGCTCGCTGGAGAAGGTGGCGGACCAGATCTGCGACATGTTCTTCCGGGGCGTGGGACCGGCAGATAAATAGGCGCAAGGCTGAAAATCGCCAATCGGCCTGTCACATGCCGGTGGCATATTCCCGCGCTGCTGTCCCGGCCCTATGCAGAAAATGGCGGCGGGTTGTTAATGATATTTAACTGTCAATAGTAAGATCGCCGTCTTATGCGTCTGCTTGTTTTGCGCCTGCTATTGCTGGCCGTGTTCTTCAACACGGCCATTGGCATGCCCCTGCACGGCGCAACGCATATCCGGCAGGCGGTGGCCGGGCCTGCACAGGCTTTTGTAGGCCTCAACGGCTGCGAAGATGATGCGCTGACCGGCCAGGCCGGCCAACGCGGCCAGGCTGGCGAAAAGGCTGAAGTCGTCGAAGCCGCCGAAGCCGTCTGCGCATGGTGCATGGGCCATGCACCGCATGCGGCGGCCTGGCTGCCGCACTTCGGCCTGCCGCTGGCCGTGGCCGCGCCGCCCGAGAGGGTGCCGCCGCGCACCGTGGGCGGCGCCATTCCCTCGCAGAACCGCTGGGCCTTTGCATCGCGCGACCCGCCGCGCTGAACCCGCAAGCACTTTTCTCCTTCTCTGCCGCCAGCGCCCATTGGTGCTGGCGGCATGTCCGTGTTTGCGCGCGCCGGCTGTGGATGCCGGCGGCATGCGCCTGTGCCCGTTTTCAACATGACTGCCTTCTTCTTCTTCCCCGCGAAGCCGCTTCCCCGCTTTCGCCCGCTGCCGCTTGCCCTGAGCGCTGCCGCCTTCCTGTCCATGCCCGCGCTGGCCCAAGGCCAGGATCCGTCCTCCGGCCCTGGCCCCGGCCCCGCCGCGGCCGCTTCCCCGCAGGAGCAGGCGCTACTGCCTGCCGTGGAAGTCGTGGGCCGAACGGCCTCGGGCGCCTATCACACCGACGAGGCGGCAGGCGCCAAGACCGACCTGCCGCTGCGCGAGCTGCCGCAGTCGGTGCGCGTGATCACGCGCCAGGCCATGGACGACCTGGGCGCCACCAAGCTTGACGACGTGCTGGACTACGTGGGCGGCGTCTCGCGCCAGAACAACTTTGGCGGGCTGTGGGACAACATCGTCATCCGCGGCCTGCCCGGCGACCAGAACGTGGGCATGGCCACCCTGTTCAACGGTTTTTCCTCGGGGCGCGGCTTCAATGCGCCACGTGACCTGGCCGGCGTGGAGCGCATCGAGTTCCTCAAGGGCACGGCTGCTGCGCTCTACGGCAGCAGCGAGCCGGGCGGCACGCTGAACGTGGTCTCCAAGCGCCCGCTGTGGACGCCTTCGCATTCCGTGGAAGCCTATGCAGGCAGCTACGGCCTGCGGCGTGGCGCGCTGGACACCACGGGACCGGTGGGCGAGAACTTTGCCTACCGGCTCAACATCGCCGTGGAGGACCGCGACAGCTTCCGCGATTTCGTGGGCGCCAGCCGCCAGGTGATCGCACCGGCCTTCACCTGGAAGCTGGGGCGCGATACGGTGCTGGAATACTCGGGCGAGCTGCTGCGCCACAAGACGCCGCTGGACCGCGGCGTGGTGGCCGTGGGCGACCGGCTGGGCGCCATCTCGCGCAGCCGCTTCCTGGGCGAGCCGGGCGACGGCGATGTGACGGTGGAAAACCGCACCCACCAGTTCATCCTCTCGCATGAGTGGAACGCGCAGTGGCGCAGCCGCCTGGGCCTGTCCTATCGCGAAACCTCGATCAACGGCTTTTCCACCGAACCCCACGCGCTGCTGGCCAATGGCGACCTCACGCGCCAGCGGCGCTTTCGCGACTACCAGTCCGACGATATCGCCGTGCAGGCCGAGCTGCAGGGCACGGTGAAAACGGGCGCCGTCGAACACGAGCTGCTGCTGGGCCTGGAGAGCTTTCGCTTCGAGATGGACACGCTGATGCTGCGCGCCAACCCGACGGCGGCCAATCCCTACGCCATCAACATCTACAACCCCATCTACGGCGGCGCGCGCCCCGTGCCCACGGCCAATACCGACACCTTCGAGCGGCAGCGCAACACGGCGTTCTACCTGCAGGACGCCATCAAGCTCTCGCCCCAATGGCGCGTGGTGGCCGGCCTGCGCATGGACCGCTACGACCAGTTGCTGCACAACCGCCGCACGGGGGCGACCACGCAGCAGGACCCGACCTCGACCTCGCCGCGCCTGGGCCTGAGCTGGCTGCCGGTGCCGCAATGGACCTTCTATGCCAACGCGGGCCGCTCGTTCCGGCCCAACGTGGGCATCGATGTGGCCGGTGCGGGCTTCAGCCCCGAATCCGGCCGTTCCATGGAGCTGGGCGCCAAGTGGGAAAGCGCCGACCAGCGCATGGGTGCCACGGCTGCGCTGTTCGACATCCGCAAGCGCAATGTGCTGACGGCCGACCCGGGCAACGCCGGCTACTCGGTCTCGGCCGGCGAGATCCGCAGCCGGGGCCTGGAATTCGACTTCGCCGGCCAGGTCACGCAGCGCTGGCGCCTGAACGCCAGCCTGGTGCTCAACGATGTGGAGATCTCGCGCGACAACACGCTGGAGGTGGGCGGGCGCCTGCTCAACGTGCCCAAGGTCAACGGCAGCGTGCTGGCCGTCTATGAAAACGCCTTCTCCAACGGCCAGCGCTACGGCATCGGCGGCGGCGTCACCCACATGGGCAAGCGCCTGGGCCAGGCCCGCACGCAGGCCGAGGCCGATGCCGGCAAGGCCGCCTTCGAGCTGCCCAGCTACACCACGGCCAAGCTGGTTGCCTACTGGCGCATCAGCCCCACGCTGCGCCTGACGCTGGACGTGGACAACCTCTTCGACAAGACCTACTACACCAGCTCGTACAGCCGGCTGTGGGTGACGCCGGGCACGGCCCGCACCGTCACCGTAGGCCTTCAAGCAAAGTTCTGAGCCCCGCCATGCATCCATCCCTTCCTGTTTCTTCCAACCCCACTTCTGCCTCCACGCCCGTGCTCCAAGCGCTGGGCGCCGTGGTGGACTACGGCGAGCGCACCATCCTCCAGGGCCTGGACCTGGCGGTGCATGCGGGCGAGATCTATGCGCTGCTGGGCGCCAACGGCGCGGGCAAGACCACCACGCTGAGCCTGCTGCTGGGCTTTGTGCGGCCGCGCAGCGGACAGGTACGCGTTCAGGGCGTGGACCCGGTGACGGCGCCTGCGCAGGCGCGTGCCCTGATCGCCTATATCCCCGAGAACGTGGCGCTGTACGAGCACCTGAGTGCGCGCGAGAACGTGGCCTACCTGCTGGAGCTGGCGGGCCAGCCGGCCGCGGCCGGTGCCATCGGCGAGGCGCTGTCTGCCGCAGGGCTGGACGCCGCTGCGCACGACCGGCGCGTCTCCGGCTTTTCCAAGGGCATGCGCCAGAAAGTGGCGATTGCGCTGGCGCTGGCGCGCAGGGTGCCGGCGCTGCTGCTGGACGAACCCACCTCGGGCCTGGACCCGCAGGCCACGGCCGAGTTCAGCCGACTGCTCATGCAGTTGCGCGGCCAGGGCGTGGCCATTCTCATGGTCACGCACGACCTGCTGGGGGCCGCCGACGTGGCCGACCGCATGGGCTTCATCGCAGGCGGGCGCCTGGTCGAGGAAGTGGCGGCCAGCGGCGAGGAGCGCTTCGATGTGCGCGCACTGCACCGCCACTATGCAGGGGTGGGCACGGACACGCACACGGGCACGGACACGCACATTGAAGCCGACACGCAGGGAGCGGCGGCATGAGCGCGGCCTGGACCATTGCGCGCGAGGAATGGCGCCTGCTGCTGCGCGACCGCGTGGCCGTGCTGGGGATGGCGCTGTGGCTGCTGCTCAGCGCCGCTGCCGCCTTCACCGCCTGGGACCAGCGCAGCGCGGCCCAGGCCCAGCGCGAGCGCCACCAGTCCCAGGTGGACAGCGAGTTCGAAGCCCAGCCCGACCGCCATCCGCACCGCATGGTGCATTACGGCCACTTCGTGTTCCGCCCGCTCAATCCGCTGGCGGCCTTTGATGCGGGCATCGACGCCTACACCGGCCACACGCTGTTTCTGGAGGGCCACCGCCAGAACAGCGCCAACTTCGGTGATGTGCGCCAGTCCTCGCTGCTGCTGCGGTTCGGCCAGCTCACGCCGGCCTTTGTGCTGCAGGTGCTGGCGCCGCTGCTGCTGATCTTCATGGGCCATGCCTGCATTGCACGCGAGCGCGAGGCCGGCACCCTGCGCGTGCTGCTGGCCCAGGGCGTGGGCACGCGGCAGTTCGTGGCTGGCAAGCTGCTGGCGCTGGCGGGCGTGGCGGCCCTGGTGCTGCTGCCGGCCCTGCTGGCCCTGGCCTGGATGGCCGTGGCCACGCCGGCGCCCATCAGCCTGGTGGCCACGCTGGCGGCAGGCCATGTGCTGTGGCTGATGCTCTGGGCGGTGGGCATCGTCGCTGTCTCGGCCGTCATGCGGCGCGGGCGCGATGCCTTGCTGGCCCTGCTGGCGGCCTGGGCCGTCGCCGTGGTGCTGCTGCCCCGTCTGGTGCCGGAGCTGGTGGGATCTGCCCTGGCGCTACCCACGCGCTTCGAGACCGACATCGCCACCGCGCGCGAGCTGGCGGCGCTGGGCGACAGCCACAATCCCGACGATCCCTATTTCGCCGCTTTCCGCGCCAGGGTGCTGGCGCAGTACGGTGTCTCGCGCGTCGAGGACCTGCCCGTCAACTACAAGGGCCTGGTCGGCATGGAAGGCGAGCGGCTGACGAGTGAACTCTTCAGGCGCCATGCCGAGGCCAGCTTCGATCTGCAGGCCGAGCAGTTGCGCCGGGCTGACGCATTTGCCCTGATCAGCCCCGTGATCGCGCTGCGCCGCCTGTCCATGGCCGTGGCCGGGACCGACCTGCAAGGCTACCGGCGCTTTCTGGAGCAGGCCGAGCAGCATCGCTACCGCATGGTGCAGGCCCTCAACCGCCTGCAGGTGGACAAGCTCAGCTATGCGGGCGACCGATCGAGCCGCGACAACCGCATCGGCCACGAGCACTGGCGCGGCGTCTCCGATTTCCACCACGAGCCCGATCCACCGCTGGCGGCCCTGCGCCGCGCGGCGCCTGCCGCCTATGTGCTGCTGGCATGGCTGGCTGTATTGACGGTGGCCTTGCTGCTGGCCACGCAACGGCTGGGGAGGGTGGCGCGATGAGCTGGCTCCTGCATGAATGGCGTCTTCTGACGCGCTCGCGCCTGGCGCTGTGCGCCCTGGCCTTGCTGTTGCTGCTGTCCACGCTGGCCGTGCTGTCGGGCCTGCGCGAGATCGCTTCGCAACGCCTGACCCTGGACCGCCTTGCGCAACTGCAGCAGCAGGACATGGCGGCCCAGGCAAGCCGGCATGCCCAGTCCGGCGACGCAGGCTCGGTGGCCTATTACGGCTTTCACGCCACCTGGGATGCGCCATCGTCCACGGCCTTTCTGGCCCTGGGCCTGCGCGATGCCGCGCCCTATGTGCTGCGCGTGCGCGCGCTGGCGCTGCAGGCACAGCTGCATGAAGGCGAAAGCTTCAACCCGGAGCTGGCGCTGGCGGGCCGCTTCGACTTCGCCTTTGTGCTGGTCTACCTGGTGCCGCTGTTCCTGATCGCGCTGCTCTACGACCTGATCTCGGGCGAGCGCGAATCGGGCCGCCTGGGCATGCTGCAGGCCATGCCTGGCACCGGGCGGCGGCTGTGGCTGCGCCGCGCGGGACTGCGTTCCGTGCTGGTGCTGGTCTGCGTGGCGCTGCCTGCCCTGGCAGGCGCACTGGCCGGCGGGGCAGCGGCGGGTGCCCTTGCCACGGTGCTGCTGTCCGCCACGGCCTATGTGGTTTTCTGGAGCGGCCTGTGCCTGGTGGTTGCCGCGCTGGGCGGCAGCTCGGTCGCCAATGCCATGGCCCTCATGGGCTGCTGGGCCGTGCTGACCCTGGTGCTGCCCACGCTGGCCAATGCCGCACTCTCGCGCGCCATCCCCGTGAGCCAGGGCGTGGAGCTGATGCTGGCTCAGCGCCAGACCGTGCATGGCGCCTGGGACCTGCCGCGCGAGCAGACCATGGAGCGCTTTTTCCGCAACCACCCCGAATGGCGCGACACCGCGCCGCTGCCGGCAGGCTTTCACTGGAAGTGGTACTACGCCTTCCAGCAGCTCGGCGACGAAAGTGTCGCATCCCAGTTCGCCGCCTACCGCGCCGGCCTGCAGGCACGCCAGGCCTGGACCGGGCGCCTGGGCTGGCTGCTGCCCGGCGTGGGCGTGCAGGCTGCGCTGCACCGCCAGGCTGGCACCGACCTGCTGGCGCAACTGGCCTATCAGGACGACATCGCCGCCTTTCACGCACGCCTGCGCGCCTTCCTCTATCCCTACCTGTTTGAGGACCGCACATTCGGTGCGCAGGATTTTGCAGCCCAGCCCGTCTTCACGGCCAGCCCGCGGCCTGCGCGGCAGGCCTGGGGGCAGACGGCAATGCTGTGGTTGGTGGCTGCGCTGGCCTTGCTGGCCGGCGGTGTTGCCGCAGGCCGCGTGCGGCCGGGCAGGCGCTGAGGCAAAGGGCGGGTGAAAAAGGAAACAGCCATGGTTCAGGCGGGGCCTGCACCATGGCTGTCATCTTCTTGGATCCGTGGGCCCGAGGCGGAGCCTGAGGCGGGCGGCTCCCTGTTATTGCACGTTCTGGTGGCAGTCGCTGCAGACGCCGTACAGCGTCATCTCATGGCGCTCCACCACAAAGCCTTCGGGGGCGATGCGCTGCATGTCGCCCGGACAGCCGGGCACGTTGAACACGCGGTTGCAGCTCATGCAGCGGAAATGGTGGTGGTGGGCGCGGCCGCTGAGTTCGTAGCGCGTGGCCTCGCCGGGCAGGTCCACGGCCTGCACTTCGCCCGCTTCCATCAGCTGCTTGATGTTGCGGTACACCGTGGCCAGCCCGATGGCTGGCACCTCGCGCTGCGCTGCGCCGAGGATCTCGGCCGGCAGCAAGGGGCGTCCAGCCTCTTCCATGACCGTGCGTATCGAGCTGCGTTGACGGGTCGAGCGTTCCATAGGCCTGAACAAGCGCTCCACGATGGGCTGAGTGTGTCTAGTCATGGTGGTTCCGTTATTTACTATAACAATCTCGACGCGATTAATCAGTGCTCACGAGCGCTCACAGCTGAAATTTACACTGTGTTTACCTGCGGGTCCCACAAGCATGGAGATGCAGTGTGTGCAATGGATCTCTGCCCCAAGGGGAAGAAATTCCATTTGACAGACACCAGACGCTCCATTCCTGCCAGTTTTCGCGAGTATATGTGGTGAGCATTCGATGGACCTTATGCGCTGGTTAAATGTCATAGCCGTCAACAATGCTGTAATGGGATGTAATTGATCTATTGATTGAAGAGTGCTTGAAATGAGAGTGTGTGGGGTGCTTACCGTCAGGGCTGCAGGAGGTGGTGCTGGCCCAAGGTTAGATGCAATTACTTACATGGACAGTGTATTGCCAATGCGGGTAGATTGCCTCAATGCGCTTCGTTTGTCCATGATCCGTTCCCTTGAAAGGGGAAAGGACGCCGCCCCGGAACTGGCGCCCAGGGTGGTTTGCGCAATGACATTCCGAGTCGCGATCCACAGGCGATTGGGCCATGAAGTGCATTTTTGCGAATTGCGCGGCCGGAAAAAAATCAGCCAGCCTTTCAGCCTCGATTGGGAAATGCTCAGCGAAAGCATCTTCGCCAAGGCCCTATTGGGTAAAGCACCACCCTAGAAATACAAATCCAGGGCGGCGCAATGCGCTACATCGACGGCATCGTCACCCGTTTGGGTATGCAGGGTCAGGTCCACCGCGGCTACGCCTGCAAGGCCCGCCTGAGCCCCTGGCTGTGGCTGGCCACGCGCAAGAGCGACTTTCGCATCTTCCAGAACCAGACCGTGCCCGTCATCATCGAGCAGGTATTGGGCGTCTATGGCCATCCGCTGCGAAAGAAACTCACGCGCGGCTATCGCAGCGGGGACTGCTGCGCTCAATACAACGAAAGCGATTGCGACCTTGTCCCGCGATGAATGCAGCACCAAGGCCTCTACTTCTTCTTCGAGCATGCCTCGCACGGCGCATTGCCTGGGGATGAATCCATTCCTTCCTATCCTCCTGAAAAGGCCGGCGCAGGCGATCCGCAAAACATCCACGCCCGGCAGCTGGAGCAGTAAATCAAGCCGGACCGCCATTGCAGCGACGGCCCTGAAGTTGCACGGGCAGGCATGGCCAGGACGGGGACAGATGCGGTCCAGGCGCTGCGGCCCCTGGCCTGGGCATGCCGGCCAGGGATCTCGTTCAAGTCCGGTTGATGGACACGCCACCATCGACCACCATGGCCGTCCCCGTGATGAAGCTGGATGCGTCCGACGCCAGAAACAGCGCCGCCGCCGCGATTTCTGCAGGCGTGGCGAGGCGCTTGAGCGCGTGCAGGTTTTCGACGAAGGCGCGCGCCTCGGGCGTGGGGGTGCTGGCGCGGCCCATGGGAGTGTCGGTGCCCCCGGGCAGCAGGGCGTTGGCGCGCAGGCCGCGGGGGCCGTATTCGGCGGCGATGACCTGGGTGAGGCCGACGAGGCCGGCCTTGCTGGCGGCATAGGCGCCCATGCCGGGCAGGCCCGCCGTATGGCCCACGAAGGTGGACGTGAAGATCAGCGAGCCGCCACCGCGTGCCAGCAGGGCCGGTATCTGGTGCTTGGCGCCCAGAAAGGCACTGGTGAGGTTGGTGGCGATGGCGTCCTGCCAGGCCTGCAGCGAGAGATCGGGGAGGGCGCAGGGATCGCCGGTCATGCCTGCATTGTTGAAGGCGATGTCCAGGCCGCCAAAGCGCTCCGTGGCGGTCTCGACCAGGGCCTGTGCCAGCGGCTCGTCCCGCACGTCGCCGGCCAGCGCGATGGCCTGGCCGCCGTCCTGCTCTATCTCCGCCACCAGGGCCTGCAGTTGCGCCTGGCGGCGGGCCGTGAGGACCAGCCTGGCGCCGTGGCGGGCAAACAGCCTGGCGGCTTCGCGGCCTATGCCTGAGCTGGCGCCCGTGATGAGGGCGACTTTTCCGTGAAGTTGCTGTGGCGATGGCTGCATCTCGCACCTTTTCTTTCCGTGAATAAGGGAAAGCGGTTTGTAGTGCGGCGCAGGCGGACGCGCATCCCGCTTCTTGCACGGGCGCCGGGCCGCGCTCGGTGGTGCCGGGCCGTGCCGGGCTGCACATGGTCGCAGCGGGCTAGGGAGAGCTCAGTCGTCGCCCAGATCCAGGTGCGCGAACAGGTCGGCCAGCGTGGGCGTGGAGCCTGCGGGCCAGATGGCGCTGAGGTCCAGGCTGGGCAGGGCCTGGCCGTCACGCACCTCGCAAAAGCGCACGCCGCGAAAGTCCATGGAGCGTATCCAGCTGGGCAGCAGGGCCACGCCGCAGCCGCCGGCCACGCAAGCCAGCACGGTGAGGGTGCGGTTGGCTTCCTGCGCCACATGGGCCTCGTGCCCGGCCTTGCGCAGCGCGTCGAGGATGCCGGCATGCAGTACGGGCAATTGCGCCTGCGGGTACATCACCAGCCCGGCCTCGGCGATCTGGGCCAGGCTGACCTGGCCGTCCTCGCCGATCTGGAATTCATCGGGCACGGCGGCCACCAGACGCTCGCGCAGCAGCTGGCGCTCGCGCATGCGCCCGCCCACGGCCACGGGCGTGTGCATGAGGCCGATGTCGATGGCGCCGGTCTGCAGGGCCTCGGCCTGCTCGGCATTGCTCATCTCGCGCAGGATGACGCGCACGCCGGGCGCCTGCTGCCGCAACGCGCGCAGGGCGCGGGGCAGGGTGCCGAAAAGCGCCGAGGACACCAGGCCCACGGTCAACTGGCCCGCACTGCCCCTGGCGATCTCGCGCGCGCGGCTGGCGGCGGCATCTATGCGGGCCACGCTGGTGCGCACATCGTCCAGCATGGCCAAGGCGGCCGGCGTGGGCAGGGCGCCCTGGCGCGAGCGCTGGAACAGCTGCACGCCCAGGTCTTTTTCCATGCGGGCCAGGGTCTGGCTCAGGGCCGGCTGTGCAATGCCCAGCCAGTCGGCTGCGCGGCTGACGCTGCCCTGGTCCACCACCGCGAGAAAGTAGCGCAGATGCCGGGTTTCCATATTGATCCGGTATGAATAAATCCATTTTGAAGAATGGAAATATATACCCCCCGTTCCTAGAATCCGGCCCCATGCCCCCAGCGCCGCGCCTTGCGTGGCGCAACCCAAAAGGAGTTCTTCCCGTGTCTGCCGTGCCCCGGTTCGCCATTGCGTCCAGCGTCGATACCCATGCCCATGTCTTCGAGCGTGGCCTGCCCATGCCGGATGCGCGCCGCTATGCGCCCGACGAGGATGCGCTCCTGGGCACCTATCTGCACCACCTGGACACGCACGGCCTGGCCCATGGCGTGCTGGTGCAGCCCAGCTTTCTGGGCACGGACAACAGCTACCTGCTCCAGGCGCTGCGCGCCCAGCCGCAGCGCCTGCGCGGCGTGGCCGTGGTGGATGAGAGCACGGGCGATGAACAACTGCAGGCTATGGCCGATGCCGGCGTGGTGGGCATGCGCCTGAACCTGATCGGCTTGCCTTTGCCCGATCTGAATGCGCCCGGCTGGCGCCGCGTGCTGGAGCAGGCCAACGCCCTGGGCTGGCATGTGGAGCTGCACCTGCAGGCCGGGCGCCTGCCGGACCTGCTGCCCGCCTTGCTAGCGGCCGGCTGCCGCGTGGTGGTTGACCACTTCGGGCGTCCTGACCCGGCCCTGGGCGTGCGCGACCCGGGCTTTGGCTATCTGCTGCAGCAGGCCGGCAGCGGCCGTGTGTGGGTCAAGCTGTCCGCGCCTTACCGCATCTGGCCCGCCGCCGACTGCGCCGCCTCGGGCCGGCAGGCCACCGCGCAATTGCTGCAGGCCTTCACGGCCGGGCGGTTGCTCTGGGGCAGCGACTGGCCGCACACGCAGCACGCCGGCCAGGCCAGCTATCCGGCGGCCGTGCGCTGGCTGCAGGACTGGCTGGACGATGCCGGCCCCCTGCAGGCCGTGCTGGGCCGCACCGCCTTCGAGCTGTTCCGATTCCAAAACGACATGCCAAACCAAGGAGACACACCATGAATTCCCTGTCCAGACGCACCGCCAGCCTGTGGGCAGCCGCAGGCCTGCTTTCGGCCGTTGCCGGCATGGCCGCGCCGGCCGCAGCGGCTGCAGCGGCTGCAGCGGCTACAGCGGCCAACTACCCCGAGCGCCCCGTCACCCTGGTCGTGACCTATCCGCCGGGCGGCACCGTCGATGTGGTGGCGCGCCTGATCGGCCCCAGGCTGTCTGCCGAGCTGGGCCAGCCCGTGGTGATCGAGAACCGGGGCGGGGCAGGCGGCATGATCGGCGGCGCCCAGGTGGCCAAGGCCCAGCCCGACGGCTACACGCTGATGCTCGATGCCTCCAACCACGCGCAGAATCCCGCCATCCACGCGCGCATGCAGTTCGACACGCTCAAGGCCTTCGCGCCGGTCTCGCTGCTGCTGCGCGTGCCCAATGTGCTGGTGGTTGCACCTTCGTCGCCCATCAAGAGCGTGCAGGACCTGATCCAGGCCGGCCGCTCCGAGGGGGGCGGGCATCTGTACTTTGCGTCCGCAGGCCCGGGCTCGGCCCAGCACCTGGCGGGCGAGCTGTTCAACCTGCTGGCCAGGACGCAACTGCACCATGTGGCCTACAAGGGCGGCGGCCCGGCCATGATGGATGTGATGTCGGGCCAGGTGCCGCTGATGTTTGCCAGCATGGGCTCGGCCTGGCAGCACGTGAAGACCGGCAAGCTGCGCGCGGTGGCCGTGGGCGGGCTGGAGCGCTCCAAGGCCGCACCCGAGCTGCCGACCATTGCCGAGTCGGGCGTGCCCGGCTACGAGACCTATGAATGGAACGCCATCTTTGCGCCGGCCGGCACGCCGCCCGCCATCGTGAACCGGCTGTCCACGGTGCTGGCCAAGGTGCTGCGCGAACCCGCCATCGTGGAGCGGCTCGCTGGCATAGGCGCCGAGCCCATAGGCTCCACGCCGGCCGAACTGGAGACATTCCGCCGCGCCGAGATCGCCAAATGGCAGAAGGTGGTGAAGGATTCCCGGCTCAAGCTGGACTGAGCGCGTGCAGGTCAGAAAGCGGACCATTGCGGTCTGCTGTGCACCGCAGGCAGCCCTGGCGCGTTGAACAGGAACGGGCGCTGGCTTGAACGGGTTCTTACACCTTTTCAGGCGCAGCGGCCCACGCGGCCCCGCGCGCTTGGTAGAAACGGGGCCTTTCCTGTTTCACCCACTTCAAAAGAACATGGCCCTGCTCACCTTGCGAACCACCTTGCGCGCCGCGGCCGCCTTTGCGCTGGCCTGCTCGGCCCTTGCGGCCCAGGCGCAGACCTACATCAGCGGCTCGGTCTCGGGCCAGCTGGCACCGGGCGTCTACGGCACCGTGGACATCGGCAACGCGCCGCCGCCAGCGCTGCTGTACCAGCGCCCCGTGATCATTGCGCCGGCCCCCATGGCTCCGCCGCCTGTCTACATGTGGGTGCCCCCGGGCCACGCCAAGCACTGGGGCAAGCACTGCGCCCGCTACGGCGCCTGCGGCCGCCCGGTGTATTTCCTGCGCAACCCCCCGCCGCACTGGCATGCCGGGCCGCCGCGTCCCGATCCGCGCTGGCGCGAGGAGCGCCGCCACCGCGAATGGGAACACCGCCGCGACGACCGCCGCTGGGACCGTGACGACCGCCACGATCGCCATGGCGGGCGTGGTGATGACCACCGTGGCCCCGGGCATGGCCATGATCGCGGCCGGGGCCATGGCCGCGATTGAGCGGCACCGCACAAAAATAAGTTGTATCAAGCAGTTGCGGCGCACGGGCGCCGCAACCCGCAGCGCAAGCCTGGCACTGAGCTATGCCGGTTTGCTATAGCTGCTAGCGGGCTTGCTCAGTGGTGCCTGGCCCGCGCCATGCTCACAATAGCTGTCATACCCATACTGATAGAGACAGCCATGCAAACGGCCATTCCCTGCCTGCTGATGCGGGGCGGTACTTCCAAGGGCCCCTTCTTCCGGGCCACCGATCTTCCCTCCGACCTGCCCACGCGCGACCGCGTGCTGCTTGCGGCCATGGGCTCGCCCGACAAGCGGCAGATCGACGGCGTGGGTGGCGCGCATCCGCTGACCAGCAAGGTCGGCATCGTCAGCCTCTCCGACAAGGAAGGCATCGACCTCGAATTCCTCTTCGCCCAGCTGCAGCCCGACAAGGACACGGTGGACACCACGCCCAACTGCGGCAACATGCTGGCCGGCGTGGTTCCCTTTGCGCTGGAGACCGGCATGGTCTCCTCGCGCGGCGAGACCAGCACCTTCCGCGTGCTGACGCTGAACACCGGCATGGCGGCCGACATCACCGTGCAGACGCCCGGCGGCCAGGTGGAGTACGAAGGCTCGGCCCGCATCGACGGCGCGCCCGGCAGCTCGGCACCCATCGAAATCAGTTTCCTGGACACGGCCGGCTCGGTCTGCTCGGGCCTGCTGCCCACGGGCAAGCCCCGGGACACGGTCACGGTGACGGGCGAGGGGTTCGAAGACTTCACGCTTGACGTCACCTGCATAGACAACGGCATGCCGCTGGTGATCTTCAAGGCCGCCGACGTGGGCGCCACCGGCCTGGAGACCGTGGCCGAGCTCAACGCCGACACCGATCTCAAGCGCCGCATCGAGGCGCTGCGCCTGCAGATCTCCCGGACCATGGGCCTGGGCGATGTCTCGGCCAAGAACTACCCCAAGATGACGCTGATCGCGCCGCCCCAGCATGGCGGCGCACTGACCACGCGCAGCTTCATCCCCCACGTCTGCCATGACGCCATCGGCGTGCTGGCAGCCGTCACCGTGGGCACGGCCGTGAAGATGCCGGGCACCGTGTGCGACGGCGTGGCGCAGCTCACGCAGGGCGCGGGCTCGCTCACGGTGTCGGTGGAGCATCCCACGGGCGAATTCAGCGTGACGCTGGACAGCGATCCGGCACATCCCGAGGTGGTGACCAAGGCCGCCTTGCTGCGCACGGCGCGCCTGCTGATGCGCGGCGAAGTGATGGTTCCGCGCTCGGTCTGGGACGGCCGCAGGCAGGACTGAAGAAACAGCGCAGGGGCTTGCCGGCCCCTGCGGTACAAGGGGCGGGCCGCGCGCGCAGATGCGGTATCCGCCAGGCCGAGAGACAGTGGAAGAGACAAGTCATGACATCCGTCCAGAAGGACGCCGCAGCAACCGGCGTCAATGTGCAGACCCTGCTCAACGAGCACCCGTTTTCGGGATTCCAGTGGGTGATCTTTGCGCTGTGTTTCCTGATCGTTCTGCTCGATGGCTTTGACACGGCGGCCATCGGCTACATCGCGCCCTCGCTGATCGGCGAGTGGGGCGTGAGCAAGCCTGCGCTGGCGCCCGTGCTCAGCGCGGCGCTGTTCGGCCTGGCTGCAGGCGCCCTGTTCTCTGGTCCGCTGGCTGACCGGCTGGGCCGCAAGTCCGTGCTGGTGGGTTCGGTGGCGGTGTTTGCCGTGTCCTGCCTGGCTTCGGGCTTTTCGCCCGACATCTGGACGCTGGCCGTGCTGCGCTTCGTCACCGGCCTGGGCCTGGGCGCCGCCATGCCCAATGCCGTCACGCTGATGAGCGAGTACTGCCCTGATTCGCGCCGCGCCACGCTGACCAACGCCATGTTCTGCGGCTTTCCGCTGGGCGCGGCCTTCGGCGGCTTTCTGGCGGCCTGGATGATCCCGCATTTCGGCTGGCGCAGCGTGCTCATCCTGGGCGGTGCCGCGCCGCTGCTGCTGCTGGTGGCCCTGGTCGTGCTGCTGCCGGAGTCGGTGCGCCACATGGTGGCCAACAACTACCCGGCCGAGCGCATCCGCAAGGTGCTGGCGCGCATTGCCGGTGATGCCGTGCAGGGCGTGCAGCGCTTCGTGATGACCGAGTCCAAGCCCCGGCCCGAATCCCAGGCCAGCAGCGGCATGGGCGTGGTGCTGTCGCGCGAGTACCGGGTGGGCTCGATCATGCTGTGGATCGCCTACTTCATGGGACTGGTCATCTTCTACGCGCTGATGAACTGGATGCCCGTGCTGTTCAGGGAAGCGGGCCTGGACCCCAAGACCGGCACCCTGGTGGCCGCGCTGTTTCCGCTGGGCGGTGTGGGCGCCGTGCTGTTCGGCTGGCTCATGGACCGCTTCAATGCCAACCGCATCATCGCCATCGGCTATGCGCTGACGGCGGCCTCCATCTGGTGGATCGGCCAGACGGCTGGTCACCTGGGCTGGCTGGTGGTGGCCGTCTTCCTGGCCGGCACCATCATGAACACCGCGCAATCGTCCATGCCGGCGCTGGCTGCTGCCTACTACCCCACACGGGGCCGTGCCACGGGCGTGGCCTGGATGCTGGGCATTGGCCGCTTTGGCGGCATTGCGGGCTCCTTCCTGGTGGCCGAGCTGTCGGCGCGCCAGCTGGGTTTCAGCGAGATCTTTGCCGTGGTGGCCATTCCGGGCGTGATCGCCATGGCCGCCCTCATCATCAAGCAGTACAGCAGTCCCGAGCCGCAGGGCGGCGCGGCGCCTGCCACACCCCTCCACTGACCCCTCCACTGACACATTCCCACCCCATAAAGACGCAGGAGACCATCCGATGATCATCGACGTACACGGCCACTACACCACCGCGCCCGCGGCCCTGGGCGCCTGGCGCGACCTGCAGATCGCAGGCCTCAAGGACCCGTCCAAGGCCCCCAGGGCCAGCGATCTGAAGATCAGCGACGACGAGATCCGCGAGACCATCGAGACCAACCAGCTCAAGCTGATGAAGCAGCGCGGCTCCGATCTCACCATCTTCAGCCCGCGCGCCAGCTTCATGGCGCACCACATCGGCGACTTCGAGACATCGAGCACCTGGGCCGCCATCTGCAACGAGCTGTGCTACCGCGTCAGCGAGCTGTTCCCCGAGCACTTCATCCCGGCCGCCATGCTGCCGCAGTCGCCTGGCGTGGACCCCGCCACCTGCATTCCCGAACTGGTCAAGTGCGTGGAGCAGTACGGCAACGTGGGCATCAACCTGAACCCCGATCCTTCAGGCGGCCACTGGACCTCGCCCCCGCTGTCGGACCGCTCCTGGTATCCCATCTACGAAAAGATGGTGGAGTACGACATCCCCGCGATGGTCCACGTCTCCACCAGCTGCAACGCGTGCTTCCACACCACCGGCGCCCACTACCTGAATGCCGACACCACGGCCTTCATGCAGTGCCTGACCAGCGACCTGTTCAAGGACTTCCCCACGCTCAAGTTCCTGATCCCCCATGGCGGCGGCGCCGTGCCCTACCACTGGGGCCGTTTCCGCGGCCTGGCGCAGGAGCTCAAGAAGCCGCTGCTGGACGAGCACCTGCTCAACAACATCTTCTTCGACACCTGCGTCTACCACCAGCCCGGTATCGACCTGCTGACCAAGGTGATCCCCGTCAAGAACATCCTGTTCGCCAGCGAGATGATCGGCGCCGTGCGCGGCATCGACCCGACCACGGGCCACTACTACGACGACACCAAGCGCTACATCGAGGCCACGGCCAACCTCACCGAAGAGGAGCGCTACCAGGTCTACGAAGGCAACGCGCGCCGCGTGTTCCCGCGCATGGACGCCGCCCTCAAGCAAAAGGGCCTGTAAGCAGGCCGCCACCACAGATCCAAGGAGAACACCATGTACGAACTCGGTGTGGTTTACCGCAACATCCAGCGCGCCGACCGCGCGGCCGCCGATGGCCTGGCCGCCCTGGGCTCGGCAACCGTCCACGAGGCCATGGGCCGCGTGGGCCTGCTCAAGCCCTATATGCGTCCCATCTATGCGGGCCAGCAGGTCTCGGGAACGGCCGTCACCGTGCTGCTGCAGCCCGGTGACAACTGGATGATGCATGTGGCCGCAGAGCAGATCCAGCCCGGCGATATCGTGGTCGCGGCCGTGACCTCGGAATGCACGGACGGCTACTTCGGCGACCTGCTGGCCACGAGCTTTCAGGCGCGTGGCGCGCGTGCGCTGATCATCGACGCCGGCGTGCGCGACGTGAAGACGCTGCAGGAAATGAACTTCCCCGTGTGGAGCCGCGCCATCTCCTCCAAGGGCACGATCAAGGCCACGCTGGGCTCGGTCAACATCCCGGTGGTCTGCGCAGGCATGTGGGTCACGCCCGGCGACGTGATCGTGGCCGATGATGACGGCGTGGTCTGCGTGCCCGCCGCCAAGGCCGCCGCCACGCTGGAAGCCGCGCAAAAGCGCGAAAGCTTCGAGGGCGAGAAGCGCGCCAAGCTGGCTTCCGGCGTGCTGGGCCTGGACATGTACAAGATGCGCGAGCCCCTGGAAAAAGCCGGCTTGCGCTATATCGATTGAGGAGGAGAAGCGCATGAGCAATTTCGAGAAGACCCCCGGCTGGCTGGACTGGTACGCCGGCCCCTCCAAGCCCAAGTTCCAAGTGCCCGCAGGCGCTGTGGATGCTCACTGCCACGTCTTCGGCCCCGGCGATGAATTTCCCTTCGCGCCCGAGCGCAAGTACACGCCCTGCGACGCGAGCAAGCAGCAGCTGTTCGCGCTGCGCGACCACCTGGGCTTTGCGCGCAACGTCATCGTGCAGGCCACCTGCCACGGCGCCGACAACCGCGCCATGGTCGATGCCTGCAAGGCCGCCAACGGCAAGGCGCGCGGCGTGGCCACGGTGCGCCGCAGCGTGACCGATGAGGAGCTGCAGGAGCTGCACGCCGCCGGCGTGCGCGGCGTGCGCTTCAACTTCGTCAAGCGCCTGGTGGACTTCACGCCCAAGGACGAGCTGATGGAGATCGCGGGCCGCATCGCCAAGCTCGGCTGGCATGTGGTCATCTACTTCGAGGCCGTGGACCTGCCCGAGCTGTGGGATTTCTTCACCAGCCTGCCCACCACCGTGGTCGTGGACCACATGGGCCGCCCCGATGTGAACAAGCCCGTGGACGGCCCCGAGTTCGAGCTGTTCCTCAGGTTCATGCGCGAGCACCAGAACGTCTGGAGCAAGGTCAGCTGCCCCGAACGCCTGTCCGTCACCGGCCCCAAGGCGCTGGACGGCGAGCAAAATGCCTACCGTGACGTGGTGCCCTTCGCCCGCCGCGTGGTCGAGGAATTCCCCGACCGCGTGCTGTGGGGAACCGACTGGCCCCACCCCAACCTCAAGGACCACATGCCCGATGACGGCCTGCTGGTCGATTTCATCCCGCACATCGCCCCCACGGCCGAACTGCAGCGCAAGCTGCTGGTGGACAACCCCATGCGCCTTTACTGGCCCGAAGAGGCCTGAAGGCGACCATGTCCGGCCCGGGTGCCGGACATATTCAAGGAGATATCCATGGCATTGGACAAACCCTATCTGGACGTGCCCGGCACCATCATTTTTGATGCCGAGCAGTCCCGCAAAGGCTACTGGCTCAACCAGTTCTGCATGTCGCTGATGAAGGCCGAGAACCGCGAGCGCTTCAAGGCCGACGAGCGTGCCTACCTGGACGAATGGGCCATGAGCGAGGAACAGAAGCAGGCCGTGCTGGCCCGCGACCTCAACTGGTGCATGCGCACGGGCGGCAACATCTACTTCCTGGCCAAGATCGGCGCCACGGACGGCAAGAGCTTCCAGCAGATGGCAGGCTCCATGACCGGCATGTCCGAAGAGGAATACCGCAACATGATGGTGGGCGGAGGCCGTTCGGCCGAAGGCAACCGCCGCGTGGGCGAGGAGGGCGATGCCCAGGCCCACCGCCAGCCGCAAGGCCTGGCCGGTGCAGCGAACAAGAACAAGGAAGGCAACTGACATGGCGCGCATCACCGCATCCGTCTACACCTCGCACGTGCCCGCCATCGGCGCGGCTATGGACCTGGGCAAGGCAGACGAGCCCTATTGGCAGCCTTTGTTCAAGGGCTTCGAGCACTCGCGCCAATGGCTCAAGGACAACAAGCCCGACGTGATCTTCCTGGTCTACAACGACCACGCGACCGCGTTCAGCCTGGACTTCATCCCGACGTTTGCCATCGGCACGGCCGCTGAATACCAGCCGGCCGACGAAGGCTGGGGCCCGCGCCCCGTGCCCAAGGTCGTCGGCCATCCGGAGCTGGCCAGCCACATCGCGCAGTCGGTGATACAGCAGGACTTCGACCTGACCATCGTCAACAAGATGGACGTGGACCACGGCCTGACCGTGCCGCTGTCGCTGATGTGCGGCCAGCAGGACGCGCGCACGGGCGCCTGGCCCTGCCCGGTGATTCCGTTTGCCGTCAACGTGGTGCAGTACCCCGTGCCGTCGGGCCAGCGCTGCTTCAACCTGGGCCGCGCCATCCGCCGCGCCGTGGAGAGCTTCGACGAAGACCTGAACGTGCAGATCTGGGGCACGGGCGGCATGAGCCACCAGCTGCAGGGCGCGCGTGCGGGCCTGATCAACAAGGAGTGGGACAACCGCTTCCTGGACCTGCTGATCGAGAACCCTGCCGGCCTGGCCAAGATGCCGCATATCGACTACGTGCGCGAGGCCGGCTCGGAAGGCATCGAGCTGGTGATGTGGCTGATCGCGCGCGGTGCCATGGCCGATGTGGATGGCCCCGCGCCGCTGCCCAAGGTCAACCACCGCTTCTACCATGTGCCTGCGTCCAATACGGCCGTGGGACACCTCATCCTGGAGAACGGCTGAGGCCCCCACGTTCATCACTGCGTGTATTCACTGCCCCCCGAGGGGGCCTTCGCCTCCTTGAGGCGGCTCTACGGAGACTCATATGAGCAACAAGACCATCAAAGTCGCCCTGGCGGGCGCCGGTGCCTTCGGCATCAAGCACCTGGACGGCATCAAGAACATCGACGGCGTTGAAGTCGTCTCCCTGGTGGGCCGCGAGCTGGCCAAGACCCAGGAAGTGGCCGACAAGTACGGCATCAAGCATGTGACCACCGAGCTGGCCGACAGCCTGGCCCTGCCCGAGGTGGACGCCGTCATCCTGTGCACGCCCACGCAGATGCATGCCGCCCAGGCCATCGAATGCCTGAAGGCCGGCAAGCATGTGCAGGTGGAGATCCCGCTGGCCGACAGTCTCAAGGACGCGCAGGCCGTGGCCGATCTGCAAAAGCAGACCGGCCTGGTGGCCATGTGCGGCCACACGCGCCGCTTCAACCCCAGCCACCAGTGGGTGCACAAGAAGATCGCGGCCGGCGAGTTCAACATCCAGCAGATGGATGTGCAGACCTACTTCTTCCGCCGCACCAACATGAACGCGCTGGGCCAAGCCCGCAGCTGGACCGATCACCTGCTGTGGCACCACGCTGCCCACACCGTGGACCTGTTCGCCTACCAGGCCGGCAGCCCCATCGTGAAGGCCAATGCCGTCCAAGGCCCCATCCATCCGGAGCTGGGCATTGCCATGGACATGAGCATCCAGCTCAAGGCCGCCAATGGCGCGATCTGCACGCTGAGCCTGTCGTTCAACAACGACGGCCCGCTGGGCACCTTCTTCCGCTACATCGGCGACACCGGCACCTACATCGCGCGCTATGACGATCTGGTCAACGGCAAGGAGGAGAAGATCGACGTTTCCAAGGTCGATGTGTCCATGAATGGCATCGAGCTGCAGGACCGCGAGTTCTTCGCCGCCATCCGTGAAGGCCGCGAGCCCAATTCCAGCGTGGCCCAGGTGCTGCCCTGCTATCAGGTCCTGCACGACCTCGAGCAGCAACTGCAGGCCTGACCCGCCCGGCGAGCCGTCGCAGCGCACCATGTTTCCATCCGGAGTACCGCAATGACCGATTCCTCCTCCAGCAGCCGGGAAGACGTGCCCGAGGCGTCCAATCGCCTCGGGATCGACGGCATAGAGTTCATCGAGTACACGACCAGCCAGCCCCAGGCCCTGGGCCAGGTGCTGGAGGGGCTGGGTTTTCGCCCCGTGGCGCGGCACCGCTCGCGCGAGGTGACGCTGTACCGGCAGGGGGACATGAACCTGGTGGTCAATGCGGGCGCTGCCGATGCGTTGGCCAATGCCGCCTCGGACGGGCAGCCCGTCATCTCGGCCGTGGCGCTGCGCGTGCAGGATGCCCTGCAGGCGCATACGCGCTGCATCGAGCTGGGGGCCTGGGCGGCGCCCAGCCAGGCGCAGGCGATGGAGCTGCACATCCCGGCCATCCACGGCCCGGGTGGCAGCCGCTTCTACTTTGTTGATCGATGGCAGGAGTTCTCCATCTACGACATCGATTTCAAGCCCATCGCCGGGGCCGATCCCCATCCACCGGCGCTGGCCGGCCTGGGCTATTTCGGCGTGGTCCAGTACATAGGGCGTGGCCGCAGCGCCGACTGGATCACCTACTTCGAGCGCATGTTCGACTTCCACCTGCTGCCCGACGCGCAGCGCTTCGGCATCCTGCCCAAGGGCAAGCTCATGCGCAGCCCCTGCAAGCGCTTCCTGTGGCAGCTCATCGAGCCCGATCCGGGCCTGGAGTGGGACGACATGCCCGAGCGCCTGCAGCGCATCGGCCTGGGCACCACCGACGTGCCTGGCGCCGTGCAGGCGCTGCGCCAGCGCGGCGTGGAGTTCGTGGAATCGAGCCGCCTGCACCCCGATGATCGCGGCGCGCTCACGCGCAACGCCATGGGCACCGTGGTGTTCGAGCTGGTGCACCGCGACGCCTAGTGCAAAGCCTGGCGCGGCGCCGTCCGATTCAACCGCCGATACACAACGATCCTGGAGGGCAACATGGGCTTGCTGGACAGCTATGGCATGGACACCATCACTCTGAATGGCTCGCTGGAGGCCAAGCTCGACGCCATCCGGCGCGCGGGCTTCACCCAGGTCATGCTCAGTGCGCGCGACCTGGCCGGCCACCCGGGCGGCGTCAAGGCAGCGGCGGCGGCCGTGCGCGCCAGCGGCCTGCGGCCCACGGGCTTTCAGGTGCTGCGCGACTTCGAGGGCCTGTCCGACCACCTGCACCACTACAAGGTGGACATCGCCAAATCCATGCTGGAGATGTGCGCCGAGATCGGCAGCCCCGTGCTGCTGGCCTGCTCGTCCACCTCGCGCCATGCCACGGGCGATCTCGACGTGATTGCGCGCGACCTGCGCAAGCTGGCCATGCTCGGCATTCCGCTGGGCGTGAAGATCGCCTACGAGGGCCTGTCCTGGGGCCGCTCCGTCAATGAGTTCACCACCAGCTGGGACGTGGTCTGCCGTGCCGACACGTCCAATCTGGGCATCGGGCTGGACTCCTTCCACATCCTGGCTGCCAAGACGCCGCTGGACGCGCTGGAGCTGATCGACCGCGACAAGATCTTCCTGGTGCAACTGTCCGACTTCATGTGGCATGACGCGCCCACCTTCGAAGAGCGCATGGCCACGGCGCGCACCTTCCGCGTGTTCCCGGGCGAGGGCGTGCACAGCGAGCGCCTGGCCGACCTGGTGCTGCGCCTGGACCGCCTGGGCTACCGGGGCGATTACAGCTTCGAGGTCTTCAACGACGACTACCAGCAACTGCCGCTGGACACCGTGGCCGAGCGTGCGCGCCGCAGCGCCATGTGGCTCAACGACGACGTGCTGCACCGGCCCGTGCCGCTGCCGGCCTGGGCGCGCACGGGCGTGAGGGGCACGTCGGTTTGACGGCAAAATGGGCCTTCGACATTGCAAGGGAGCGCTGGCCGCTCCCTTGCTTCTTTTCCCTGTGAGAAAACCATGACCAACCTGTCCACACGCCACCTGGGTCCCTTCTCCGTCAGCGCCGTCGGCCTGGGCTGCATGAACCTCAGCCACGCCTATGGCCATCCGCCGTCGCCCGAGCAGGGCAAGGCCGTGCTGCATGCGGCGCTGGACGCCGGTGTCACCCTGTTCGACACGGCGGCGCTGTATGGCTTCGGCGCCAACGAAACCCTGGTCGGCCCCGTGCTCAAGTCCCACCGCAACCACATCACCCTGGCCAGCAAATGCGGCATGGCCGGCGTGCGCGGCGAAGACGGCGTGGTGCGCCGCGTGATCGACGGCCACCCCAGGACCCTGCGCCGCAATTGCGAAGACAGCCTGCAGCGCCTGGGCACCGATGTCATCGACCTCTACTACCTGCACCGCTGGGACCGCCGCGTGCCCATCGAGGAATCGGTGGGCGAGATGTCGCGCCTGGTGGAAGAGGGCAAGGTGCGCGCCCTGGGCCTGTCCGAGATCGGCGCCGACGCGCTGCGCCGCGCCCATGCCACCTTCCCCATCGCCGCGCTGCAAAGCGAGTATTCGCTGTGGTCGCGCAATGCCGAGCTGGGCACGCTGCAGGCCTGCAAGGAACTGGGCATTGCCTACGTGGCCTTCAGCCCGCTGGGCCGCGCCTTCCTCACGGGCAAGCTCCAGGAGGTCGAGGGCCTGGTCAAGGGCGATATCCGCGCCGCCATGCCGCGCTTCGCGCCCGAGGCCTATGCGAAGAACCTGCAACTGCTCGCGCCCATGCAGTCCATTGCCGAGCGCGCCGACTGCACGCTGGCCGAGCTGGCCATCGCCTGGGTGCTGCACCAGGGCGAGCATGTGATTGCCCTGCCGGGCACCACCAGCGTGGACCACCTGCACGAAGACCTGCGCGGCGGCGCCGTGCGCCTGGATGCGGCCCTGCTGGCCGAACTGGACGACCTCTTCAAGCCCGAGCGCATCCAGGGCGACCGCTATGCCGTGGCTTCGCAGCGCGAGGTGGATACGGAAAAGTACGCGTTCGAGACCGTCTGAACACGCCGCAGGCCGCTCATGGCATGGATGCGGCCAGGTCGAATGGCGCCGTGGGCGTGCCCTGGTGGAAGCGCATCTGCCAGCCCAGGGCCGTGCGCAGCCAGACCGAGGAGCGCAGCGTATGCCGGCCGGCCGTTCCATCCTCGGCCACGCTGGCCGAGCGGTAGGTCAACAGTGCGCTGTCCGGCCCCAGGCGCGCCAGCGCAAAGCCGCCTGACACCAGCCGGGCAGGGGGCCCTGCTGGCAAGGCGGCCGCCAGGCTGTCCACGGTGGCGGCCCGGTCGTGCACGCCGCCCGATCGGCCGAATTCCAGGAAGTCTTCATGCAGCAGCGCCTGCAGCTGGCCTGCATCCGATCGCACCTGCGGATCGTGCAGCCGCACTTCCAGTGCCTGCAGATGCTGCAGCAGACGGTCGTCGCCGCCATGCACGCCGGGGGTCGTGACCTGTGCCGACGTGCGTGCGCCCAGCACAGGGCAGTGGGCAGCGTCGGAGGGTTGGGGCGGTGGCGAGGGGACATGGCGTGGGTGCATTGGGCGTGTCAACAGGGTAGCGGCGCGGGGATGTCGAGATCAACTATGCACGATCCGTAGCGGCACTAGGCGCGCATGCCCGGATGTCGCGACCGCGCGAAGCTTGTGGAAGTGGCAGCGTGCTTGATTTACAACGACAAGCCTTCGGTACTGCGCGGTGCGCGGATCGTCGCCTGCGATCGCCGGTCCGAAACCCCCGCCCTGACGTGCGGCGGTTGTGTGGCCGGCACCACTGCGATGACTCCACACGGATAGTTTTCGGCATTCGCTGGCTTGGGATAAACCCGCAATCTGAGCGATCAATGGACTATTGTGTTCGATGAGCGAACGCGAGCCGCTGCTCCATGCTAGGAGAGCGCGGTCTTCGTTTCTACAGTCGTGCTCATGCATCTGCTTTTGCACTTCCACGTTCGACGCGTTCTGCGCGGTAACCAAGCTCCATTGAAATGAGCTGTACCGACTACGGCCCGTGCCGCACCGTCTCCTTTGCATTACTGCTGCCGCTGCTACTGGCCGCGCAGGTGGTTGCCACCGATAGTTATCTGCCGGCGTTGCCTGAGGTCGCCCGTGACCTGGGCTCGGCCAGCAGCAGCCTGACCGTGTTCATGCTGGCCTTCGGCGTCGCCCAACTAGCATGGGGGCCGTTGGCCGACCGCTTCGGGCGCCGGCCGGTGCTGCTAGTGGGGCTGGCCTGCTATGCGGTCGCGGCGGCCGGCTGCGCGCTGGCGGGCAGTGCGAACGCCCTGGTGGCCTGGCGGGCCCTGCAGGGCGCGGCCATGGCGGCCATACTAGTGTGCGCACGGGCCGCGGTGCGCGACCTATATCCGGCCCATGAAGGGCCGCACATCATGGCCCGCGGCCTGACGGGCTTGGGCATAGTGGCCCTGGTGGCTCCGATAGCCGGCGCATGGGGCGTCCAGACGGCCGGTTGGCGGTGGGTGCTGGGGGCGATGGGGGTCTACTCGCTCGCGTTGCTGGTGCTGTGCTGGCGCACCTTCAGCGAGACGCAGCAAGCGGAGGAGGAGGTGGCCCCTGTCTTCGCATCTGTATCCACTGGCGGAGTGCGCCAGGTGTTCGCCAGCCCCAGCTTTCGCGCCTGGACGGCGCTGGCCGCAACCACCTACGGCGGCATCTTTTGCTTTTTGCTGCTGTCGCCAATGGTGTACGTCGACCTGTTTGGCCTGTCGCCTGCGCGCTATGGCTGGATTCCAGCGGGCGGCTCGCTGGTTTACATCCTCAGCACCACATGGTGCCGGCGTTTGCTGTCACGGCGCGGTCCGGTGCGCACGGTGCAGTTGGGCGCTTCGCTCAGTCTGCTAGGGCCGTGCATTCAGATCACCGGCTGCGTACTGGCGCCGACCTCGCCCATTCCATTGTTGTTAGGGCATGCGGTGTACGCGTTGGGAAATGGCATCCACCAGCCTTGCGGCCAAGCGGGCGCGGTGGGTGAACTGCCGCCGCAGCTGGCCGGGAGGGCTGTGTCGTGTTCGGGCTTTGTGATCATGTGTGTGGCCTTCTGTGCCGGCCAGCTGGCGGCGCAATTTGTTGATCCGACGATGCCCCACGGTGCCTGGCCGATGGTGTTGCCTATGGCGCTGGCGGGCGTTGTGCTGGTTCTGATCGCCTTTGTCTGGCTGCCGTGGTTGTATCGGGCGCGGGCGGCGGAAATGGTTCAGCCATCATGAGTTTGCTGCTGTAGTTCAAATCCGATAAAGCCTTGGCTTTGCTCAAACTAAAGGAGTATTCGGCTCGAAAAATTAATAAAAGATATTTTTTATAGTCCGCGCCTGATTTATGTTAGTTGTATTTGTGTAGAACTATATTTCGCCTAAAAGTGAATTAAGATCGGGCTTTAAAATCTTAAAAAATGGGAGGTTTCAGGAGTATCAGAGGTCTGATCTATTTTTGAGAGATTCTGTGTGGAAATATTGTTTAAATGGAATTAAATATGTTAAATCATAATTCAAGTTATATTTTTGTGGCACTTGATCATGGCATATCTATGGGGTCAATAGATGGGTTGCATGATATGGGTAAAACGATAGGAGACATCCTAGATGGGCCGGTGGATTTTTTGGTTGTCAATAAAGGCACGTTCCGCCGGTACAGGAATATCATTGAAGACGCTCGTTGTTTCATAAATATTTCTGCGGCTTACCGGAACTCTCTCGAAAAGGTATTGGTTGCAACACCTGAAGAAGTGGCGGCGATGGGTGCTTATGGCGTTTCTGTACATGTTAACCTTGGAAACGAGCATCAAAGTAATATGCTCAGAGACTTAGGTGGCGCTGTGGAGCAATGTGCAAGGTTGAATCTAAAATTATTGGCAATGATGTACCATCGTTCCTATAGTCAGAACGGCGAAGTGGTCGAACTACGGGACCCCGAAACCTTGAGCCATCTCTGCACCGTTGCTGCAGAGCTAGGTGCAGATTTTGTGAAAATTGCAGCTCCAAACCCAGCCTCTGGGTTAAGCGAAGTTGCCCGTAGTTGCCCTATCCCGATTTTAATCGCCGGTGGATCCAAAACAACTACGAATGAAGTAATTTGGAATGTGAAGCAGGCGATTAAAGCGGGTGTTGCCGGTGTGTCATTCGGCCGAAACATATTTCAAAGCGAAAACATTGCGCTAGTTCTCGAGAATATTAAAAATGCGATGCGAGAGGAAATTTGTCATGGCTAGGGAATTTTGGCTTCTGGTAAAAGATTGGAAGAAAGAAGTTGTAATGGATGCGATAGAAATTGGATTCAATGGTATCTTCACGCCACCGGAATATATAGCTCAAATCAGAGAATTGGCTCGCGTGAAAATAATCTCTGCCGATCCTGAAGCCGACATGATTTTAGGTACCGACGTTTTTGAGTTGCACCTTGACGAGAAAAACGCAGGATCAACGCTCAAGACCTCAAGCAGTGATGCTCCCGTTATTCTTTATAGCGATGATTGGCGTGTGATACCAATGGAAAATCTTTTGGCTTCTAGGTCAAATGTTATTCAGCATGTTCGGTGTTATGAAGAAGCGGAATTAAGCCTTGAGTCGCTTGAGCGAGGCGCCGATGGTATCCTTCTTGAAACTAGCTCGGTAGAAGAGATTAGGCGGGTCGGTCAACTTATTACAAGAGGAAATACTGAACGCGTCTTGTTCGACACGGCGCAAGTAACTTCGATTTCTCAGGTTGGTGTTGGCGATAGAGTGGCAGTTGATTTTTGCTCGCTACTTGAGGATGGTCGGGGGGTGCTGGTTGGTAATTCCTCTTCTTTTCTTTTTCTAGTTCAGAACGAAAATGTCGATAATCCTTATTGCGATAAAAGGCCGTTTAGAGTCAATGCGGGTGGCGCACATTCTTATGTGCGTATGCCATTTGATGAAACAAAATACCTCATAGAGCTTCAGACTGGTATGTCAGTTTTGACAGTTGATCCCAATGGGGAATCTAGGTCGACCCTGGTTGGTAGAAGCAAGATGGAAAAAAGATCTATGTTGCTTATTAATGCTAAAGTTGGTGATAGATTAGGTTCCATCTTGCTTCAGAATGCGGAAACCATAAGGCTAACGAAGCCTGGTGGTGAAAGTGTTTCGGTTACTAAAATTGAACCTGGAGACGAAATCTTGGTTCAGTTGGATGCACTTTCTTTTGGGAGGCATTTTGGTAAAAGGGTAAAAGAAACGATTAGGGAGAAGTGATGAATGTAAAGATTGCTGGACATACTTCTATTTGTGTGGTTGTTGGTGATCCGATAGAATTTACCTTGTCACCAAAAATGCACAATGCAGCTTATCGTACTCTTGGTATCGATGATAAATTTGTATTTGTTTGCTGCGAAGTCAATAAAGAATATACCTCGAAGATTGCAGATTTTGCTCGCGTAATGGGTGTTTGTGGGCTAGCAGTTGCAAACCCTCACAATACTAAGATTGTCCAGTACCTAGATGAAGTCGACCCTGTTGCTGAATTGATCGGTTCGGTCAATACTGTTGTGAATAGAAAAAACAGATTGATTGGGTACAATACCGACTGGGTCGGCGCTGTTACTGCTCTTGAGCTAATCACCACGCTAGATAAGAAGAAGGTTGCTATTCTTGGCGCGGGCGGGGCTGCTAGAGCGATTGCGTTTGGATTGCGCGAGCGTGGATCGGATATTTCTATTTTCGCGCGAGACATCAAAAAAGCTTCGGCCTTAGCAAGGCGCGTCGGCGCTGTCTCATTGACGTTCGAGGAGATAGCTGGTGTGGCTGACTATGACATTATCGTCAATGCGACTCCCATTGGTAAATCTCCATTTCAAAATATATCGCTGGTGCCAGCTTCTTGTCTTAATTCCGATCAGGTTGTGATGGATGCAGTTTACCTTCCCCTGAAAACTCGACTCCTGGTCGAAGCGGAAAAAATAGGTGCAAAAATAGTACCTGGGATGGAAATGCTTTTGCACCAAGGAGCGGCGCAATTTGAGATACATACAGACTGCAAAGCTCCTCTTGATGCCATGCGAAGCAGCTTACTGAATATTTTTCAGGCCGTTTAATCTAACTGCAAAGGGAGCCTCCTCGGCTGTGTGCAACTCACATTCAAGGATGCCGCATACCAGAGCACAGGAACCAGTCGAATTTTGGCCGATGGTGTTGTCTATGGCGCTGGCGGGCGTTGTGCTGAGCAAAATGGATGGGCACCTCGCCGCAATCCGCTCAAGGGCGCGCTGGGCGATGCACTGCATGCAGTGATGTGCGTCGCCGAGCACAACCTGCGCCTGAACCTGGCCGCGCCGCGGCTTTATTGCACCCGCTTCGGGCTACCGATGCAGTGGGCCATTGCTGCACTGGCCCCGCGCCCGGTGAGCGCAAACCTGCCTGTGGCTGAGAACGGAATTGTTCAGTGCGTACTCTTTAAGTATCGGACCGGCTCGGGTAGCCCTAGTGGGCTCTGGGATTTTTGAAGCCTATGACTGAGCACTGGGTGCCTGAGCCGTACCGTCCTTATCTGCAGCCCAAACGCTTGTAGGAACTTGAAGTTCGCATAGACAAGCATGGGAGTGAGAAGACGTGTCCGACTCTGTTTTTATCGGTATTGATGTCTCCAGCCACACGCCGGAGATCGCCAGTAGCGACCAGTTCAAGACCTGGCAGGTCGCCAACGACGTCAGTGGCATCGAACAACTCGTCCACCAAGCCATAGCCCTGGCGCCGGCCCTGGTGGTGCTGGAGGCTACCGGCGGCTACGAGTTCGAGGCGGCCTGCAGGCCGCGGGCCTGGCGGTGGCCGTGGTCAACCCGTGCACGGTACGTGACTTCGCCCGCGCCACGGGGGCATTGGCCAAGACCGACGCACTGGTTGCGCGCATGTTGGTGGCCTTCGCCCACGTGCTGCACCAACATGCCGAGCGCAAACGCTTCGTTAAGCCGCTGGCCGACGCCGAGCTCCGCACGCCCGAGCATCGAGCGGGTCATCGAGTTCCTCAAGCACGAAATCGGCGATAGCGAAGCGCAGGCGACCACGCATTTGCAGCGCCTTCATGCCGCGCTGGTCGGCGTGGCGCCCTTGAACCGCGACTCTGGCCAGATGCGTGGGCAGCGTTGCATCTGGGGTGGGCGCGCCGATGTGCGACAAACGCTGTACATGACCACCATCACGGCAGTACGACACAACTCGGCACTCCACGCCTGCTACGAGCGCCTGCGGGTGGCCGGCAAGCGCAAGAATGTTGCCCAGGTCACCTGCATGCGCAAGCTGCTGACGATGCTCAACGACATTGCCAAACATGGCTCAATGTGGGATTCGACTATGCATAGTGCTTGGCGAGCAAGACGGTTGCTCAGTCGCACCAACGCGACCCCTCTGACACAGGCGCTGGACAAGCCCTCGGTCCCCAGGCTGCTCACGATGTTGCCCTGGGCATGTAGGCCGGTCGAGCTGACGAACTACAGGAAGAGCGGCAGCAGTCCGGAGGCGTCGCAGTGCAGTCCCAGATTGTGCAATCGCTGTCCCATCGCCTGAAGATGCAGCAAAAGCGCGAGGTCGCAGTCGCATCCCTGCCTAGCCGGCGCATGCATCAGATCAGATCCCGCATGGCCTGCGCCGTCTCACGCAGCACGGGCAGCACGCGGGCAACGGCGTCCTTGCCGGTTTCGTGGCCCATGGGCATGGTTACGTTGAGCGCGCCCGCCAGCGTGCCGTGGCGGTCACGCAGCGGCACGGCAATGCCGCGCGAGTCCAGGTTGAGCTGCTGTTCGCACAACGCCCAGTCCTGTGAGCGGATCAGCGCCAGCTCACGGCGCATCTGGCTAGCGCTGGTGATAGTGTGAGGTGTGAAGACGGTAAGCGTGTGGTTTCCTAACCAGTGCTCCAGCTCATCGTCGGGGCGTAAAGACAGCATCAGCATACCTGCGGCCGTGACCTGGGCCGGCACGCGCGCGCCCAGCACATAGCCGGTATTCATGTTGCGGTTGGGGCCGTTACGCGCGATGTAAACCACCTCGTCGTCGTCCAGCATCGCCAGGTAGGCAGTCTCATAGGTGCCGGCCGCAACGCGCTGCAAGAAGGGCTGGACGATGCGCGGCAGCCGTGCCGACTCCAGGTAGGACTGCCCCAGCCGCAGCACGCGCGGCGTAAGCCAGAACAGCTTGCCGTCCCCCGCGACATAGCCCATGTGCTGCAGCGTCAGTAGATAGCGCCGCGCAGCTGTGCGCGTCATGCCCGTACGCTGGCCGGCCTTTGTCGCCGTCATGCGTGGATGCACGTCGTCGAAGGCTTCGATGATGGAGACACCGCGCTCCAGGCCGGCAATCCAGTCGCGGGGATCGAGTAAGGGGGCAGTGGTCATGCAAGGCGTGGCTTCGGTATTAACCCTGAGTGTGTTCGATCATCGAACCGTGCTGAACGATCAGTGCACAAGCTATGGCAAATGGTCTTTGATTTGTCCATAGTAGAAAACTATATTTTCCACGACCCGTCGGCCTACCAGCAAGCATCCGTCAAAGGTTTTCCGCTGAGATGCTTTGAGACAAAAAGCTGTCGCCCTGGTGCCGCGGACCTTGCGCAGCATGGGGGCGCGGGGGCATTTTTCATGGAGGAGACAAGACATGAGCGCAACATCGATCGACACGCAGCAAGGCCTAAACCAGCCTGGGAAGGCCGCGACCAGCGGCTGGATTGGCTCGGCCCTGGAGTACTACGACTTCTTCATCTACGCCACGGCGGCTGCGCTGGTCTTTCCGCAGATCTTCTTTCCGCAGGGTGATCCGGCGATTGCCATCATCGCCTCGCTGGCCACCTATGGCGTGGGCTATGTGGCGCGGCCCATCGGCGCCTTCGTGCTGGGCCACCTGGGCGACACGCACGGGCGCAAGCAGGTGCTGGTGTGGTGCATGTTCCTGATGGGCTTTTCCACCATCGCCGTGGGCCTGCTGCCCACCTATGACCAGGTCGGCCTGTGGGCGCCCGCGCTGCTGGTGCTGATGCGGCTGATCCAGGGCTTCGCGGTGGCCGGCGAGATCTCGGGAGCCAGCGCCATGATCCTGGAGCATGCCCCCTTCGGGCGGCGTGGCTTTTTCGCCTGCTTCACTCTGCAGGGCGTGCAGGCCGGCCAGATCCTGGCGGCGGCCGTTTTCCTGCCCCTAGTCCACTACATGCCCGCCGAGCAGTTCAACAGCTGGGGTTGGCGCGTTCCCTTCATCCTGAGCTTCGTCGTCATCATTGCGGGCTGGATCATCCGCCGCGAGGTCAACGAGACGCCAGCATTCACCCATGCAGGAGCTAGGAAGGAGCGCGCGCCCTCGCCCGTGGTCGATGCGTTCCGCCACCATTCTCCCGACATGCTGCGCGTGGTCTGCATGGCGCTGATGAACGTGATCCCCGTGGTGGCCACCATCTTCGGTGCCACCTATGCGGTGCAGCCCGCCTACGGCATCGGCTTCGCCAAGGACATATACCTGTGGATTCCCGTGGTGGGCAACATTGTGGCCGTGCTGGTGATTCCCTTCGTGGGCAGCCTGTCCGACCGTATCGGACGGCGCCCACTCATCATCGTCGGCGCGCTGTTGTCGGGCCTGCTGGCCTTCGGATACCTGTACGCCATCAGCATTCGCAACATGCCGCTGGCCTTCGTGATGTCCATCCTAATGTGGGGCGTGGTCTACCAGGGGCACAACGCGGTGTATCCCAGCTTCTATCCTGAGCTGTTCCCCACCCGCACGCGAGTCTCGGCCATGGCCATCTCGCATAACATCGGCACGGCCATCACTGCCATGCTGCCCGCGCTGTTCACCGCCGTCGCGCCTCCAGGCTCGGCCAACGTCTGGCTGACGGTGGGCGCCATCACCTTCGGCATCACCATTCTGGCAGCCCTGGCCGCCTGGAGCGCCCGCGAGACCTATCGCATCCGCATGGAGGAGCTGGGCGAGCCCGGCGCCCGCGCCGTTGAAGCCTCCGAATACGACCGCCTGCGTGCCCAGGCTATGGCCCGTCGCTGAACCTCGACAACCGAAAGCAATGAGCTCCAGGAAATGATTTCCGGAAAAACCACCCTCATCGCCCACATCGGCGACCCGACCGAGACCTTCAAGTCGCCCATGATCTACAACCCGTGGTTCGACAGCCGGGGCATTGATGCCTGCGTCGTGCCCATGGGCGTGAAGGCGGCGCATTTCGCCGGCGACTTTGCCGCCATCATGCGTTTCACCAACCTGCGCGGCGCGCTGATCACCATGCCGCACAAGGTGTCCGTGGTGGACCTGGTGCACGAGGTCACGCCTGCCGTGCACATTGCAGGCGCCTGCAATGCCGTGCTGCGGCGCGAGGATGGCTCGCTGCTGGGCGACCAGTTCGACGGCGCGGGCTTTGTGCGCGGCGTGCTGCGCAAGGGCCGGCAACTGCAGGGCGCGCGGGTGCTGATTTCCGGCGCGGGTGGCGTAGGGTCGGCGATTGCCGCCTCGCTGGCGGCAGCCGGCGTGGGCGAGCTGATGCTGTTCGACACGCGGGCTGAGAGCGCGCAGGCCCTGGCAGGGCGGCTCGCTGCCTACTACCCGAGGATGAAGGTGGGCACGGGCTCCAGGGACCCGCAGGGCTTTGACGTGGTCGTCAACGCCACACCGCTGGGCATGAAGGACGATGACCCGCTGCCGTTCGATGTGCAGCGCATCGCGCCCACCACCTTTGTGGGCGAGGTGGTGATGAAGTCCGAGTTCACGCCCCTGCTGCGCGCCGTGCGCGACAAGGGCTGCGACTTCCAGGTGGGCACGGACATGCTGTTCGAGATGATTCCCGCCTACCTCGAATTCTTCGGCTTCGGCAGCGCCACACCCGACGAGCTGCGCGCCACCGCCCACATCTCCTACTGATCCAGCCGACAGACAACCGGCCCTGAATGCGTCCAGGGCAGGGCGCAGCCACGCCCGAAAAAGCATTTTTCACAGAGAAGGAGACAAGACCATGCAACAGCAAATGCACCAGACACCGCGAGTGCCGCAGCGCGGGGCCCTTCGCATCCTGGCCCTCGCCACCGTGCTGGGCGCCTGGGGCGCGGGCGCCCACGCCCAGTCCTCGGTCACCATCTACGGCAGCGTGGACCAGTACATCAACCACATGCGCAGCAGCTCGGGCGCATCCATGACCACGCTGGAGGACGGTGCCCTGCTGCGCAGCCGCCTGGGCTTTCGCGGACAGGAAGACCTGGGTGGCGGCCTGTACGCGAAGTTCCAGCTGGAGATGGGCATCAACGCCGACAACGGCACGCAGGCCGACAGCACGCGCGGCTTCGACCGCCAAAGCTGGGTGGGCCTGGGCGGCGGCTGGGGCGAGGTGCGGCTGGGCCGGCAGAACACCGTGATCTTCGGGCGCGGCGACTACATCGACTTCACCTCGCGCACGTTGGGATCGATGGTCAACAACTTCGGCGTGCCCTCGCGCTTCGACAACGACATCTCCTACACCTCGCCGCGCGTGGCCGGCTTCCTGTTCGAGGCCCACTACGCCATGGCCGAGACCGGTGCTCCAGCGCGCCAGGCCATCTACCAGCTGGGCCTGGACTACCTGAACGGCCCTTACCGCGTCGGCTATGCAGGCCTGTATGCGCGTGCGCCGCAGAACGCGGCCTATACCGACGCGGTCCGCTACGACAACCTCTACGCCAACTACGACTACGGCAAGGGCAAGGTCCAGCTGGCCTTTGTGCGGTCCAACAACAGCACGGCGGGCTCGGCGGGCAACAACACGGGCACGGTGCTGGGCAATGTGGGCGGGCTGGTGGCGGGCACGAATGCCGATGTGCGCCGCTTCTACCGCGTCTGGCAGCTGTCGGCCGACTACCGCGTGACGCCGCAGCTGCGCGTGGGCGCGCTGTGGGGCCGCATACAGGATGGCTCGGACAGTGGGCGCGGCGCATCGGGCGGCGCGGTCGCGGCCTACTACGACCTGTCCAAGCGCACCATGCTCTACGCGGTGGCCGAGCAGTTGAAGAACGACCGCAATGCGGGCTTTCGGCTGGCGGCATCGGGCGGCATGAAGCCCAACTTCACATCGGCCGACGACGTCAACGGCCGCACCATCAAGGGCGTGCAGCTGGGCGTGCTGCACCGCTTCTGAGGGGCATGCCATGGCACAGCTGCACCCGCTTCGCATTGCCGTGGCCGGCGCCGGCGCGATCGGCCAGGCGCATATCGTCGCCATCGGGGCCCAGGCGGACTGCCGTCTGTCCGCCATCGTGGACCCGGCGCCCGCAGCCCGGGAGCTTGCCCAAAGGGCCGGAGTGCCGCTGTGGCGCGACCTGGGCGAGCTGATCGCCCATGACCGGCCCGACGCCGTGGTGCTGGCCACGCCCAACCGCCTGCATGCCCCGCAGGCGGCGCAGTGCATGCATGCGCGCCTGCCCATCCTGCTGGAAAAGCCCGTCACCTCCACCGTGGCCGAGGCACAGCGCCTGGCCGCGCTGGCCGAGCGCAGCGGCGCCCGCGTGCTGGTGGGCCACCACCGCGCCCACAGCCCGATCATGGCGCGGGCCGCAGCCCTCATCGCCCAGGGGCGGCTGGGCCGCCTGGTGGCCGTGACAGGCGCGGCCCTGTTCTACAAGCCGGACGCCTATTTCGAGGAAGGCCCCTGGCGCCGCGAGGCCGGTGGCGGCCCCATCCTGCTCAACATGATCCACGAGGTCCACAACCTGCGCATGCTGTGCGGCGACATCGTGGCCGTGCAGGCCTTCGCCTCGCATGCCACGCGCGGTTTTGCCGTGGAAGACACGGTGGCCATCAACCTGCGCTTTGCCAGCGGCGCGCTGGGCAGCTTTGTGCTTTCGGACACGGCCGCCAGCGCGCGCAGCTGGGAGCAGACCTCGCAGGAGAACAAGGCCTATGCCAGCTATGAGGACGAAGACTGCTACCTGGTGGCGGGCACCTTCGGCTCGCTGGCCATACCGAGCATGCGGCTGAAGACCTATGCATCGGCCGGCCAGCGCTCCTGGAATGAGCCCTTCGACCTGGATGTGGCCGCCGTGGAGCGCGAAGACCCGCTGGTGCGCCAGATGGCGCATTTCGCGCAGGTGGCGCGCGGCCTGGCGCAGCCCCTGGTCAGCGTGCACGACGGCCTGCGCAACCTGCAGATCACCGAGGCCATTGCAGAGGCTGCCCGCATGGGCGCCGCCATCGACACCACGGCGTGACCCGGACACCACCGGCGCGCCATCCTCCATCCATGACATCAAGCCACGGAGCCTCCATGAAAAAGATCCTGATGCTGCACGGCATCAACCACAACATGTTCGGCCAGCGCGACCCCGCCCAATACGGCACGGTCACGCTGGCCGAGATCGACGCCTCGCTGCGCAGCCTGGGCAGCCAGCTGGGCTGCGAGGTGGACAGCTTCCAGACCAATTGCGAAGGCGCCATGTGCGATCGCATCCACCAGGGCTTTCGGGACGGCGTCGATGGCGTGCTCATCAACGCCGGCGCCTGGACGCACTACAGCTACGGCATCCGCGACGCGCTGGCCATGCTCACCGTGCCCTTGGTGGAGATCCACATGAGCAACATCCACGCGCGCGAGCCCTTTCGCCACCACTCGGTGTTTGCCGACATCGCCCGGGGCCAGATCTGCGGCTTCGGCGCGGACAGCTATCTGCTGGGCCTGCAGGCCGTGCTGTCCGCCGTCGCATAGGATGCATGGCGCGCAACTGGCCATGTATCGTCCTTCGAACTCCCTCGCTCGACGCGCTGCATGCCGTGACCAGGCTTCATTGAGATGAACTTCGCCGATCCCGGCCCGCGCCGCTCCGTTTCCTTCCTCCTGCTGCTGCCGCTGCTGCTGGCCGCGCAGCCGGTCGCCACCGATGGCTATCTGCCGGCGTTGCCCGAGATCGCGCGCGACCTGGGCTCGGCCAGCAGCAGCCTGACCGTGTTCATGCTGGCCTTCGGTGTCGCCCAGCTGGTGTGCGGGCCGCTGGCCGACCGCTTCGGGCGCCGGCCCGTGCTGCTGACGGGTTTGGCCTGCTACACGGCAGCGGCGGCAGGCTGTGCGCTGGCGGGCAGCGCGGACGCACTGGTGGCCTGGCGCGCCGTGCAGGGCGCGGCCATGGCGGCCATCCTGGTGTGCGCACGGGCTGCGGTGCGCGAGTGGTATCCGGCCCATGAAGGGCCGCGCATCATGGCCCGCGGCCTGATGGGCCTGGGGCTGGTGGCCCTGGTGGCGCCGATTGCCGGTGCATGGGGAGTCCAGGCCACCGGCTGGCGCTGGGTGCTGGTGGCGATGGGCGTCTACTCGCTGGCTTTGCTGGCACTGTGCTGGCGCACTTTCAGCGAGACGCGGCAAGCGCCGGCGGAGTCTGCTCCGGTCCTCGCATCCGTATCCGTATCCGTATCCGTATCCGTATCCGTATCCGTATCCGTATCCGCTGGCGGTGTGCGCCAGGTGATCGCCGACCCCGGCTTTTGCGCCTGGACGGCACTGGCCGCAGCCACCTACGGCGGCATCTTCTGCTTTTTGCTGCTGTCGCCGATGGTGTACGTCGACCTGTTCGGCCTGTCGCCCGTGCTCTACGGCTGGATTCCAGCGGGCGGCTCGCTGGTCTACATCCTGGGCATCACATGGTGCCGGCGCCTGCTGTCGCGCCACGGGCCGGTGCGCACGGTGCAGCTGGGCGCTTCGCTCAGTCTGCTGGGGCCGTGCATCCAGATCGCCGGCTGCATGCTGGCGCCGGCCTCGCCCTTTCCACTGCTGCTGGGGCACGCGGTGTATGCGCTGGGCCATGGCCTGCACCAGCCTTGTGGCCAAGCGGGCGCGGTGGGTGGCCTGCCGCCGCAGCTGGCCGGGCGGGCCGTGTCGTGTTCGGGCTTCGCGATCATGTGCGTGGCCTTCTGCGCCGGCCAGCTGGCGGCGCAATTTGTCGATCCGACGATGCGCCACGGTGCCTGGCCGATGGTGCTGCCCATGGCGCTGGCAGGCGTTGTGCTGGTCCTCATCGCCTTTGTCTGGCTGCCGTGGCTGTACCGGGTGCAGTCAGCGCAAAGGGTTCAGCCCCGGTCATGACACTGTTCATGCATCCGCGCGGTATTCCCCCCGGTGCTTCATGAACCGGTGGTAGGACATGCGCAGGTGCAGCTGCATCACCTGGCGTGCCAGCTCTCCATCCCTGGCGCGTACGGCGATCACCAGATCGCAGTGGTGGTGCAGGCTTTGCACCAGCTCTTCGGGCGTGTAGATGTAGAACGACCGCTTGATGATCGGCATGTCGATCATCGTCGCCAGCATGGTCTTGAGGCGCGGCGAGCCCGATGCCTCGATCAGCGCGTGGTGAAAATCCCGGTTGGCTGACTGCACCTCGCCAATGCCGTCGTGGCCAGCGGCAATGCCGGCCTCCATGCGCTGGTTGCTGGCCTCCAGCTCATCGGCCAGCCCCTCGCCGCCGCGCGTGGCCGCGAGGAATGAGGCGTACGGCTCCAGCAGCATGCGCAGCTGGAAGGTCTCCTCCACATCCCAATCGCTCCACTCCGACACGCGGATACCCTGGCCCGCGCCATCGGTGGCCAGGCCATCTTCCACCAGGCGGTGCAGCGCATTGCGCACCGGCGTGCGGCTCAGTCCCAGGTCGCGGGCAATGGGCTCCTCCTTGAGCTGTTCGCCGGGTCGGTAGTGGCCGCCGATGAGCCGCTGCCGCAGAACCTCGTACGCCTTGTCTTTCACGTTTTGCACTGTGTTTGCACCAGGTGGGTGGGGATGGTGCGCCGATTCTAGGTGACGACGGAGGAGCTGGCTGCGCTGCGCTTCATCCGAAAAAATACAAAACAAGTACAAATATCCGCAGTTCTACGGGAAATCTCTATGAATGGATCGGAGATGCACTTCATAGACTGCGCTCAATGTTTTAAATTTGTACTTTTATGAAGTTCGCGATACTGGGTGGTGGAATGGTCGGCGCCTGCTACATGCAGGCCTTTGTGGAGCAGGGACACAGCCTGGTGGGCCTGTGCGACCTGCAGCCCAACGCTGCGGTGGCCGACGCCGTGCAGGCCGCTGGTGCGCAGGTGCATACCGCGCCCGGTGCCTGGCTGGCCGAGGCCGACGTGGTGGTGAGCGCCGTGTTCGGCACCGTGGCGCGCAGCCTGTTCGAGGCCTGCCTGCCCCATCTGCGTGATCTGCGCGATCTGCGCGATGGCGTGGTCTATGTGGACATGACCACGGCCGACCCGCAGGAGATGCGCGAATGCGGCGAGCTGGCCCGGCGCGTCGCCCAGGGCAGGGCGGTGCACTTCGTGGACGTGGCCATCACCGGCGCGGTCAACCTGGGCGGCAGCAAGACGCCGCTGCTCGTGGCCGGTGGCAAGGCCGGTTTTGTACAGGAATTGTTCTTGCCCCTTGGCGGCTCGGTTCGCGTGGTGGGCGGACAGCCGGGCGATGCTGCCGCGCTCAAGCTCCTGCGCAGCATCTACACCAAGGGGGCCGAAGCGCTGGCCGTGGAGTGCCTGGTGACGGCCCAGCAGATGGGCCTGCGCGAGCAGCTGCATGCCGTGCTGCAGGACATCGACGAGACACCGCTGCGCACGCTGATGGAGTCCATGGTGCGCACGCACATCCCGCATTCCGCGCGCCGCCGCAACGAGGTGGCCGAGGCCCGGCAGCAGATGGCCCGCAACGGCCTGGCGCCCATCGCCTTGCCCGCTGTCGAGGCGCTGTTCGCCGCTACGGCCCGGGCGCATGCGGCCCAGCCGTTCACCGGCACCTCTACCGACGAGGCCATCGATTGGCTGGGCAGCCACGTGCTCGCCAGCCAAGCCTGATCAACGTACCCCTGCGCCAACCGACACCACCAAAGGAGACATCCGCAATGACGACCTCGACCCGACGCCGCCTGGCCCTCGCCAGCCTGCTGGCACTGACCGCTGCCGCCATGGCCCCGGCCCATGCCCAGGGCACCTATCCGCAGCGGCCCATCAGGTTCATCGTGCCCTTTCCGGCCGGTGGCGGCACCGACAACCTCACGCGGCTGGTCGGCACCAAGCTCACCGAGGCCCATGGGTGGGCCATCGTGGTGGAGAACAAGCCCGGTGCCGGTGGCAACCTGGCCCTGGACCAGGTGGCCAAGGCCCCCGCCGACGGCCTGACCCTGGTGATGGCGCAGACCGACAACGTGGTTCTCAACCCGCTGCTGTACTCCAAGCTCACCTACAACCCCGACAAGGACCTGCGCGCCGTGGCCCTGGTCGCAGCCGGCCCGGCCGTGCTCGTGGTGAATGCCGATTCGCCGTACAAGTCCCTGGACGACATCGTCCAGGCGGCGAAGAAGGACCCCGGGCGCCTGAGCTTTGCCACGCCGGGCACCGGCACCATTTCGCACCTCATCAGCGAGGCCTGGCAGAAAAGCTCGAATGTGAAGTTCACCCACGTGCCGTTTCGCGGCATGGCGCAGGCCATGCCCGACCTGCTGGGCGGGCGCATCGACATGTACATGGGCTCCGTCCCCACGCTGCTGTCGCACATCCAGTCGGGCAAGGTGCGCGCCATCGGCGTGACCACCGCGAGCCGCTCCAAGCTGCTGCCCAACGTGCCGACCTACACCGAATCCGGCATCAAGGGCGTGGAGCTGGCCAGCGTGTGGGGCGTGATGGCCCCGGCCGGCACCTCCGACGCCATCGTCAAGCAGCTCAACGAAGCCATCAACAAGGTGGTGAACGCACCCGACACGGCCAGGAAGATCGCCGACTCAGGTGCCGAACTCATCACCGGCACACCGCAGGACATGGCCAGGCTCTACGCCAGCGACCGCGCACGCCTGGCACCCATCGTCAAGAGCTCTGGCACCACGCTCGATTGAGCGGCACGGCTTTCATTCCATCCACTCTGAGAACCACACCATGATCGGTCTTCAAATTCTGAAGCGGCAACGCGCTGTCAGCCTCGATATTGCCAGGCGCTATCTCGAGGTGCCTGTTGCCAACGTCAGCGACTGCATGGCCCGCATGACGGCGGGCGGCGCGCGGTTGCGCCCCATGCACGGCGGCGGGCGCATGGCCGGCCCCGCGTTGACCATCAAGACACGCCCGGGCGACAACCTCATGCTCCACAAGGCACTTCAACTGGCCAGCCCAGGTGATGTGATCGTGGTGGATGCGGGTGGCGACCTCACCAACGCACTCATCGGAGAAATCATGGTCGGAGACGCCATGCGTCGCCAGCTGGGCGGCATCGTGATCAACGGCGCGATCCGGGACGCGGCATGGATTCGTGCTGGCAGCTTCCCGGTATTCGCCGCGGGCGTCACGCACCGCGGACCCTACAAGGACGGCCCGGGCGAAATCAATGTGCCTATCGCCATCGATGGCATGGTGATCGAGCCCGGTGACCTCATGATTGGCGACGACGATGGCTTGCTGTGCGTACCGTATGCGCAGGCGCAGGCCTTGCTGGATGCAGCACACGGAAAGCAGGTCGTTGAGGCCAGGATGGTGGCCGACATCGCTGCCGGTACTTACAGCGCGCCATGGATCGACGAGACGCTCAAGCGTCTGGGGTGTCCGATTCAGCCGTAGGGCCGGCGCGGCATCACCCATACAGCACCCATGGCTCGTCCGCCTCAGGCCTCGGCCAGCGCCTTCAGATGGCTTTCCAGGCCACCCGTGCCGCTGGCCGCGTTCACATGGTCGAAGTAGCCGTACCAGCCGCTGGCCTTGATACCCGCCAGCAGGGCATCGCGCGCGGCGGTATCGGGAAAGCGCCAGATGCCAAGGAAGCGGTGCGGGCTGGCCTGGTCCAGGCCGCGCTCGGTCTCGGCCAGGGCCAGCACCTGCACGCCCATGGCAGCCAGCCCGCCCATGGCTCTGGCAACCCCCTCCAGAAACTGCTGGCGCTGCGCGGCGGGCAGGGCCAGCCAGGCGGGGTTGGGGGAATAGAGCTCGACCAGATAGTGGGACATGGTGTTTCCTGGGGTTGAGGCGCTGTGCGCCAGGTGTGGTGCCGGCATATTGTATTGTGGCTAACCATATATTTTCCTGATGAAACACCTTGGAGGGAAATGCTGCCACCGCCGTCCTGGCGACCGGTCGGCCCTACACTGGCGCATGCACGAATTCAGGGTGATGGTTGTCGGGGGATATGGCTTTTTCGGCAGCCGGCTGGTGCGCCGGCTGGCACGGCAGAAGGCGCTGCACATCGTGGTGGTGGGCCGCTCGGGCGCCAAGGCACAGGCCTTGGTCGATGCGCTTTTGCCTGATGCCCATGCCGGGCTGTCCGCCGTGGCGGTGGACGCCATGGACCCGGGGCTGCAGGCCCGGCTCCAGGAGCATGGCATCCATCTCCTCATCCATACCTCAGGCCCTTTCCAGGGGCAGGACCATCGCGTGGCACAGGCCTGCGCCCATGCGGGCGTGCACTACGTGGACCTGGCCGATGGCCGCGACTTCGTCGGCGGCATCACCGCCCTGCAAGCCGCTGCGCTGGCCCGGGGCGTGCTGCTGACCAGCGGGGCCAGTTCCGTCCCCGCACTGTCCACGGCGGTGGCCGATCGGCTGGCAGGCGGCATGGCCTGCGTGGATTCCATCGACATAGGCATCAGCCCCGGCAACCGCACGGAGCGCGGCCTGTCCACGGTGGCCGGCATCCTGAGCTACTGCGGCAAGCGCCTCGCGTCCGCTGGCCCGCAGCCGGTGTTCGGCTGGTCGGGCAGCTGGCGCCACCGCTATCCCGAGCCTGTGGGGGCGCGGCTGCTGTCGCCCTGCGATGTGCCTGATCTGGTACTGCTGGCACCCCGGTATGCGGGCAAGCCTGGCGTGCGTTTTGGCGCGGGGCTGGAGTTGGCATTTCTGCACAGGGGCATGAATGCCATGGCCTGGCTGGCGCGCCTGGGCCTGGTGCGCGACTGGTCGGTGCACGCCGCGTGGCTCAAGCGCGCGGCGGACTGCTTCAAGGACTGGGGCAGCGATGCGGGTGCCATGCATGTGTGCGTGCGTGGGCGGGACGCACAGGGCTTCGTGCAGGAGCGCCTCTGGGTGCTGGTCGCCGGGTCGGGCGACGGCCCCTATGTGCCCACGCTGGCCGCCTCGGCCCTGGCGCGGAAGCTGGCGGCAGGCCAACTGCCCGCCGTGGGCGCCATGCCCTGCATGGGCCTGCTGACCCTGGAGGATTTCGAGCAGGAGGCCCGTGGCCTGGACATCCGCATGAGGGAGATCCATCCATGAGCCGGAGGCTGTCCATGTACGAGCAGGCCATGGGCGAGCGCTTTGCCCGGCTGGACCCCGCCGTGCAGGCCTTCCACCGCCTGACGGGCCGCCATGAGCTCCATGGCTGGGTCCGCACCCAGGCGCCGCAGTCCCTGGCGGCCCGGCTGCTGGCGCTGTGTCTGGGCACGCCGCTGCGCGCCAGCGAGGGGCCCATCCGCTTCGCGCTGCATGCCCAGCCCCAGCGTGAGGTCTGGACCCGCCACTTTCCCGCGCAGACCATGCGTTCCAGCCTGCGCCTGCAGGACGGGCAGATCATCGAATCCCTGGGCGCAGCGCGGCTGAGCTTCGGGTTGGAGGCCGATGGCAATCGGCTGGTGATGCGCCTGCGCAAGTTGCGCTTTCTGGGCATGGCCTGCCCGGCCTGGCTGGAGCCGCGCATCGTGGCCGAGGAGCGCGGCGAGGGGGATCGCCTGCATTTCCACATCGAGGCAGCCGTGCCCTGGGTGGGCGTGGTCGCCAGCTACAGCGGGCATCTGCAATTGCCCACGGTGCGGCAAGACACTTCAGTGCCCAAGGAGGGCGAATCATGATTGTGGTGTTCGACGGCCAATGCCTGCTGTGCAATGGCTGGGTGCAGTTTCTGCTGAGGCACGACAGGCGCGGCAGGTTCCGCTTTGCCTCCATCCAGGGCGAGGCCGGCGGCAGGATGCTGGCCGATGCAGGCCTGCGGGTCGAAGGTCTGCAGACGCTGCTGCTGGTGGATGGGGACCGTTCCTGGCAGCACACGGACGCCATCCTGCGCGTGCTCCATGGCCTGGGCTGGCCCTGGCGGCTGGCATGGGCGGCGTGGCTGATTCCCCGCCCCCTGCGCGATGGGCTGTACCGCTGGCTGGCTCGCAACCGCTACCGCTGGTTTGGCCGCAGCGCGCAGTGCATGGTGCCCGATCCGCAGGTGGCCGCGCGCTTTCTGGACTGAGCGGCTGCGGCCCGCCTGCACGTAGACGTCCACCAATCATTTCTGCTTTGCATATGCGGCAGGCGTGTTTGCGCCAAGCGGAGTCGGCCCTTAGGCTGGCGCGCTTTGCCAGCACCATGTCCAGCCCTGCCACAAGCTCCCCTTCCCAATCCGGCGCATTCGCCACTTCCCCCCAACCCGCCACGGCGTTGCACCGCGCAACGCCCGTCACGCTGGCGGCCGTGCTGGAGCAACTGCCCTCGGCCCAGGCCCGATGGGCGCGCGCCGCAGGCTTTGATGCGCAGCCGGGCCGCATCCTGCTGTTGCCCGGCATGCAGGCTGAAGTGCAGAGGGAAGGGCAGGGCGATGGCACTGCCCTCGCTGGCGTGCTGGTCGGCGTGGACCCGGATCAGCCGCTGTGGCAGCTGGCCGGCCTGCCGGCGGCGCTGCCGCCAGGCACCTATGCGCTCGCCGATACGGATGAGGCTCAGAGGCCGCATCTGCTGCTGGGCTGGGCACTTGGCGCGTTGCCATCGACCCGCCAGGCGCGGCAGTCGGATGCGGTAACCGCTCCATCACTCGCTCTATCACTCGCTCGGTTGGTGGCAAGCCCCGATGAGCAGGCCGCCGTCGCGCCAATGGCCGCCGCCATTGGCGAGGTGCGGCGGCTGGTCAACCTGCCTGCCAACCAGCTGGGGCCCGAACAGCTGGCCCAGGCCGTGGCCGACCTGGCCGCGCGCCATGGCGCGCGTTACCGGCAATGGGTGGGCGACGAACTGCCTGCCGCAGGCTTTGCCCTGGTGCATGCCGTGGGCCAGGCTGCCCAGACGGCGGCCCAGGCGCCGCGCGTGGCCGAGCTGACCTGGGGCGATGCCGCGCTGCCCCATGTGGTGCTCATCGGCAAGGGCGTGTGCTTCGACTCCGGCGGGCTGGACCTCAAGCCCGCCGCAGGCATGCGCTGGATGAAGAAGGACATGGGCGGCGCCGCGCACGCCCTGGCCCTGGCCGATCTGCTGATGCAGGCGGGCCTGCCCATCCATCTGAAGCTGCTGGTGCCTGCGGTGGAGAACGCCGTGGGTGCCGGTGCGCTGCGGCCCGGCGACATCATCGAGGCCGGTGACGGCCGGCGCGTGGAGATCGAGAACACCGATGCCGAAGGCCGGCTCCTGCTGGCCGATGCGCTGCACCACGCCATTCGCAGCGCGCCCACGCCTCCCGCGCTGCTGATCGACCTGGCCACGCTCACGGGCGCTGCGCGCACGGCGCTGGGGCCGGACCTGCCCGCGCTGTTCAGCAACCATGACGGCTGGGCTGAGGCCCTGCTGACCCAGGGCCGCGCGCAGGCCGACCCGCTGTGGCGCCTGCCCCTGTGGGCCCCGTACCGCCGCATGCTCCGCTCCGACCAGGCCGACCTGCTCAACGCCGCCAGCACGCCGCAGGGCGGCGCCATCACGGCCGCGCTGTTCCTGGAGAGCTTTGTGCCGCCCGAGCTGCCCTGGCTGCACCTGGACCTGTTCGCCTGGAATCTGGAGGAGCGCCCCGGCCGGCCCAGGGGCGGTGAGGCCCAGGGCCTGCGCGCGCTGTACGCCCTGCTGTCGCAGCGCTTTGCATCTGCGCGCAGCGCATTTGCATAGGCGCAATCGGGCTTTGCGGCGGGCTGGTGGCTCCACACAATCGGCCGTCTGGTGCAGCCGGCGCGGCACCCGCCGCCGCCTTCCTGCGATCTTGTTCCGGCTGCCAGGACACTTCATGACCCAAAGACGCTTCCTGCCTCGCCTTTCCCTGCTGCGCACCCACTTGCGCACCCTGCGAACTTCCGCACTGCTTCCCGCCCTGGCCGCAGCCCTGCTGTGCGCACCGCCCGCCCAGGCCGAAACCCTGCGCTGGGCGCGCTCCACCGACGCATCCATGCTGGACCCGCATGCGCTGAACAACGGCCCCAACCACAACCTGCTGCACCAGATCTACGAGCCGCTGATCATCCGCACGGCCGATGGCAAGCTGCTGCCCACCCTGGCCACGTCCTGGGCGCTGACTGCCGACCCCTCGGTCTGGGAGTTCAAGCTGCGCAAGGGCGTGAAGTTCCATGACGGCAGCCTGTTCACGGCCGACGACGTGCTGTTCTCGCTGCGCCGCGCGCGCTCGGCCACCTCGGACATGCGCTCGCTGCTGACCTCGATCACCGACGTGACCAAGGTCGATGCCTTCACCGTGCACATCAGGACCAACGGGCCCAACCCGCTGCTGCCGGCCAGCCTCATCAACATCCAGATCCTGAGCGCCGCCTGGGCCAAGGCCCATGGTGCCGAGCAGCCGCAGAACGCGCTGGCCAAGGAAGAGAACTACGCCACGCGCAACGCCAACGGCACGGGGCCCTACGTCATCGCCTCGCGCGAGCAGGACACGCGCACCGTGCTGCGGCAGTTTCCCGGCTACTGGGGCAAGGGGCTGTTCCCGCTGGAGATCGACGAACTGGTCTACCTGCCCATCAAGTCCCAGGCCACGCGCGTGGCGGCGCTGCTGTCGGGCGAGGTGGACTTCGTGCAGGACCTGCCCATCCAGGACATTGCGCGCCTGAGCGCCGACCCGCGCTTTCGCATCAACCAGGCCGCCGAGAACCGCACCATCTTCCTGGGCCTGAACGTGGGCGCCGCCCCGCTGTCGCATTCCGATGTGAAGGACAAGAACCCGCTGGCCGACCTGCGCGTGCGCCAGGCCTTCCAGCTGGCCATCGACCGGCAGGCCATACAGCGCGCCGTGATGCGCGGCCTGTCCGTGCCCACCAACATCATTGCGCCGCCCTTTGTGCACGGCTACGAGAAATCCTTTGGTGCCGTGGGCAAGGCCGACTTGACCCAGGCCAGGAAGCTGCTGGCCGAGGCCGGCTATCCCAACGGCTTCGGCATCACCCTGCATTGCACGAACGACCGCTACCTGAACGACGAGGCCATCTGCCAGGCCATCGCCGGCTTTCTGGGCCGCATCGGCGTGAAGACCGCCGTGTCGTCCCGGCCGCTGGCCATCCAGACGGCGGCCATCAACAACCAGGAAACGGATTTCTACCTCTACGGCTGGGGCGTGCCCACCTATGACTCGGCCTATGTCTTCGACTACCTGGTGCACACGCGCGGCAAGAACGGCCGGGGCAACACCAATGCCACGCGCTACAGCAATGCCGAGCTGGACAGCCAGATCGTCTCCCTGGCCTCCGAGGGCGATGCGCGCAAGCGCGATGCCACCATCCACTCCATCTGGAGCACGGTGCAAAAGGAGCTGATCTACCTGCCGCTGCACGACCAGATCCAGACCTATGCCATGGTGCGCAAGTTCGACATCCCGGTGAATCCGTCGAACACGCCGTACTTCAAGCTGTTCAAGCAGCCCGGTGCGCGCCAGGCTGCGGTGGCCGGCGCGCAGTGATGCCCGCGCATTCATGAGCGCGATTGCGCAATCGCCGCACAGGTCTCAGCAATGCCTGCAGCCATCGCTCCTACGCTTGCACCCTTGTCAATGCAGGAGTGCAGGCGGATATGGACTGGATGGTGTTGGGGCTGCTGGCCGGCCTGGTGTTGGGGGCATATGACTTTCTGACCAAGCTGGCGCTGGGGGAAAAGTCCGTGCTGGAGGTGGTGTTCTGGTGCTCGGCGCTGGGCGCGCTGCTGTGGCTGCCTTTCGTGGCGATGGGCGATTCCTCGTCCGCCGTGCTGGACCTGCGCCAGCAGATGCTGCTGCTGCCCAAGTCGCTGATGATGGTGGCCACCTGGGTGCTGTCGTACTACTCGGTGAAGGCCTTGCCGCTGTCCATCTCTGCGGGCGTGCGTGCCAGCGGGCCGCTGTGGACGGCGCTGGGCGCAGTGCTCCTGCTGTCCGAGCACCTGGGCTGGTGGCAATGGCTGGGTCTGGCGGTGTCCATGGCCTCGTACTACCTGTTCTCCCTGGTCGGCCGGAAGGAGGGCATAGGCTTTGGCCGCAATCTCTGGGTGCTGTGCATGCTGGCGGCCACGCTGCTGTCCTCGGCCAATGCCCTGTACGACAAGCACATTCTGGCCACGCTGCGCATGGACCTGGTTGCCGTCCAGGCCTGGTCTGCGCTGCAGCGCGGCGCCCTGGCCTTGCTGCTGTTGCCCTGGATCTGGCGCGGGCTGGAGCTGCGCAGCCTGCTGGGGCGCAACTGGGCCGTGCCCGCCATTGCGCTGGCCTATGTGCTGGCCGAGTCCATCTACCTGGCCGCCGTGCAGATGGAGGGCGCGCAGATTGCCGTGATCTCGGTGCTGCGCCGCGCCAATCTGGTCATGGTGTTTGCGCTGTCGGCACGGTTCTTTGCCGAACGCCATCTACGGCCCAAGGCGGCAGCCATGGCGGGCGTGCTGCTGGGCATTGCGCTGACCATGGCGCGCTGAGGATGTGAGGGCGTGAGCGTGCGAACGTGTGAAGCGTGAGCGCGGGTGGCGGGTGGCGGCGCCCGGCTATCCGGCCTCGGCCGCCACCGCACGAATCCAGTCCATGACGGCTGCGCCATGACGCGAGACCATGGCGCGCTCGGAAGCCAGCAGGAAATAGCTCTGGCTGCAGGGGATGGCCGTGTCCGAGACGCGCACCAGGCTGCGCTCGGCCAGCAGGCGCTGGACCAGGGAGCGGCGGCCCAGCGCAATGCCTTGCAGGTTCAGCGCCGCGTCCAGCATGAAGCCCGTGTCCGAGTAGCTGAGCTGGCGCTGGGCTGCCGAGATGCGCAGGCCCGCGGCCTGCAGCCAGGGCTCCCAGGGTTGGCGGCTGTGCGAGAGCAGGTTGGCCCGCCGGAACAGCCCCGCCAGATCCAGGCCCTCGAACTGCTCCAGGTAGCGTGGCGCGGCCACGGCAAACCATTCGTCGTCCAGCAGGCGTTCGCAGTGGAATGCCAGAGGTGCCTGAGGCGCCTGGTGTGCAAAGCGGATGGCGATGTCCGCCTCGCCCTGCTGGAGGTTGACGGTGCGCGTGGTCGGATCGATGGCGATGGACACCTCCGGGTGGCTGCGCTGAAAGGCCGTGAGCGACGGCACCAGCCGCAGCCGTGCGAACGAGGGCAGGGCGCTGATGCGCACCACGTCGCGCCCCTGCACCAGGCTGCCGAAGGTGGTCTCCAGCGCCTGCAGCGGGGCGCGGGTCTGCTGGTGCAGCCAGGCCCCCTCGGCGCTGAGCGTGACCACGCGCGTGGTGCGGTGGAACAGCGGGGTGCCCAGCAGCTTTTCCAATTCGCGGATGCGGTGGCTGACGGCGCTGTCCGAAAGGTTCAGTTCTTCGGCCGCCTGCTTGAAGCTCTGGCTTCGCGCCACGGCATCGAAGGCGGCGATGAGGTGAAGGGGCGGGATGTTGCGCATGGCTGGCCGGCATCGTACTGGAGCCGGGCGCGCCGATGGCCGGCGCCTTCATCCGTGCTCTCATTTTTTGCAAACAGTGACCCCTGAAAACCTCCCATCTCGGACACGGCGCCCCATTCGCAGCGGACAATCGTCGGGCCAGGAATATGACGGGATTTCGACAGTTCCCGCCGCCTGCTGGCCAGCCAAGGACTACCGCGCATGACAGAAGACCCCCGCCGAGATTCCCCCGCAGATGCCGCCGCCGCCCAGGCGCCGCAGACGGCCACGCAGCTGCGCATCGGCACCGTCGCCAAGCTCAATCTCGCCGACTTCCAGAACGCCGTGCCCGCGCTGCTGGAGCTGGCCATCGTCAACGAGGGCGAGCTGCCGCTGCAGGCCCTGAGCCTGCACCTGGCCTCGGAGCCTGCCTTCATCAAGCCGCGCACCTGGCGCCTGGAGTCGGTGGCCGCGCACAGCACCTATGCGCTGACCGACCTGGATGTGGCGCTGGACGGCGCCTTGCTCTCGCGCCTGACCGAGGCCGAGCCTGCCGTGCTGCGGCTGGAGCTGCGCAGCGGCCAGCCGGCAGAGACGGTGCTGGCCCGGCACGAACACCCGCTGGAACTGCTGGCACGCAACCAGTGGGGCGGCCTGGGGCATTTGCCCGAGATGGTGACGGCCTTCGTGCAACCCAACGATCCGGCCGTGGACCGCATCCTCAAGGGCGCGGCGCAGGCGCTGGAGGCGGCGGGCAAGTCCGGCGCCATCAACGGCTATGAACAGGGGCCGCAGCGGGCCTGGGAACTGGCCTCGGCCATCTGGACTTCCGTGCTCCAGAAGAAACTCAACTACGCGCTGCCGCCGGCCAGCTTCGAGCATGCGGGCCAGAAGATACGCGGCGCGTCCCAGGTACTGGATGCGGGCCTGGCCACCTGCCTGGACCTGACGCTGCTGTTCGCCTCCTGCCTGGAGCAGGCGCACCTGAACCCGCTGCTGGTTTTCACGCGCGGCCATGCCTTCGTGGGCCTGTGGCTGGGCAGGCAGGAATTCTCGACCGCCGTGGTCGATGACATCACGGCCGTGCGCAAGCGGCTCAAGCTGCAGGAGCTGGTGGTCTTCGAGACCACGCTGGCCGCGCAAGGCCAGGCCGTGGCCTTCAGCCAGGCCATTGCCCAGGGGGCGCGCCAACTGGCCGAAGAGCATGAGGACCAGTTCGAGCTGCTGGTGGACGTGCGGCGCGCGCGCATGCAGCGCATCCGCCCGCTGGCGCTGGCCCAGCCCCAGGACGCCGCGCCCGAGGCCGGCGAAGGCCAGGCCGAGCCCCGACTCACCGTGGAGCCGCCGCCCGAACTCCTGGCGCAGGCGCAGACACGCGAAGTGCCCACCTCCCAGCTCGATCCCAAGGACAGGCTGGCGCGCTGGCAGCGCCGGCTGCTGGACCTGTCGCTGCGCAATGCCCTGCTCAACTTCAAGCCCGGCAAGAAATCGCTGCTGCTGCAGGTGGCCGCGCCCGCGCTGGAGGACACGCTGGCCCGGGGCCAGGTGCTCAAGCTGCTGCCCAGCCCCGAGCTCATGCAGGGCAAGGACCCGCGCAGCCAGCCATTGCACGAGGCGCGCAGCCTGGAAGACCTGCGCGGCGCGCACGCCGAAGAGGCGCTGCAGCGGCGCGAGGTCTTCATCGACCTGGAGCCGCTGGAGCTGGACAGCCGCTTTGTGGAGCTGTTTCGCGGCGCGCGCAACGCGCTGCAGGAAGGCGGCGCCAACACCTTGTTCGTGGCCCTGGGCTTTCTGGTCTGGAGCCGGCCCGACAAGCCCGATGTGCGCGTGCGCGCGCCGCTGATCCTGCTGCCCGTCACGCTGGAGCGCAAGAGCGCGCGCTCGGGCTTCACGCTGCAGGCGCATGAGGACGAGCCGCGCTTCAACCCCACGCTGGTCGAGATGCTGCGCCAGGACTTCCAGCTGGAGCTGGGCGTGCCCGCAGGCGACCTGCCGCGCGACGAGGCCGGGCTGGACATCACCGGCATCTGGGCCCGCGTGCGCGAGGCGATCAAGGACGTGCGCGGCTGGGAGGTCAGCGAGGACGTGGTGCTGTCCATGTTCTCCTTCGCCAAGTACCTGATGTGGAAGGACCTGGCCGAGCGCGCCGACCAACTGCGCAGCTCGCCCGTGGTCGCCCACCTGATCGACACGCCGCGCGAGCCCTATCGCTCGGAGATCGCCTTTCCCGACACGCGGCGGCTGGACCAGGAGTTCGCGCCGCAGCAGGTCTTCAGCCCGCTGCCGGCCGATTCATCGCAGCTGTCGGCCGTGATGGCCGCTGCGCGCGGCAAGGACTTCGTGCTCATCGGCCCGCCGGGCACGGGCAAGAGCCAGACCATTGCCAACCTGATCGCGCAGTGCCTGGCCGAGGACAAGCGCGTGCTCTTCGTGGCCGAGAAAATCGCCGCGCTGGACGTGGTCTACCGCCGCCTGCGCGAAGTGGGCCTGGGCGAGTTCTGTCTGGAGCTGCACTCCAACAAGAGCCGCAAGCTCGATGTGCTGGGCCAGCTGCAGAAATCCTGGGACTCGCATGGCCAGGTGGATGCCGAGGCCTGGGCCGCCAAGGCCAGCCAGCTCGGCCGCCTGCGCGAGCAGCTGTCGGCCTATGTGGAGCGCCTGCACCGGCGCCACGCCAACGGCTGGACCATCTACCGCGCCATTGGCGCCGTGGCCGGTGGCCAGGAGCTGCCGCGCCTGGGATTTCACTGGCACACGCCCCAGGCCCATGACGAAGCGGGCCTGGCACTTTTGCGCGAGACTGCGGGCCGCCTGCAGGCCAATGCCCAGGCCGTGGGCGCGCAGCATCTGAAGGACGGGCCCCTGGCCACGGTGCAGGCCAGCGACTGGTCCGTGCGCTGGCAGCAGCAGATGGTGGATGCCGCCCAGGCGCTGCACGATGCAGGCCAGGGCTTTGCCGAGGCGGCGCAGCAGCTGGGCCGGCTGCTGCGCATGGAGTGGCCGGCGCTGGGGCGCCAGGCGCGCTCGGCGCTGGGCGTGATCGCGCGCGCGCTGCCTGCGGCCGCAGGCCGCAACCTGGCTTTCTGCGTGCTGCCTGAGGGCTCGCGCATTGGCGAATCCCTGCAATCGGGCCTGCAGCTGCTGGCGCAGCACGGTGATCTGTCCGCACAGATTCCGGCGCCCTGGCCGGCCGAGCTGCAGACGCGCCTGGCCCAGGCGCTGGACCTGCTGGCGCAGCGCCGGCGCCTGCAGTCCGGGCTGGGCACCCCCTGGCCCGTGGCCCTGGGCGATGAGCTGGAGCGCGGCCTGCAGTGCATCGACGAGATCGCGGCGCTGCGCCAGGGCCTGTCCGTCAAGTACGGCCCGGGCGTGGGCCAGCTCAATGTCTCGCAGCTGCAGCGCGAATGGGCCAGGGCCGGCAAGTCCTTGTGGCCGCTGTCCTGGCTGGGCCGGCGCAAGGTGCGCGCGGCGCTGGAGGCCACCATCGAAGGCGCGGGCGAGCCGCGCGTGGCCGATGACCTGGCCGCCCTGGTGCGCATCCGGGGCCTGCGCGAGGAACTGGACCAGATCCAGCCGGGCGCCGCAGCCGACGGCCTGTGGGCCGGACACCGCACGCGCACCGACCATGCGCGCAGCGCCTTGAAGGCCAATGCGGCCCTGCTGGCCGCGCGTGCGCAGAAATCCTTCTCGCTCGATGGACTGGAGGCCGTGGCCGAAGGCCATGGCGGTGAGCGCTGGGCGGCCGAAGTGCAGCGCCTGCAGGCCCTGTACCAGATCGACCGCCAGCTCGATGGCTACCTGCCGCTGGCCGATGCCAGCCACGGCCTGTGGCGCGGCCTGGAAACCGATGCCCAGGCCTTGCAGGACGCGCTGGCCTTCGAGCGCGAGCGCCTGCAACTGACGCGGCGCGGCGGCCTGATGGCATCGCACGCCGCCGTGGCCCAGGGCCGCTGTGGCGCGGCGCTGCAGCAGGCCCATGCGCAGCTGGCGGCCCGCAGCGCCATCGAGGAACAGCTGCTGGCGCTGGACGAGCTGCGCTTGCGCTGCCCCGGCGTCTGGGACGGCCTGGACACGCGCCCGCAAGCCGTGGAGCATGCGCTGCGCCTGCAGGGATCGCTGCAGGCAGGGCTGACCGGGCTGGGCTGGCAGGAGGCCGAGCTGGCCCAGGCACGCCAGGCCCTGCACCAGGTGCTGGCCTTGCGCAGCGCCGAGCTGGGCGAGGGCGCCGCGATCGGCATGGCCTGCCAGCAGTTGCTGGACAGCCTGGCTGGCCTGCACGCGGCCATAGACCCCTTCAGCGCGGCGGCAGCCCATGGCGAGCCGCAGCAGCGTGCCCTGGCCCAGCGCACGGCCGAGCAGCTGGCGGCCACGGCGGGCGGCGTGCTGGCCGGGCAGGGCGGCCTGCATGCCTGGTGCGCCTGGCGCAATGCCCAGGCCGCGGCCCGCGCGGGCGGGCTGGGTGCGCTGGCCGACGCCATCGAGTCCGGCAGCCTGGAACCGGCTCAGGCACCCAAGGCCTTCGAGGTCAACTACGCGCGCTGGTGGCTGGCGCTGGCCGTGGACGAGGACGAGGTGCTCAAGCGCTTCGTCTCTGCCGAGCATGAGCGGCGCATTGCCGACTTCCGCGCGCTGGACGATGAATTCACCTCGGTCACGCGCCAGTGGATACGTGCGCGGCTGTGCGCGGGCCTGCCGTCGGCCGACAGCATCCAGCGCAACAGCGAGTGGGGCATCCTGCGGCGCGAGATCACCAAGAAGCGCCAGCACCTGCCGCTGCGCCAACTGCTGGAGCAGATCCCCTCGGCCGTGCTGCGCCTGACGCCCTGCCTGCTGATGAGTCCGCTGTCCATTGCCCAGTACCTGAGCGCCGAGACCAGCAACTTCGACATCGTCATCTTCGACGAGGCCTCGCAGATCCCCGTCTGGGACGCCATCGGCGCCATGGCGCGTGCCAGGCAGGTGGTCATGGTGGGCGATCCCAAACAGCTGCCGCCCACCAGCTTCTTCGGCCGTGCCGACACCTCCGACACCTTCGACGAGGACACGCAGGGCGTGGAAGGCGACATGGAAAGCATCCTGGACGAATGCCTGGGCGCCAGCCTGCCCACGCGCAACCTGTCGTGGCACTACCGCTCGCGCCATGAAAGCCTGATCGCCTTCAGCAACCACCGCTACTACGGCGGCGGGCTGGTGACCTTTCCCTCGCCCGTCACCGATGACCGCGCCGTCAGCTTCCACGCCGTGCAGGGCCGCTATGAGAAGGGTGGCGCCCGCATCAACCAGCCCGAGGCCAAGGCCCTGGTGGCCGACCTGGTGGCGCGCCTGAAGTCGCCGGGGTTTGCGCAGTCGGGTGCCACCATCGGCGTGGTCACCTTCAACTCCGAGCAGCAAAGCCTGATCGAGGATTTGCTGGACGAGGAGCGCCGCAAGGACCCGGGGCTGGAGCCGTTTTTCTCCGATGCGCTGCTGGAGCCCGTCTTCGTCAAGAACCTGGAAAGCGTGCAGGGCGACGAGCGGGACATCATGTACTTTTCCATCACCTACGGGCCCGATATCTCGGGCGCCGTGTCCATGAACTTCGGCCCGCTCAACCGCGACGGCGGCGAGCGGCGGCTGAACGTGGCGGTGACGCGCGCGCGGCAGGAGCTTCGCATCTTCTCCAGCCTGCGTGGCGAGCAGATGGACCTGTCGCGCACCCAGGCGGCGGGCGTGCGCGATCTCAAGCACTTCCTGGAATTTGCCGAGCGCGGCCCGCGCGCGCTGGCCGAGTCGCACCATGGCAGCCAGGGCGATTTCGACAGCCCGTTCGAGGCCAGCGTGGCCCAGGCGCTGGAGCGCAAGGGCTGGCGCGTGCACACGCAGATCGGCGCATCCTCATTCCGCGTGGACCTGGGCGTGGTGCACCCGGACCATGCGGGCAGCTACCTGGCGGGCGTGGAGTGCGACGGCGCCACCTACCACCGCTCGGCCACGGCGCGCGACCGCGACAAGCTGCGCGAGCAGGTGCTGCGCGGCCTGGGCTGGCAGATTCTGCGCATCTGGTCCACGGACTGGTGGGTCAACCCGGGCGGCACGCTGGAGCGCATCCACGCGGCGCTGACCGCGCTGCTGGAGCAGGACCGGCGCAAGCGTGCGGCCGAGGTTGTCGAGGCGCCGCAGGCGGCTGCAGTCGCCGAGGCAGAGCCAGCGCCAGAGACGCCTGAGGCGTCCGAGGCATCCGTGGAGGACGGCGAGGCGCATAAGGTCTGAAAGTCGGCCGTGCGCATGAAATGGGCACTTGCTGAAGCCAGAGACACCAAGGAAGGGCCGCCCCCGCACCGAGGGTGTCGTCCCCCTCCCCCGCAAAGCGGGTAGAGAGGGGGAAGGCGCGAAGCGCCTCAGGGGGTGTCAGTACTTGTCCGGAACGTACATGTGCTGGGGAACGGGGTTGCGTGTGTATTCGGGATTGCGCGTGCGCTCTGGCAGCACGATGGCCGGGTGCTCTATCTCTTCGTAGGGCAGCTGGGTCAGCAGGTGGGAGATGCAGTTGAGCCGGGCCTTCTTCTTGTCCACGGCCTGCACCAGCCACCAGGGCGCCTCGGCGATGTGGGTGCGCTCCAGCATGGCTTCCTTGGCCTTGGTGTAGTCCTCCCAGCGGCGGCGGCTCTCGAAGTCCATGGGACTGAGCTTCCACTGCTTGAGCGGGTCGTGCACGCGGCCGAGAAAGCGCAGGTGCTGCTCGTCGTCGGTGATGGAGAACCAGTACTTCACCAGCGTGATGCCCGAGCGCACCAGCATCTTCTCGAACTCGGGCACGGAGCGGAAGAACTCCTCGTACTCCTCGTCGGAGCAAAAGCCCATCACGCGTTCCACGCCCGCGCGGTTGTACCAGCTGCGGTCAAAGAGAACGATCTCGCCGCCCGCAGGCAGGTGGGAGACATAGCGCTGGAAATACCACTGCGTGCGCTCGCGGTCATTGGGCGCGGGCAGGGCGGCCACGCGGCACACGCGAGGGTTCAGGCGCTGGGTGATGCGCTTGATCACGCCGCCCTTGCCGGCCGCATCGCGGCCCTCGAAGAGGATGACCACCTTTTTCCTGTGGTGCTGCACCCAGTCCTGCAGCTTGACCAGCTCGCCCTGCAGGCGCAGCAGTTCGCGAAAGTAGGTCTGGCGGCTCACGGAGTCGGCACCGTCCAGATCGTCGCCACCGCTGCTCAGGCGGGCGTCGTCTATCTCCATCTCCAGTTCTTCGTCGTAGCTGTCGAGCAGATCGCGTTCGATGCGCTGCATCAGCGAATCATGGTGGTCAGGCAGAAGTTCGTCGTACATGGTGGGGAATCCGGGCGTCCAGGAGTTGGCGCCTGGGATGGTGGCGTGGATGTGTGACGCGGCTGTGACGGTGCGGCTGGGTGAATACCCTGGCACCGCTCGCCTTCCCGCCGCCTACAGCCACCCCGCCTTGCGGAACTTGTAGTAGAGCAGGCCGCAAACACCCAGCACGAACAGCAGTGCGGCCGGATAGCCGTATTGCCACTTCAGTTCGGGCATGTTCTCGAAGTTCATTCCCCAGACGCCGAAGAAGGCCGTGCAGATGGCGAAGATACTGGCCCAGGCTGCCAGCCGCTTGGTGACTTCGTTTTCCTCGATGGACACCATGGACAGGTTCACCTGGATGGCCGTGCCCACGGTGTCGCGCATGGTGTCGATCTGGGCGTTGATGCGGCCCAGGTGATCCATCACATCGCGGAAGTAGTCCCTGGAGCCCACGCAGATCTGGGGGACGCGCCCGCCGTTGAGCTTGCCCACGGCTTCCAGCAGGGGGGCCACGGCGTGCTTGAGGTCCATGGCGCGGCCCTTGAGTTCATACAGCTGCTTGATGTTGTCGCGCGCCGCGCCCTTGGTGAAGATCTGCTGCTCGATCTGCTCGAGCTCCACCTCCAGCGCGTCGATGATGGGAAAGTAGCGGTCCACCACCGCATCCATCAGCGCATACAGCACAAAGCCCGAGCCGTGGCGCAGCAGCTCGGGCTCGCTCTCGCAGCGCTCGCGCACGCCCAGGAAACCGCGCTTGCTGCGGTTGCGCACCGACAGCACGTAGTTGGAGCCCACGAACACATCGACCTCGCCGTGGTTGAAGTGCCCGGGCCGCTCGGGCTCGGGCTCCAGCAGGTGCATCACGGCAAACAGCGAGCTGCCGTACTCCTCCAGCTTGGGCCGCTGGTGGCCGTGCAGCGCATCCTCCACGGCCAGGGCGTGCAGGCCGAACTCTTGGCGCATCTCCTCCAGCTCGGCCGGCGTGGCGTCCGCCAGCGCCACCCAGACGAAGCAGCCGGGCCGCTCTATGTAGTTGCTGATGTCGGCGACGGGAATGTCCGCCAGCTTGGCCCCGTTTTCGTAGGCGACGCAGTTGATCAGCATGGGATATCCCTCGGTAATTCTGGTGCTGGTGATCCTGCCACAACGGGGGAGGGCGGATAGCCTGGAGCAGGTCCGGGGCTGCCGCACATGCGGGCGCCAATCAAGGGCGTGCTTCGGCTATGGTTGGGCCTTTGAGGGAGCGATGTCCGATGAGGGGAGTGAGTGCTGGAGCGGGTGAGAACAAGGGGCAGAGCCATGGCCAGGGCCAAGATTTGCCCAGACTGGTGATCCTGCCTGGTCTGGACGGCACAGGCTTGCTGCTGGCGGAGTTCGCGCAGGTTCTGTCCACGTTCTTTCAGGTGCAGGTCATCACCTATCCGACGGATGAGCCGCTTTCCTATGACGAACTGCTGGGCCATGTGCGAGCCCGTCTGCCCGCCGGGCCGTTTTTGCTGATCGGCGAATCGTTCTCGGGACCGTTGGCGTTGCGCCTGGCGGCGGAGCACCTCACGCGGGTTCGGGGCGTCATTCTGGGAGCCTCGTTCGCACGCCTGGATTTGCCCTTGAAGTCAGTCCTTTCTAGCCTGTCTGGGCTATTGGCATGGGTCCCGGCGGCATGCGCTCCGATGTGGCTGCTCGATGGAGTGCTGAGCAATGGCCATGCGACAGCGTCCGGGCGCGCCTTGCTCAAGCAGGCCCTGCAGACGGTTGCTCCGGTGGTTTGGGCGGGCCGCGTCCGGCAGGCTCTGGAGGTTGATCTGCTGGCGCAGGGCGTTCGTGTGCGGCAGCCCTTGCTTTATCTGCGAGCCAGCCACGACAGGCTGATGCCAGCCAATGCGGCGGGCCTTGTGGCATCCATATCCGGCAATGCGCGCATTGAAAGCATTGCCGGGCCGCATTTCATTTTTCAGGCGGAGCCCCAGGCTTGCACGAAGGCCATCGTGGCGTTTCATGAGGCCTGTGTTGCCATGGCCGCGCCACGATAGGTCGGCTTTGCCTCAGACAGCCAACGCCTTCTCCCACTCGCCGCCCCTGCCAGCTCCCCGAGCCCGCAATGCCCGCGCAGCATGCGGCTGTCGTCTTCCTTGCGGAACAGGCCGCGCTTTTGCAGCATGGGGAGGACTTCGCTGGCGAACGATTCGAACTGCTGGATGAGGATGGGGGCGCGTAAGCCCAGGTTTGCACATCTGGTAACAATACGTGTATAACCTGTCACGACACTGCTGGGCGCCGCCCAGCGCCTGCGATCCAAGGACTTCGATGATCTTTCGCCAGTGGGGAATTGCGTTGGGTGCGTTGGGCCTGTCGGCCTTGAGCGGTGTATCTGCAGCCGGTGTGCTGGACAAGGTCCAGGCCGGTGGCGCGCTGGTGATCGCGCACCGGGAATCGTCGGTCCCCTTCTCCTACATCGACACGCGCAGCGGCAAGCCCGTCGGTTACGCGCTGGATCTGTGCCTTCGCCTGGCCGAGGCGGTGCGCAAGCAGACAGGCAGGAAGGACATGAAGGTGGAGTTCCTGATGGTCACGCCCGCCAATCGCATGGCCGTGATCGAGCAGGGCAAGGCCGACATGGAGTGCGGCTCGACCACGAACAACGCGCAGCGGCGCCAGACCGTGGCGTTCACGGTTCCCCATTTCATCACCGGCGCCCGGATGCTCGTGAAGGCCGAAAGCACCATCAACGCGATGGAGGATCTCAAGGGCAAAAAACTGGTTTCCACCAAGGGCACCAGCCCGATGGCCCTGGTGACGCAGGCCAACAGGCAGCGCCTCATGGGCATCACCATTGTGGAGGCCCCCGATCACGCGAGGGCCCTGGAGATGGTGGAGAAGGGCGAAGCCGACGCGTTCGTGATGGATGACGTGCTTCTCAACGGGCTGGCCGCTGCACGGCCCGATCCACGCGCCCTGAAGGTGGTGGGCAAGTTCCTGTCCACCGAACCCCTGGCCATCATGCTGCCGAAGGCCGATACCGCGTTCAAGAAACTGGTCGATGAAGAGATGAAGCGGATCATCACCAGCCGCGAAATCCACCCCATCTACGAGAAGTGGTTCCTGCAGCCGATTCCACCCAGCTCCACGAATCTGAACCTGCCGATCAGCTACCTGCTGCGCGACTTCTGGAAGTACCCCACGGCGGACATTCTGCTGTAGGCCTGTCTGTGCAGCCGCAGCGCCGCATCGGTCAAGCCGCCAGCGCTTGCTCCCTTGGGCGCGCGGCTGGGGCATCACCTGCCCCCGTCGCCGCCAGCTCCCCCAGCCCGAAATGCCCGCGCAGCGTGCGGCTTTCGTATTCCTCGCGGAACAGGCCGCGCTTGCGCAGGATCGGCACGACTTCGCTGGTGAACAGCTGGAACTGCTGGTTGAGTATGGGCGGCATGACGTTGAAGCCGTCGGCCGCGCCGTGCCTGAACCAGTCTTCGATGATGTCGGCCACCTGTTCGGGCGTGCCGGCCACGGCCAGGTGGCCGCGGGCGCCGGCCAGGCGCTTGAGCAGGCCGCGCAGGGTGAGGCCGTCGCGCAGGCTGGTTTCCACGTAGCCCACGGCGCGGCTGCGCGAGGCTTCGACCTTGTCGGGATCGGGGAAGTCGTCGCGCGTGAGCAGGCGGTCCAGCGGCACGGTCGAGAAGTCGTGGCCGCCAAAGCGTGCGGACAGGCGGGCCAGGCCGACCTCGATGCTGGTCAGGCTGTCGAGCTCTTCCCAGACCTGGCGCGCCTCGTATTCGGTGGAGCCTATGGCGGCGCTGATGCCGGGCAGGATCACGATGTCCTGCGGGCGGCGGCCCAGCTGCTGCGCCTGTCCCTTGATGTCGGCATAGAAGGCCTGGGCCGATTCCCGCGAGCCGTGGGCCGTGAAGATGGCCTCGGCCCATTGCGCGGCAAAGGCGCGGCCGGACTCGGACTGGCCGGCCTGCACGAAGACGGGCCGGCCCTGCGGGCTGCCGGGCACGTTGAGCGGGCCGCGCGTGCGGATGTATTTGCCCTCGAAGTGGACGGGCCGGATCTGCGATGCGTCGAGGAACTGGCCGGCCGCCGTGTCGTCCAGCAGGGCGCTGGCCGGAAAGCTGCGCCACAGCGCATCGACGGCGGACACGAATTCCTCGGCGATGCGGTAGCGGTCGCCGTGGTCCACGTTGTCGGCCAGTCCGAAGTTCAGGCCCGCGTTGGGCGCCCAGGAAGTGACGATGTTCCAGCCCGCCCGCCCCTTGGACAGATGGTCCAGCGAGGCGAACTGGCGCGCCAGCGTATAGGCATGGCTGTAGGTGGTGGAGGCGGTGCCGATCAGGCCGATGCGCTCGGTGCGCAGTGCCAGTGCCGTCAGCAGCACCAGGGGGTCCAGCAGGCCCGAGGTGATCTGCTGGCCGTTCTCGGGCCCGACCAGGCTGTCGGCCAGGAAGACGGCGTCGAATTTGGCGGCCTCGGCGATGCGTGCGGCATCGACGTACAGCTCCAGGTCGGTGAGCGCCTTGCGGTTGGCGCCGGGATGGCGCCAGGCGCCTTCATGGTGGCCGCGCGTCATGAGGAACAGGTTCAGGTGCAGTTGCCGAGACATGGGAGCAGTCCTTTGTTGTGTGGGTTGTTTCGCGGGCGGGGCCGGCGTCAGGCGATCTCTGTCTCGACGCCCAGGCTGCGCAGCAAGGTGGCGCGCAGCTGCACGAAGGCAGGATGGTCGGGGCGGCGGGGATGGGGCAGGTCCACGGCGTGGTCCTCGGCGATGCGGCCATCCCTGAGCACCAGGATGCGGTCGGCCAGCAGCAGGGATTCGTCCACGTCGTGCGTGACGAGGATGACCGTGGGCCGTATGCGCTCGACCAGGCGCAGCAGCAGGCCGTGCATGCGCATTCGCGTGAGCGCGTCCAGCGCGCCGAAGGGCTCGTCGGCCAGCAGCACGTGCGGGTCGCGCAGCAGGCTGCGGGCCAGCGAGGCGCGCTGCTTTTGCCCGCCCGACAGCGTGGCGGGCCAGGCGCCGGCCTTGTCCTGCAGGCCCACATCGGCCAGGATCTGCTCGGCTGCAGGCCGCACGGCGCGGGCGTCCAGACCCAGCGTGAGGTTGTCCAGCACCGACAGCCAAGGCAGCAGGCGAGCATCCTGGAACAGCACGGACACATTGCCCTGCGCACTGGCCGCGCCGCTGGACTGCGCATGGCCGTCCAGCCCGGCGAGCGCGCGCAGCAAGGTGGTCTTGCCCGAGCCGGACTCGCCCAGCAGGGCCACGAACTGGCCCGGGGCAATGTCCAGGTCGATGGCGTCCAGCACGTTCTTGCCGCCAAAGCTGCGCGTGAAGCGCTGCAGCCGCACGGCGCCCGGGGTGGGGTGATGGCTCATGATCCCAGCGACCTCCGGTAGGACAGCACGTGCGCCTCGACGCGGCGCACCACGGCGTCGGACAGCAGGCCCAGCAGGGCGTAGATGAGGATGCCCACCACGATCACATCGGTCTGCCCCCAGTCGCGGGCGCGGTTCATGAGGTAGCCGATGCCGGTCTGCGTGTTGATCAGTTCCAGCACCACCAGCGCCGTCCAGCACAGCGACACGGCAATGCGCAGGCCCACGAAGAAGCCCGGCAGCGCGCCCGGCAGCGCCACCTTGCGGATGAATTCGGCGCGCGACAGGCCCAGGGTCTGGGCCAGCTCCACATGGCCGATGTCGATGCCGCGCAGGGCCGCGTGGGTATTGATGTAGACGGGCACCAGCACGGCCGTGAAGATCAGAAAGATCTTCATGGACTCGCCAATGCCCAGCCAGATGATGGCCAGGGGAATCAGCGCCAGCGTGGGCACGGCGCGCTTGATCTGCACCAGGCCGTCGAGCAGGGCCTCGCCCGTGCGCGTCAGGCCCGATGCCAGGGCCAGCAGCACGCCAGCCACCACGCCCAGCAGCAATCCGCTGTAGGCACGGCCTGCCGATGCCAGCAGGTGGGGCAGCAGGCTGCCGTCGGCCACCATGCCGTAGCCGGCGACCAGGGCCTGCGAGGGCGCGGTCAGCGTCTCGGGCGACAGCCAGCCCAGGCGCGAGGCCGCCTCCCACAGCACCAGCAGCAGGCCGGGACCCACCAGCAGCGCGCCCTGCGACAGGCGCGCGGGCACCAGTTGCACGGCGGCCCGGGGGGCGGGCGCGGATTGAGCGGTGGCTGCGGTGGCCGGTGCCAGACCGGCCGCGTTGATGTCCAGTTGCGCTTGCGTCATCGTGTGTTTTCTGGCCGGTTCATCGGTTGGCCACGATCACGCGGTCGTAGGTGGACACGAAGGAGCCGGCCGCATCCAGCCGCTGCGGCAGGCTGCCGGCGGCGTGCAGGATGTCGATCAGCTTCTGGTGGTGCGGCTGCGCCTCGGCGGCCGTCTGGAACAGCAGGTCGGACTGCGATGCCAGGATGGCCGCCGTGCTCTCCGCATCGATGCGCTGGAACTGCGTGTAGTAGTGGCGGCCCCATTCCTGCTCGTGGCCATTGCTCCACTTGCCTGCGCGCACGAAGGCGCCCAGGAAATCGACGATGGCCTGGGACTTGGCCGGGTCGGCCAGCACGTCGGGCCGGGCATAAAGGTACGAGGTGGCGGGCAGCAGCGTGCGCTCCTGAGGATCGGGCACGGGCCGCGCGCCGATCTGCTTGCCCAGGCGCGTGACATGGGGCTCCATGAGCACGGCCACGTCCACGGCCTTGGCGCGCAGCGCGTCGTTGAGTTCGGCCACGCGCAGGTTGACCAGCTTCACGTCGGCCAGCGTCAGGCCCGCGCGTGTCAATGCCTCGATCAGGAAGACCTGGCGGCCCGAGCCTTCCACATAGCTCAGGCGCTTGCCGCGCAGGTCGGCCAGGCGCTCTATGCCTGCATCGGCGCGCTGCACCAGCCGGTACTGGGCGCGCTCGCGCGTGAAGGTGGCGATGATGGGCAGCTGCACGCCGGCGGCGCGCGCCTGGATGGGCGGCGTGTCGCCCACATAGGCAATGTCCAGCGCGCCTGCGCGTATGGCCTCGAAGATGGCCGGGCCGCCCGCGAAGTTGGGCAGCTCCAGCTGAAAGCCCAGGCGTTTGCGCTCGCCGCTGGCGTCCAGCAGGTGGCGCAGCAGCTCGCTCTGGTCGGCAACGACCAATCGGGTCCTGGGGTCGGCCGCAGCCCGTGCGGCGGTGGTGGAAGCCAGGGCGGCAGCGGCCAGCAGAGACGGGCCGGCCAGCAGGAAACGACGCTTGTTCACGCGCTCCATCCTCAAAAGATTGCAATGGGATGGATGCTAGTTAGCGTGCTTCAGTTGTGAAAATACCGATTCCGTATTTGCAAACGCGCGCCACGCACATGGGCGTGGCGCGGGGGGAGGTTCAGCCGAACACCGGGCGCATGAAGCTGCGCTCGTAGCTCAGGATGCAGCGCGTGTCCTCCGCGTAGCGGAAGGCGGCCTGGCACTCGGGGTCCTGCATGGACTTGATGCGGTACTCCTCGTACAGCGCCATGCTGGGGAAGCTGAACATGGCCAGCGCCACATTGTTGGCGCCTTCGGACGGCAGGAAGTAGCCGTGGTGCTTGCCGCCGAATTTCTCGACCAGAGGAATCCAGGTTTTGCCGTACTCCTCGAATTCCTTGGCCTTGAACGGGTCGATGATGTAGCGCAGGTAGCAGGTGATCATGTCTGAAAAGAGAAGGGAAGCGAAGCCTAGAGTTTGAACGATGCCGTCAGGCGGGAGAGCTTCTCCGACTCCTGCTGCAGCACCTGCGTGGCGGCCGAGGACTGCTCCACCAGTGCGGCGTTCTGCTGGGTCACGCGGTCCATGTCGGTCACGGCATGGCCCACCTGCTCGATGCCGGTGCTTTGCTCGCGGCTGGCCGAGGCGATCTCGGTCACGATGCCTGTGATGTTGCGCACCGTGGTGACCACTTCGCGCATGGTCTGCCCGGCCTGGTCCACCAGGGTGGCGCCGGCATCCACACGCTCCACCGAGGCCTGGATCAGCGTCTTGATCTCGCGCGCGGCCGAGGCGCTGCGCTGCGCCAGGGTGCGCACCTCGCCCGCCACGACCGCGAAGCCGCGCCCCTGGTCGCCAGCGCGCGCAGCCTCCACGGCCGCGTTCAGCGCGAGGATGTTGGTCTGGAAGGCGATGCCGTCGATCACGCCGATGATGTCCACCACGCGGCGCGACGAGGTATTGATCTCGCCCATCGTGCTCACCACCTGGTCCACCACGGTGCCGCCGCGCTCGGCCACCGCGCAGGCGCCCGAGGCGATCTGGCTTGCCTGCTGCGCGTTTTCCGCGTTCTGGTGCACGGTGGCGGTCAACTGCTCCATGGACGCCGCCGTTTCCTCCAGCGAGCTGGCCTGCTGCTCCGTGCGCTGCGACAGGTCCAGGCTGCCCGTGGCAATCTCGCCGGCCGAGCGGTGGATGATGCCCGCCGTGTCATGGATGCGCGTCACCAGTTGGCGCAGCTGCTCGCTCATGCGCTGCACCGCCGCGATCACGCTGCCTTCCGGTGCGTGCGATGCCCCCTCCAGCCCGGTTTGCGACAGATCCCCGGCGGCGATGCGGTTGGCGATCGCTGCCGCCACGGCCGGCTCTCCGCCGATGGCCTGGAGCACGCTGCGCGTGGCCATCCAGGCGATCAACGACAGCAGTGCGCCCAGCACCGCCAGCGCCGCCACCGACTTGATGATGGTGGCGATGAAGGCCTGCTGGATGTCGTCCACATAGTCACCCGCGATCAGGTCCCAGTTCCAGGAGGTGGATCGCTTGGCATAGGCCAGCTTCTCGCTGGGCTCCTTCGCGCCGGGACGGGGCCACCAGTAGGTGAGGTAGCCGTTGCCCTGGGCAGAAGCGCCCACGGCGGCAATGCTGCGGTAGAGGTAGCTGCCCTTGGCGTCCTGGAATCCGGCCATGTTCTTGCCGTTGATGCCCGGGCTTGCGGGGTTGTTCAGCACCACGGAATCCGTCGTGATGCTGGTGATGTAGCCCGCACCACCGGCATAGCGCAGCTGCCCCACGCGGGCAATGGCCGTGGCCTTGGCGTCTTCTTCAGGCAGCTTGCCGGCCTTGGCCTCTGCCGCAATGGCGGCAATCAGGCTGTCTGCCGAATCGACAAAGTCCCGCAGCGCCTGCTGCCGGGCCTCATAGGCCTTGCTGCGTGCCTGGTAGGCGTTGAACAGGGTCAGCGCAAGCAGCGCCAGCAGGCAGAAAACCAGCGGAGCCAGCAGTTTCTGGCGAAGGGACAGGGCAGGCATGGAAGCGGGTTCGAAGAAGAGGCAGGGACGCCGTGAATGCTACAGAAACTTCTTCTTTGGTTTCATGTGTTTACAAATTTTTCCGCGCTCGCACAGTGCCGGCGCGGCCCCGTTTCTGTGGAACCTGTCCTGCCGCTGCCAACCTCGGCACCAGCGCGTGCACCGCACTGCCAGGCTTGCGGTTCATCACAAGGGAGAATCACCCCATGCAAGAAACTCCGCCCCCCGCCGCCCAGCCCCGCAATCCGCTGCACGGCCTCACGCTCGAAGCCATCGTCCGTGCCCTGGAGGCCCGCTATGGCTGGCCCGCCCTGGCACGGCAGGTTCCGGTGCGCTGCTTCACGCTGGACCCCAGCGTCAGCTCCAGCCTCAAATTCCTGCGCAAGACGCCCTGGGCGCGCGAGAAGGTGGAAGCGCTCTATCTGGACATGCTGCGCAAGGACAGGCGCAGGCCCGCTTCCACAGACTGAAGGCGCAAGCCGGATGCCACCGGACAAGATGTCCAGTGCGCAGGCACAGGCTGTGCCTATCATCGGCACCGTCTCCGATCCCGCAACCCTTTCAGACACCACCATGACCCAGAGCCAGAACCCTGTCGCCGTGATTGCCTCCGCCATGAAGACGCACGGCATCGTGCCTGCGGATTTCGACATCGCCTCCATCGAGGACGAGTACGCCTTGATGGCGGCACTGCGCCAGCACACCAAGGCCGCCCAGGTCAAATTGTTCGATAGCGGCATTGGCGAAGACAACGAGGCCGACGAAGACTACGTGGCCCTGCTCAAGCGCTTCGCCAAGGCTTGCGGTGGCGCCATCGGCTATGAGGGCATCGAATCCGGCATGGAGGGCGACACCGTCACGCTGCGCTTCCAATCGGGCGGCCAGGAACACAGCTGGTCCTTCGAGCAGGACGGTGACCGCGTCAGCGAGGAGTTCCTGGACTTCATCATTGACCACTCCAAGTCCTGCACGGCGGGGGAGTTCATCAATCTGCTGGACGAGAACTCGCTGCTGACAGGCTTTGTGCCCAAGGACATCTCCAGGCTGCTGTACGAGCACGACATCGTTTACTGAGTGCGGATGGCGGTGGCGGCACGCCCGCCGCGACTTCACATCACGCGCACGCCCAGCCCGCCCACCAGCTCGGCAGCCTGCTCATGCGAGATCAGGCTGCCCTTGAAATGCTGGCTGAGCGAGGCAATCGTCAAGCCGCGCAAGTCCGCCGAGCGCAGGTCCGCGCCATCGAACCGGGCATTCTTGAGATGGGCATCGCGCAGGCTTGCCTTGTGGAAAACGGCATCGCGGAAGTCGCAGCCGGCCAGATCGGCATCGCTGAAGTTCAGGCCTTCCAGCGTTTTCTTGCGGAAGGACATGCCGCGCAGATCGGCACCAATCAGCAGGGACTCATGAAAATCAATGCCCAGGGTTTGCGCACCGCCAAACCTGGCGCCGGTCAGCTTGACTTCAAGAAAGCGCGCTGAGGCCAGCTTGGCCAATTCCCAGTTGGTGTTGTTCAGGTCGCTCTGGCAAAACAGGGCATCCGTCAGGTTGGCCAGCCGAAAATCGGCGCGGCCCGCCTTGCAATGCAGCCAGCGGGTGCCGGCCAGTTGGCAGCTTTCAAAGCAGGTGTCGGCAAAACTGCACTCCACAAATTGCGCGCCCTGCAAATCGAGTTGATAGAGATTCAATCCATCGAATTCGCATTGCTCGAAACCCAGGCCATGAGAGGCTTCTTGTTTCAATAGCTCCGACAAACGGTCCTCATCAAAAATCTGATTGACGATGGTTTTTGTGGAAGGCGTTGTTTGCATGGTCAATATCAGGCATGGCGTATTTCAGAAAGGCTGGGCAGTGTATGGCCTTGCCGCGCCCAGGTGTGAAATGTCCTTGGGATTTTCCAAGGGCATGCATTGCGCAGTTTGACGGATGAGAAAACCTGTGAGCAAACGGGTTGCGGGCTGCTTCCGGTGCCGGCTCCGCCCTCCAGGAAGGGGGGAGCCGGCGTGCCCGCGTCCCCCGTGGCTGCGTACCGGGGGCTTGCTGACCAGGTCGCGGCTTGGCGGACATGCATCTGTCGAAAAACCCCTACAGGAAGATGCTATTTGATATTACAAAATGTGTCTCTCGTGGCGAGGGTGCCAGTAAATAATCTGCAGAAAACATGGTTGGCACGCCAGCTGTATTTTCACCAATGCAGTTCTCTGGCAGCCTCAACGAATAATTTATTTGAAATCCAGCAAATATCTATGACCGGAATTATCCAGCAAACACTCCAAAATGATATTGATGCCTTGATCCATGATTGGATGGCCCAGGCCAGCGCGGGTGATTCCACGCTCGGGAAGAATGCTGAAAAAGATGCGCGCGGGATTATCAACGCCATTGTGGGCGCCTTCGCCTCCGGCGCCGATCCGCAAAGGTTTTCGGACGAGGGCTGGAATCCCGCGCGGCGCCTGCTGGCCGAGCTGTCCCGCACCCGCGCCGCCCAGGGCCAGCGTGCCGGTGAAACCAGCCAGTTCATTCTGTCGCTGAAAAAGCCGCTGTTCGCACACATCCAGCGCGGGCTGTCGGGCGATCCTGCTGCGGCCATCCAGGAAATCTGGAGGGCCACCGTGCTGGTGGACAACATGGCCCAGCACACGGTCAGCAGCTTCCAGCAGGCACGCGAGGAGATCATCATCCGCCAGCAGGAAGAGCTGCTGGAGCTGTCCACCCCCGTCGTCAAGCTGTGGGAGGGGGTGCTGGCCATTCCGCTGATCGGCACGCTGGACAGCAACCGCACCCAGGTGGTGATGGAGTCCTTGCTGCAAAGCCTGGTGTCGACCGAGTCGGAGCTGGCCATCATCGACATCACCGGCGTGCCCACGGTGGACACGCTGGTGGCCCAGCACCTGCTGCGCACCGTGACGGCCATTCGCCTGATGGGCGCGGAATGCATCATCAGCGGCATCCGGCCCCAGATTGCCCAGACCATCGTGCACCTGGGCATCGACATGCGCGACATCACCACCAAGGCCACGCTGGCCGAGGCGCTCAAGCTGGCCATGGGCAAGGCCGGCTGGCGCATCACCCGCCAGACACAGGAGTGAGCCATCCATGGACCGCATTCCAATCCTGCGCATGGGCGATGTGCTGCTGGTTTCCATCCAGATCGACATGCAGGACCAGACGGCGCTGGCGCTCCAGGACGACCTGGCCGAGCGCATCGCGAGCACGGGCGCCAGCGGCGTCATGATCGATATCTCGGCGCTGGAGGTGGTGGACTCCTTCGTCGGGCGCATGCTGGTGACCATCTCGGGCATTGCCCGCATCCTTTCTGCCGCCACCGTCGTGGTGGGCATGCAGCCTGCCGTTGCAATCACCCTGGTGGAGTTGGGCCTGTCCCTTGGCGGGGTCAGGACGGCGATGACCGTCGAGAGGGGAATGGCCCTTTTGCGGGCCCAGCAGTCGGGAGCCACCCTTGGAACATGATCGCAGCGGCCAAATGCCGTTACAAAACGAGCAGCAGATTGTTGCCACGCGCCAAACGGTGCGCTCGCTTTGCCAGATGCTGAAGTTCTCGCTGGTCGATCAGACAAAGATGATTACCGCTGCAAGCGAGCTGTCCCGCAATACGCTGATTCATGGAAAAGGTGGCCACATGAACTGGGCCATCATCGAAGTCAATGGAAAACAGGCCTTGCAATTGATTTTTGAAGACACAGGGCCTGGAATCAAGGATCTGAAAATGGCCATGACCGATGGTTTCACCACCGGCATGGGAATGGGCCTGGGCCTGCCGGGAAGCAAGCGGCTGGTGAATGATTTCAAGATAGAAACCGAGCTGGGTCAGGGCACACGAGTGAGTATCACCAAGTGGAAGTAATCCGGGGCTGGACCCATCGTTCATTTCCAATAGGCGATGCGAGCCGTGTGGGCGAGGTCAGGCGCCATGTGGTTGCACTGGCCTCCGACATGGGCTGGGGCGACGAGGACATGGGCCGTTCGGGGCTGGTGGCGACCGAGCTGGCCACCAACCTGGTGCGGCATGCCCGGGATGCTGAAATCTGGATAGCCGCGCGGCCGCCCCTGCATGACATCGAAATCATCTGTGTCGACCGCGGCCCGGGCATCGAGGACATCGCCACCGCCATGCAGGACGGGGTGAGCACCGGCTCGGGCTCGCCGGGCACGGGCCTGGGGGCCATCTCCAGGGTGGCCGACGACTTCTTCGTCGTCTCCGAAGCCACCGGCACGGTGAGCCTGGCGCGGCTGCGCGAAGGCCGCAGGGCGCCGTCGGCACTGTCGCTGCGCATGGGCGCCGTTTGCCTGGCCGTTGCGCCCGAGACCATCAGCGGCGACGCCTGGGCGGTCAGGTCGGGCGCGGGGCTGGCCGAGGTGCTGGTGGCCGATGGCCTGGGCCATGGGCCGCTGGCGGGCGAGGCGGCCCGGGCGGCGGTAGATGTCTTTGCGTCGCAGAACTGGAATGGGAAAGGGAACGGCGGTGCCGATGCCGCCATGCCGCTGGACGAGTTCGTGGCCCAGGCCCATGCAGCGCTGCGCGGCACGCGCGGGGCAGCCCTGTTGGCGGTGCGCTTCGGCGCACAGGCCGTGCACAGCTGCGGTGCGGGAAACATCAGTGGCAGGCTTTTCAATGGCGTGGCCAGCCTTTCCCTGAGCAGCCAGCACGGCACGGCAGGTGTACAGATCTCGCGGCCCAGGGTGGCCGACTGCTCCAGCCTCGACCATGGCGTTCTGGTACTGCACTCCGACGGCGTGTCTGCCCGCTGGAAGCATGAGGACTATGCGGGCCTGCTGGGCAGGGACCCCGGCCTGCTGGCCGCCTGCCTTCTCTGGCACAACACCCGCAGCAGGGATGACGCCACCGTGGTCGTCCTCAAGGCCGAGGAAGAACAATGAACGAAGACGAGCTCAAAGCCGAACTGGAACTGTGCCGCGCCGAGATCAGGTCCTTGCGCGAGGAGCTGGACGAGACCAATCGCGGCGTGGTCGCGCTTTACGGCGAGCTGGATGTGCAGGCCGAGAAGCTGCGCAAGGCCACCGAACTCAAGAGCCATTTCCTCTCCTACATGAGCCATGAGTTCCGCACGCCCATAGGCGCCATCCGCAGCAACGCGCGCCTGCTGCTGGACCATGTGGATGGACCGCTCACCACCGAGCAGACCCGGCAGGTCGGCTTCATCCAGGAAACCGCCGCCGAGTTTTCCGAGATGGTCAACGACCTGCTCGACCTGGCCAAGATCGAGGCGGGCCGCCTGGAAATCTCGCCGGGCTGGTTCGAGATGATGGATTTGTTCGCTGCCTTGCGCGGCATGTTCAAGGCCATGGCGGACAACGTGGAGTTGAGCCTGGTGTTCGAAGAGCCCGGTGATCTGCCGCGCTTCTACACCGACAACCGCAAGCTTTCGCAGATCCTCAGAAACTTCATCTCCAATGCCCTGAAATTCACGCCGCAGGGTGAGATCAAGGTGTCGGCAGAACTGGTGGGGGACATGCTGGTGAAATTCTCGGTGGCGGATACCGGCATAGGCATCGCCTCGGAATTCCACGACGCGATTTTCAATGACTTCACCCAGGTCGACTCACCCATCCAGAAGCGCCTGCGGGGCACGGGCCTGGGCCTGGCCCTGTCCAAGCAGCTGGCACAGCTTCTGGGAGGCTGGGTGGAAGTGCAAAGCGCCCTGGGCGAAGGCTCGACTTTTTCCGTGATCGTTCCCGCGCATCTTCCGGTCGATACCAAGGATCTGAAGGCCTGATACGGCCAAGCCGGTCTTCATCCCATCAAAAACAACAGGAACATCATGCCCAAGAACACGACTGGAATGATTCTTCCCTCATTCGACCGAAGCCTGCACACCATTCTTGTCGTTGACGACAACCCTGCCACGCGCTACTCCACGGCACGGGTCATCAGGGCGGCGGGATTCCAGACGGTCGAGGCGGAAACCGGGGAAAAGGCCATTGCCCTGTCGGAGACCGGCGTGGCAGCCGTGGTGCTGGATGTGCACTTGCCCGATATCTCGGGCTTTGACGTATGCCGCACCATCCGCGGTGCGCGGCACACCAGCCTGATTCCCGTGGTGCACCTGTCGGCCGAGTATGTGAAAAGCAACCACCAGGTGGCGGGCCTCAACGCAGGGGCCGACGCTTACATGGTGCACCCCGTGGAGCCGCAGCTGCTGATTGCCACGCTGCATGCCCTGATCCGCGCACGCCTGGCGGAAGACGGGCTGCGCCGCAGCGAGTCACGCTTTCGCGCCATCTATGACCAGGCGCCGGCGGCCATGATGCTGGTCAGCGCCGACGGCCTGATCAGCGATGCCAACTCCCAGGCGCAGGCACTGCTGCAGCGCGGCATTGACGACCTGGCGGGCAAGCCGCTGATCGGCTTTGTTCCGCAGGCCGTTCGGGAAAAAGCTACGCAGCAATTGGCCGAAGACCCCGAAAAGTCCTGGCGCGGCGAGTTCCCCATCCTCCCGGCAGACGGGCAGGAGCGCCTGATCTCCTGGAAGTTCTCCGATCCCATCGAGCCCGGCATCCGCCTGGCCGTGGCTCAGGACCTGACGGAGTCCCTGGAGTTCGAGAGGCAGCGCCAGCAGATGCTGGAGCAGGAGCAGGCGGCGCGCGTGGCCGCAGAGCGCATCAGCCGCACCAAGGATGATTTTGTCGCCGTGCTCTCGCATGAACTGCGCACGCCGCTGTCCCTGCTCAACGGGGGCACGCATTTGCTCAAGCGCGCCAACCTCAGCGAGGCCATGCTCAAGAAGGGCATAGATGCCATCGAGAAAGGCGTGAAGGCACAAAGCCGCATCATTGCGGACATTCTGGATATCTCGCGCCTGACGACGGGAAAACTCAATCTGCACCGCGAGGAGGTCAATGTCTGCTCATTGGCCGTGCAAAGCCTGGAGCCGTTGCGCGACAACGCCGCCGACAAGAACATCACCCTGCAGTTCGAGGCGCCGTCCGATGACATCATGGCGTGGATCGATGTCACGCGATTCCAGCAAATCCTGTGGAACCTGGTCTCCAACGCCATCAAGTTCTCCAATGCGCGCAGCGTGGTGAAGGTGGGCCTTGAAATCAGTGACGAAAGCCTGGTGATGAGCGTGGCGGACGAGGGCGTGGGCATCGCGCCAGAATTTCTTCCCCATGTCTTCGAGCGCTTCTCGCAGGCCTCCGCCCCCGCCACCCGTGGGCATTCCGGCCTGGGATTGGGGCTGTCCATCGTCAAGCACCTGGTGGAGCTGCATGGGGGCACCGTGCGTGCCCACAGCGAAGGCGTGGGCCGTGGCGTCACCATGCGGGTGGAGATTCCGCTGCACGAGGCAAGCGCCTCCCAGGCCGACCCGATGAATGCGCATCTTGAAAATGGCGAATCCCTGGAAGGCAAGGACATCGTCATCGTTGAAGACAATGCGGACACCAGCGAAATGCTGAAAGTGGTGCTGACCGACCAGGGCGCCACCGTCAGGAGTGCCGAGAACTTCGACCAGGCCATGGCCCTGGTCCAGGCGCAGTGGCCCAGCCTCATCGTCAGCGACATAGGGCTGCCGGGAAAGGACGGGTTCCAGCTGGTCAAGGCCCTGCGCGAAGCGGAGGCCGCGCACTTTGGCGGAACAAGACAGGTGAAGATCGTGGCGCTCAGCGCCTTTGCCCGGGAGCAGGACCGCACCCAGGCGCTGCAGGCAGGCTTTGACCACTATCTGGAAAAGCCGCTGCAGCCGCACCTCCTCATCCGGGTGCTGCTGGAGCAGGGCTGATCGTCTGGCCCAGCGCCTGGGCCAGGAACTCGGCCGTGACGCGCACCCTTGTCGTGCGCTGCAGATCGGGGTGCATGACCTGCCAGACCTCGTAGTCGTCCGAGCGCTGGCGCTGGGGCCAGATGCGCAGCAGGCCTTCGCGCTCGCCCATGCTCACGGGCATTTCGCCCAGGCCGATGCCGGCCGCCACGGCCTTGCGCACCAGCAGGCTGGAGTTGGCGGCCATGGCAATCCGGGCCTGGCGCGCGGGCACATCGACCATGGTGGGAACGGGCCGCTGTTCCAGAAAAGGGCCATAGACCACGAGGTGGTGGCCGCGCAACTCGTCCTCTGCCGACGGCTGGCCAAAGCGCGCCACGTAGGCTGCGCTCGCAAACAGTCCCACGGGCCAGGCGACCACGCGGCGCACCACCAGCTCGGGTGCCTCGGGGCGAACGTTGCGAAACGCGATATCGGCCTGGCGGCGGCCCAGGTTCAGCATGTGCGTGGATACCTCCAGATCCACGCGGATGCCGGGCCAGCGCTGCTGCAGGCGCTCTATGGCGGGCAGCAGGAATTCGGTGGCGATCGAGTCGGTGCTGGTCACGCGCACCAGGCCGGCCGGGCTGTCGTCCAGCCCCTCGATGCGCGTGCGCAGGTCCAGCGCCGCGCCTTCCATGCGCCGCGCGGCGCCCAGCGCGGCCTCGCCGGCGGCGGTGAGCAGGTAGCCATCCCTGGCGCGCAAAAACAGCTTGCTGCCCAGCTCGGCCTCCAGCGCGTTCAGGCGCCGGCCCACGGTGGCCTGGTCCACGCCCAGGCTGCGCGCGGCGGCGCGCAGGGAGGGCGTGCGTGTCAGCGCGAGGAAGATGCGGGTGTCATCCCAGTTCATGGCGGTTTTGGTGATGCAGATTTGCAGCACTGTAGAGCGAAATCGCTGCGTTTGAGCGGCTTGAAGCAGTCGTAAGCTTTGGGTATCGGACCGTCAACCCTTTTTTGAATACTCACTGCGCAATGAAAGACAGCACAAGCATGCAAGCCATTGTTTTCGACGACTTCGGCGGCCCCGAAGTGCTCGTGGCCCGCGACGTGGCCCGGCCCGAAGTCCGGCCCCATGACCTTCTGGTGCGCAACGCCGCGATTGGCGTGAACCGTGCCGATGTCTCCCACCGCAAGGGCGCCTATGGCCGCGCCCACTTTGGTGAATCCGACCTCATGGGCCTGGAGATCGCCGGCACCGTGGTGGAGGTGGGCGCGCAGGTGCAGGGCTTTGCCGTGGGCGACCGCGTCATGGGCATCGTGGGCGGCGGCGCTTATGCCGAGCTGTCGCGCATCGACTACCGCATGGCCATGCATGTGCCCGAGAGCCTGTCGCTGACCGACGCTGGCGCGGTGGCCGAAGTCTTCGTCACCGCGCATGAGGCGCTGTTCCACCTGGCCAGCCTGCAGCCCGGCGAATCGGTGCTGATCCACGCGGCGGGCAGCGGCGTGGGCTCGGCGGCCGTGCAGCTGGCGCATGCGGCCGGCGCGCGCGTGTTTGCCACGGCCAGCGGCGACAAGCGGGACGCCGTCACGGGCCTTGGCGCCGACGTGTTCATCGACTACCGCAGCGAAGACTTCCAGGCCGTGGTGGCCGACAGGACGGGCGGCAAGGGCGTGGACGTGGTGGTCGATTTCATTGGCGCCCCCTACCTGGAGCGCAATATGCGCTCGCTGGGCATGGGCGGGCGCATGGTCTGCGTGGGCCTGCTGGGCGGCGCGCTGGCGGCGGCCGTGCCCATGGATGTGCTGCTGTACAAGCACCTGCGGATCTTCGGGACGGTGATGAAGTCGCGCCCGCCCGAAGTCAAGCAGGCCATGGTCCAGCGCTTCGCCCAGCGTTGGCTGCCCGCGCTGGCGGCCGGCACCATCCGCCCGGTGATCGACAGCACCTACCCGCTGGCCGAGGCCGCGCAGGCGCACCGGCGCATGGAATCGGGCCAGAGCGTGGGCAAGCTGCTGCTGATCCCTGAGCAGGCAGGGCAGTAAGGCGCCTGCCCGGGGCGCGCATCCCCTGGGCAGGAATCCTCAAGTTCTGCAATATTCCAAGTCTCTGGATGCGCGCAGCCCCTGCGCGCATCCAGTCTCTCAACCAGGAGCGATGACCCCGGCCGCCCTCCTGCGCCGACATCGAGCCGCCTCTCCAGGAGATATCCATGATTGTTGAAATTGCCGAACTGAGGGTCGATCCTGCCAGGCACGAGGAATTCGGCCAGGCCCTGACCCAGGCCGTGGCCGACGTGCTGTCCAAGGCCGGTGGATACCGTGGGCACAGCATTCTTGCCTGCATGGAAACGCCCGGCCGCTACGTGCTGCAGGTGAACTGGGAGACCCTGGAAGACCACACCGTGGGCTTTCGCGAGTCACCCGCTTTCGCGCAGTGGCGCGCCATCATCGGCCCGTACTTTGCGCAGGCACCGCATGTGGAGCATTTCGTGGTGAGGGATGCGCGGGCGAACTGAGCCTGGCATCTGCGGCCGCGCCGCCCGCCCTTCGTGGGCGTGGCGGGCGTTGCGGGCGTGGCGGGCGCTGGGGGCGGGCTTGCATTCGCCTCATCCTCTTGCATACGCAGCGTTTCAGGGCTGGTATGGCACGTCGGCAGCAATGTATTGATTTGATAACTGTTGATAAATGCGCTAGGCTTTGTTGCAGTTTCAAATCCCACGAGGAGGGCGCAGCATGATTTCTGCAGATTTGGGCAAGCAACTCGAAGGCTATGTCCAGCAGCTTGTCGACACCGGGCGGTATGGATCCAAGAGCGAAGTGTTGCGTGAGGGGGTTCGGCTGGTGCAGGACAGGGAAACCAGGCTGACTGCGCTCGACGCGTCCATCAGGCGCGGATTGGCTGACGCGGACGCGGGGCGCACAAAGCCAGCTGGCGCTGTGTTCGACAGACTGGAAGCCAAATACCGCGCAATGACCGAACAGGCCGAAAAGAACAACCAGTCCGCATGATTGTTGAATTCACGGGCAATGCGGAATGCGACCTGGAGCACATCGCTGACTACATAGCTCAGGACAATCCGCGCCGCGCACTGTCATTCGTGCAGGAGTTGCGTGACAAATGCGAAGCCCTGGCACGCAGGCCATTCGCTTTTCCGCTGGTACCCCGGTATGAAGGCCACGGCATTCGTCGGCGCGTGCATGGCAACTATCTGATCTTCTACCGCGTGGCCGAGGAAGAAGAGCGGACCATCATTCTTCACATCCTGCACGGCGCAATGGACTACGCCGCTGTTTTGTTCGAAGAGGGTGAGTAGCAGCGGGCCAGCCCGTGCGAGCAATTGCGAGCAAGGGCTGCGCACGCACTCAGCCCAGCTTGTGCCGTGTCCTGAGCAGTCCCACACCCAGCGCGATGAAGGTGCCGCCCACGATGCGGTTGAACAGCTTGGCGTGTGCCACCAGGTGGCCCTTGATCAGGGAGATGAGCAGCACGTAGCAGGCGTGCGAGATCAGGGCGCAGACCGCGAAGGTGGTGGTCAGCACCAGGTACTGCGTGAGCAGCGGCTCGCCCGGGACGACAAACTGGGGAAACAGCGCCGAGAAGAACAGGATGGCCTTGGGATTGGTCAGCGACACGCCCATGCCCTGGGCCACCAGTTGCCAGTTCTTGCGCTCGCGCCGCTGGGTGGGGGCCAGGCCCGCATCGCTGCCCAGCAAGCCGTCCTTGCTGCGCCAGCGCTTGACGCCCAGCCAGATCAGGTACATGGCGCCCGCCACCTTCATGGCCAGAAATGCATGGGCCGACATGGCGAGGATGGTCCCCATGCCGATCATCGCCAGCCCGGACACCACAAAGATGCCGACCGAGCTGCCCAGCGAGCTCAGTGCCGTTCGCCTTGCGCCCACGTCCACCGAGTTGGAGATGGCCAGCAACACGGCGGGGCCGGGGGTGAAGCACATCAGCAGCGAGACGCCGCAGAAAACAAGCCAGTGGGCGATGGTCATGATCGGGGGGAGGTCGGTGGGGGAAGACAGCCAACATTCTCGTGCAATTGGGGGGTCTTCGCGGCCTTGGCGTTGCCAATGGCACCGGCCCGTGCAAACAGCTGCATGGCCCAGCCCGCGCAGGCCGCCGCACAAGCCCAGACCAGCCCCCAGCCCTGGGCCGACAGCAGATGCGGTATGGCCAGGGGCACCAGAAAGCAGACCGCGAACACGGAGGTATTGGCCATGCCCAGCGCCGTGCCCGCGCGGGCCGCACCGGCCAGCCCGGCCAGCTGCGTGTAGGCCACGCCATGCCAGGCGGACACGCAGATGCCGCAGATGCCCAGCATCACCATGAGAGCCCCACCCATCGCAGCAGACCCGGCCGGGTGGCCGGCCCAGCTCAGAACCGCAAGGCCCGTGAACAGCGCCAGGGTGAGCTGGCAGCAGGCGCGCAGAAAGGCGGGCCTGTTCCGGTGCCTGTCGGTCCAGCGGCCGCTCCAGATCCGCAAGGCCATGGAAGCCAGTTGCACGACCGACATGAGGGCCGCTGCCGCGCCCAGCCCCAACTGGGCATGGTCATGCAGGAACACCGTACCGAAGGACAGCACGGCGAACTGCGGGGCGCACAGGATGCCGATGCCAGCGGCCATGCGCCAGGCCTGCAGATCGCGCAATGGGCCGGGCGTGGTGGTTATGGCATGGTCCGGCGCGGCGGCCTTGCTTCGAAGCGGTGACTGCGGCGGCTCCTGAATCCACAGCGCGGCGCGGCCCAGGATCAGGTCCATGGACGGCAGGGCCGGCAGGCCAAGGGCCTGCGCATCCAGCGGCCTGA
>NZ_JFYT01000035.1:0-314185 GCF_000632165.1 Delftia sp. RIT313 | reverse complement strand
CCTCCCCCCCACTCCCCTCACGCCCCCGCAGCCAGCGGAACGCATGGATCGTTCGGTTCAGGGTTTCTCCTGAATGAAAGATTTCATTCTTAAAAAATAATGAATGAAAGAGACCATTCACTTTCATTCATTCATGGAACTCCACCCCCACCCCGCCGTACAGGAACTGCTGCGCGCCAGCGTCGATGGCTCGCCCGCCGTCGCCCGGGTCGGCCGCTGGATGGCCGCGCATCCGGTGCTGGCCGTCACGTTGAGCGCCGAGGAAGTGGCCAATGCCTGCGGCGGCTCCCTGGCCGCCGTCAATCGCTTCGCCAAGCATGCCGGCTACGAAGGCTTTGCCGATTTGCGCCTGCACCTGGGCCGCCAGCTGCAGCAGGCCCTGGAGCCCGTGAACAAGCTGCGCGCGGCGCATGGACCCGAAGCCGCCACGGCAGGCGCCGTGGGCACCATGGGCGAGCAGGTTTTCGGGCACACGCAGCGCAACCTGCAGGCGGCTGCGCAGGCCTGCGACCCCGGCCTGCTCGACCAACTGGCCCAGCGCATCTGCCGCGCACGCCGTGTGCTCTTCATGGGGTTCGGCAGCTCCCACCATGTGGCGGCCTTTGGAGCCGACGTGCTGCAACCCTATCTGCAGCAGGTGGTGGAAGTGACCTCCGCAGGCGGATCGGAACAGGCGGTACGCCGCATGACAGGGCTGACGGAGCAGGACGTGCTGATCGCCATTTCCCTGCCGCGCTACTCGCGCGAAGCCGTCGCGCTGACGGGGCACGCACGCCAGCGGGGCGCCCTGACCATCGCCATCACCGACGAGTCCACGAGTCCGCTGGCCCGCGAGGCCGACTACACGCTGCTGGCGCCCGCCTCGCATCCCCTGCTGCCTTCATCGCCAATGGCGGCCATGGCCATGGTCGAGGCACTGGCCACCCAGGTCATCCGCGCCACGCCCCAGGCCGTGCGCAGCCTGGTCGAACTGTCCGAGTCGGTGCTTCCCTACCTGACTCCGGACGCCGATACCGCTTCGCCGGCGGCAGGCAAGCCGCAACCCCAGGCCCCCCATCCCGCTGGAAAGGATTCACCATGAACGCCCCTGCCCGTCTGCGCCTTGCGCTTACATCGATGGCCGCCCTCTTCACACTCGCTGCCGCGCCGGCCCACGCTGGCAAGACGCTGGACGGCATCAAGCAGCGCGGCGCCGTGGCCTGCGGCGTGCACACGGGGCGCGCAGGCTTTGCGCTCGCCGACGGCAGCGGCAACTGGTCCGGGCTGGACGTGGATCTGTGCCGTGCCGTGGCTGCCGCCACCCTGGGCGACGCCGGCAAGGTCAAGTTCATTCCCACCAGCGGCCAGACACGCATCACGGCGCTGCAGTCCGGCGAGATCGATCTGCTGGCACGCAACACCACCTGGACCTTCACACGCGACAACGGCCTGGGCCTGATGTGGGCGGGCGTCAATTTCCACGACGGCCAGGGCTTCATGGCCAGGAAGAAGCCCGGCCTGAACAGCGTCAAGCAGCTCTCGGGCGCCACCATCTGCGTGATCAGCGGATCCACCACGGAAAAGACCCTTTCGGAGTACTTTCGCGCCCACAAGCTCAACTACAAGGCGGTGGTGTTCGACAACCCCGAAGCCGCCCTGCAGGCCTTCAGCAGCGGACGCTGCCAGGCCTATACAGGCGACCTCGGCGCCCTGGCCGTGCTGCGCGGCAAGGAGCTGGCCAACCCCGACGACTACGTGATCCTGCCCGAAGTCATCTCCAAGGAGCCGGCCGGCCCGGCCGTGCGCCGCGGTGACGACGAATGGTTCGCCGTCGTGCGCTGGATACTCAACGCAATGATCGAGGCCGAGGAACTGGGCATCACCCAGGCCAATGCCGACGAGCTCAAGACCCGCTCCGACAGCATCCAGGTCAAGCGTTTCCTGGGCCAGAGCGACGACCTGGGCAAGCAGCTGGGGCTGGACAAGGAATGGGCGCTGCGCATTGTCAAGGCCGTGGGCAACTATGGCGAGAGCTATGAGCGCAACCTGGGCGCCAGGTCGGGCCTGAACGTGCCGCGCGGCAAGAACGCGCTGTTCACCAAGGGCGGCCTGATGATGTCGCCGCCGATGAACTGACGCGCCGAGGGCACCCTGCCATGAACGCCGTGAATGCTGTGAAAGCCGTGAATGCCATCGACGCCGGGGCACGGCAGCCACCGGCCCCCACCCGGCCACGCTGGGGCCGGCTGGCCTTGCAGCTCGCCATCGGCTGGCTGCTGATATTGCTGCTGGGCTGGCTGGCGCACAACGCCAGCCGCAACATGGCCGCGCGCGGCATTGCCGGGGGCTTCGGCTTTCTGGAGCAGACGGCCGGCTTTTCCATCTCCGAAGGGCTGCTGCCCTACGAGCCCGGCGACAGCTACCTGCGTGCGGTCGCAGCCGGCGTGGCCAACACGGTTCGCGCCGCCGTGCCCGCGCTCGTGCTGGCCACCGTGCTGGGCCTGCTGCTGGGCGTGGCCGCCGTGGCAAGGCATCCGCTGCTGCGCGGCGCCGTGCGCCTCTATGTCGATGTGGCGCGCAACATCCCGTTGCTGGTGCAGGTGCTGCTGTGGTATTTCGCGCTGACTTCGCTGCTGCCCGATGTGGACCACCCTCTGGCCATCGGCCCCCTGGGCTTTCTGAGCAAGGCGGGGCTGGCCCTGCCCGGCCCGGTGTACGACAGCGCGGCGGGCTGGCACTGGAGCTCGCCGCAGCCGGGCATGTTCGGCATCGACGGAGGACTGGCGCTGACGCCGGAATTCCTGGCCCTGGTAGGAGCCCTCGGCCTGTATGCCGCCGCCTATTGCGCGGAAATCGTGCGCGCCGGTCTGCAGGCCGTGCCGCGCGGGCAATGGAATGCCGCCTCGGCCCTGGGCATGCGCCGCGGCCAGCAGTTGCGCCTGGTCGTGCTGCCGCAGGCCCTGCGGGTGATCATTCCCCCCTATACCAACCTGGCGCTCAGCACCATCAAGAACTCCTCGCTGGCCGTGGCCATCGGCTACCCCGACGTGGTGATGGTCGCCAACACCGCCATGAGCCAGACCGGCCAGGCCATCGAGTGCGTGACCATCATCGCGGTGGTCTACCTGGCCATCAACCTGCTGACCTCGCTGGCATTGAATGCCTTCAACCAGCGCAGTGCCTTCATCACACGCTAGCCGGGAAAGACCTGCCCATGAGTGCCGTACTCCGCGCACCGGCCCTGCCGGTGGCCCCGCCCCGGGTTCCGCTGGCGCAGCGCCTGCGCGCCAGCCTGTTTCCGGATGCGCTCTCCGGGCTCATCACCGCCACGCTGCTGCTGGCCGCGCTGTGGGCGGGCTGGAAGCTGCTGGCCTGGGGCCTGCTCGACGCCGAAACCGCAGCCAACCCCGACACATGCCGCGCTGCGGCCGGCGCCTGCTGGGGCGTGGTGCGCGACAAGTACCGTCTGGTGTTCCTGGGGCGCTACCCCATGGCCGAACAGTGGCGCCCCGTCACCGCCAGCCTGCTGCTGCTGGGCAGCGTGGGGGTGGCGGCACTGCCGCGCTTCTTCGGCCGCGCCGGCATGGCAATGTTGCTGGCCGGGTTGACCGGCTTTGGCGTGCTGATGGCGGGCGGTGTGGCTGGCCTGGCACCCGTGCCCAGCGATCTGTGGGGCGGCCTGCCGCTGACCCTGTTCCTTGCCGTGATCGCCTGCCTGGCAGGCGTTCCGCTGGGCATTCTGCTGGCGCTGGGCCGGCGCTCCAGCCTGCCCTTGATCCGCATCCTGTGCACAGGCTTCATCGAGGCCGTGCGCGGCGTGCCCCTGATCACGCTGCTGTTCTTCGGGGCCTTCGTGCTGCCCATGCTGGTGCCCGCGCAGTGGCGGGTGGACCCCATGGTCCGCATCGCCGTCTGCCTGGCGGCCTTCAGCGCCGCCTATCTTGCCGAGGTGTTTCGCGGCGGGCTGCAGGCCGTGCCTCAGGGCCAGGTCATGGCGGCCCAGGCCATGGGCTTCACCAGGGTGCAGGTGTTGCGCCACGTGGTCCTGCCGCAGGCGCTGCGCGTGACCATCGCGCCCACGGTGAGCAACTTCATCGGCGCGGTGAAGGACACCTCCCTGGTGGCGATCGTGAACATCTACGACATCACCGGCTCCCTGAAGATGGCCATGAGCGACCCCCACTGGATTGCGTACTTCGTGGAGATGTACATGGTGGTCTGTGCCGTCTACCTGCTCATCGGCCTGGGCATCGCCCGCTATGGCCGCTTCCTGGAATCGCGCTACGCGCTCCAATGAACATGTCCCAGAACTCCCGCAAATTTTCCATTGCCGTGCACGGCGGCGCAGGCACCGTCATCCAGGGCCAGGCCGACGAGGCCCCCTACCACGCCGCGCTGGCCCAGGCGCTGGAGGCGGGCGCCGCCCTGCTGCGGCGCGGCGCCAGCGCGCTGGACGCCGTCCAGGCCGCGTGCCAGTCCCTGGAAGACTGCCCGCTGTTCAATGCCGGGCGCGGCTCCGTCTACACGCGCGATGCGCGCCACGAGATGGACGCCGGCCTGATGGACGGCAGCAACCTGCGGGCCGGCGCAGTCGCTTCCGTCAGCCAGGTGCGCAATCCGATTGCGCTGGCACGGCATGTTCTTGACGACGGCCAGTGCGTGCTCCTGGTCGGCGAAGGGGCGCAGCGGTTTGCCGATGAACGCGGGCTGGCGCGGATGGATGCACGCTACTTCGACTCTGCCGAGCGCCTGGCACAGCTGCGCCGGGTGCAGGCGCAATCCGGCCAGACCGCGCTGCTGGACCACGACGCCAGCGGACTGGCGGCGCACCCTGCTCCGCTGAACGAGAACGGCAAGATGGGCACGGTCGGCGCCGTGGCGCGCGATGTGCATGGCAACCTGGCCGCGGCGGCATCCACCGGCGGGCTGACCAACAAGCGCCCCGGGCGCGTGGGCGACACGCCCGTGGTGGGCGCAGGTTTCTACGCCGACAGCACCACCTGCGCCGTGGCGGCCACCGGAACCGGAGAGCATTTCCTGCGCGCAGCCATCGCGCACGACATCCATGCGCGCATGCGCTACCTGGGGCAAAGCCTGGAACTCGCAGCCGACGCCGCAGTGCGGGGCACGCTGACACACATCGGTGGCCAGGGCGGCGTGGTGGCCGTCGACAGCCAGGGACGCGTGCACTGCCCCTTCAACAGCGCCGGCATGTACCGCGGCTACATCGTGGACGACGCGCCTGCCGTGACCCTGATTTTTGCCTGAGGGACGTTTCCGCCCCGGGTTGACCTGTGCCCACGCATTGCGGGCAACGAGGCGTAACAGCATCGGCATTGGCCCGCCACGCCCGTAAGCCTCTGTCAGGAAACGGATTTTTTCTCAACGCGCCAAAAATCTGTCTTCAAACTGACAGATCACCACCTCCAGGCTTGCAATTGCTTGCTTCCTGGGGCAATCCCTGAGTCAACCTGCAGCCACTTGCCCGCGTTGAACACGCAACAAAGGAGTGATTGCACATGACCGACATCTTTTCCCACACCGCCCTGCAGACCCGCTTTGCAGCCGCTGCGCTGGCCCAAGCTGTCTGGCCATGGGATGACCGTGACCGCAAGCGCGGCCCCCGCAACGCCTGAAAACCGGGTCACAAAAAAGTTTCGACTTCCTTCGAAAATTTTTTAAAAACCTGTCAACCAGCTGAATCTGGCCCGCGTTAAGAGAGCAATACAGGAGAAAGTTTCCATGCAAACGACTGCCATCATGTCCATCTGGCCCGAAGACGAACGCGATCGCAAGCGCTGAGGCGCTGGCTGGCGCACACGGTGCCCCAGTCTCTGACACCACCGGTCTGACGGCCTTCCGTGCAGACCCCCTCTTCCACAGAACCCGCTTCAGCGGGTTTTGTCATTTCTGGGACATTGGCAGCGGTGCTACCCAACAAAAAAGGAGCCCGGAGGCTCCTTTGCAGCGCGAACCCTTGCAGGTTCAATGCATGTGCAGGCCACCGTTGACCGAAAAATCGGCGCCCGTGGAATAGCCGCCTTCCTCCGAAGCCAGCCAGGCGATGATCGATGCGATCTCGCTGGGCTCGCCCAGGCGCTTGACGGGGATGGTGCCCACGATCTTCTCCAGCACGTCGGGACGGATGGCCTTGACCATGTCGGTGCCGATGTAGCCGGGGCTCACGGTGTTCACGGTCACGCCCTTGGTGGCCATCTCCTGCGCCAGCGCCATGGTGAAGCCGTGCATGCCCGCCTTGGCGGCCGAGTAATTGGTCTGCCCGGCCTGGCCCTTGGCGCCATTGACCGAGCTGATGTTGATGATGCGGCCCCAGCCCTTTTCCACCATGTCGCCCACGACCTGCTTGGTCACGTTGAACATGGAGTTGAGGTTGGTCTCGATGACGGCCTGCCAGTCCTCCGGCGTCATCTTGATGAACATGCGGTCACGCGTGATGCCGGCATTGTTGACCAGCACATCGATGCTGCCGTGCTCGGCCTTGGTCTTGCTGAAGGCCTCGACGGTGGAAGCCCAGTCGCCCACATTGCCGACCGATGCATGGAAGTTGTATCCCAGCGCCTTTTGCTCGTCCAGCCACTTCTGAAAGTCGCGCGACGGACCGCAACCTGCGATGACCTTGAAGCCTTCCTTGTGCAGACGCTGGCAGATAGCCGTTCCGATGCCTCCCATTCCCCCTGTGACATACGCTACTTTTTGAGCCATTCTTCTCTCCTGTCAATCAATGGTTGCTTCAGATCAATCTATCCACGACAACCGGGGCATTGACTCCGGTTATCACCAAGGGTGCCTGAACCTCTGGGTCCAGCACCCCCGTATGGCTAGTATGCAGCGCGTGCGCTGCGCCTCTCTTCGGGCAGGCCCTAGGCAGGCCTAGGATCTACCCTGAAAGCTTGCTAACGTTTTCCCGGAGCCCTTCAGACGCGCTCCACCGCCATGGCCACGCCCATGCCGCCGCCGATGCACAGGCCGGCCAGGCCCTTCTTGGCGCCGCTGCGCTGCATCTCGTGCAGCAGGGTCACCAGGATGCGGGCGCCCGATGCGCCGATGGGGTGGCCGATGGCAATGGCGCCGCCGTTGACGTTGACCTTGGCCGGGTCGATGCCCAGCTCCTGGTTCACCGCACAGGCCTGGGCCGCGAAGGCTTCGTTCAGCTCGAACAGGTCCACGTCCTGCGCGGTCCAGCCTGCACGCTCCAGCGCCTTGCGCGAGGCGAACACCGGGCCCAGGCCCATGGTGGCGGGGTCCAGGCCGCTGGTGGCGTAGGAGACGATGCGCGCCAGCGGCGTCAGGCCCAGGGCCTTGGCCTTGGAGGCGCTCATCACCACCACGGCGGCCGCGCCATCGTTCAGGCCCGAGGCGTTGCCGGCCGTCACCGAGCCGGCCTTGTCGAAGGCCGGGCGCAGGCCTGCCAGGGCGTCGGCATTGGTCTTGCGGTTGATGTACTCATCGGCCGCGAACACCACGGGATCGCCCTTGCGCTGGGGAATGCTGACGGGAACGATTTCGTCCACGAACTTGCCTGCGTCCTGTGCGGCCGTGGCCTTTTGCTGGCTGGCCAGGGCCAAGGCATCCTGCTGCTCGCGGCTGACGCTCTTTTCCTTGGCCACGTTCTCGGCCGTGATGCCCATGTGGTACTGGTTGTAGACGTCCCACAGGCCGTCCACGATCATGGTGTCGGCCATCTTCCAGTCGCCCATGCGCTGGCCGTCGCGCGAGCCGGGCAGCACGTGGGGCGACAGGCTCATGTTCTCCTGGCCACCGGCCACGACGATCTCGCTGTCGCCCGTGGCCACGGCCTGGGCTGCCAGCATCACGGCCTTCAGGCCCGAGCCGCAGACGGCGTTGATGGTGAGGGCCGGGGTTTCCTTGGCAACGCCGGCCTTCATCATGGCCTGGCGTGCGGGGTTCTGGCCTGCGCCAGCGGCCAGCACCTGGCCCATGATGACTTCACCGACCTGGTCGGTGCCGACCTTGGCGCGGTTCAGTGCCTCGCGGATCACGATGGAGCCCAGTTCGGTGGCGGGGATCTTGGCAAGGGTGCCGCCAAACTTGCCAACGGCAGTACGGACAGCGGAAACGATGACGATGTCTTCCATGATGACGGACCTTTCTTTGGACTCTTGAAGGGATGCCCGGGCGCACATTGCCGCAGTCGCGGCAGCGGCACCCTGCATTCAAGCCGCAGCGTTATTGCACTGCAGCATCGAAACGATTGTGCCTCAGGCCTTGACCAGTACGTAGCGGCCCGGGGCCGGCTCGATGGCCGTGTATTCCCTGCCTTTGCCGTACTGCTTGGGCGCTGCGACCAGCTTGCCGCCGTGCTCGGCCAGCCAGGGGCTCCAGTCGGCCCACCAGCTGCCCGGGTACTCGTCGGCGCCGGCCTGCCATTCCTTGAGCGTGGGCGGCAACTGGCCGTCCTCGCGCAGCCAGTAGCTGCGCTTTTTCTTGGCTGGCGGATTGATCACGCCCGCGATGTGGCCCGACGCGCCCATCACAAAACGCTTGTCGCCGCCCAGCACCTGGGTGGACGCATAGGAGCCGCCCACGGGCACGATGTGGTCCTCGCGCGAGCCATAGATATAGGCTGGCAGGCGCAGCTGGTGCATGTCGATGCGCTCGCCGCAGACGGTCAGCGCGCCGGGCTGGGCCAGCTTGTTTTCCAGGTAGAGGTTGCGCAGGTACCAGGCGTAGTAGGGACCGGGCAGGTTGGTGGAGTCGCTGTTCCAGTACAGCAGGTCGAACGGCGGGGGCGTCTCGCCCTTGAGATAGTTGCCCACCACGTAGTTCCAGACCAGGTCGTTGGGCCGCAGAAAGCTGAAGGTGGACGCCAGGTCCTGGCCCTTCATGAGGCCGCCCTCGCCCATCTGCATCTCACGGAAGCGCACCACGGATTCGTCGATGAAGACATCGAGGATGCCGGTGTCGCTGAAGTCGATGAAGGTAGTCAGCAGCGTGACGCTGGCCACGGGAAACGGCACGCCAGCTGGCGCCGTGGCGCGGGCTGTGGATGTACGGGCGGCGCTGCGGCTGCCAGCCGCGCGCTTGGCCGCAGGCGCCTTGGCCGCCGGAGCGGCAGTTGCGCCATGCTCGCGGTCATGGCGCGCCTGCAGCACCGCCAGCGCGGTGGACAGCATGGTGCCGCCCACGCAAAAGCCCAGCACATTGATCTGCTCGGCTCCTGCGATCTCGCGCGCCACGCGGATGCCGGTGAGCACGCCGTCCTCGATGTAGTTGTCCCAGGTCTTGCGCGCCAGGCTTTCGTCGGGGTTGCGCCAGCTCATCACGAAGGTGCGATGGCCCTGGCTGACGGCGTAGCGGATCAGCGAGTTGTCGGGCTGCAGGTCCAGGATGTAGAACTTGTTGATGCAGGGCGGCACCATGAGGAAGGGCCGCTCGTGCACCTTGTCCGTCAGCGGCTTGTATTCGATGAGCTGGAACAGCTCGTTCTCGAACACCACGGCGCCTTCGGTGGTGGCGACGTTCTTGCCCACGGTGAACAGGCTCTCGTCGGTCATGGATACATGGCCCTGGCGCATGTCGGCCAGCAGGTTGGCCACGCCCTGGGCCAGGCTCTCGCCCTGGGTTTCGATGGCTTTCTTCTGGGCCTCGGCATTGAGTGCCAGGAAGTTGCTGGGCGCCATGGCCGCCAGCCATTGCTCGACGGCGAAGCGCACGCGGTTGCGCGTCTTGTCATCGGCCTGCACGGCATCGGCCAGGCCCATGAGCATGCGACTGTTGAGCAGATAGGTCGCAGCCGTGGCCGCCGTCAGCGGATTGCCGGCCCACGATTCGGTGTTGAAGCGCTTGTCCTTGGCCAGCAGCGCCTGGGCGCCGCCCTGTTCGGCCATGGCCTTGGCACCATCCAGGTACTGGCGCTGCAGCTCCAGCAGCTTTTCGGGATCCAGCGACAGCGCGTTCTCGGGCAGGGCGCCGGGTTCGGGGACGGCCGCTTTCCAGGCCTGGGCCATGTCCGGCATGCCTGGCATGCCCTGGGTTCCCGGAAGGCCTGGTTGCCCCAGCTGCTGCAGTGTCTGCAGCGTGCGGCTCCATTGCTCGTTCCAGAATTGCTGGACGGATTGGCCTGACAGGCCAGCGAGTGGGTCAAAATTCATGCTGCATCCTTGTTCGTGGATGCCATGCAATAGCCTGGGGCTTGCGGGGCATCCGTTTTGATTGTGACCCAGGCGAGCCCCGCCTTGCCCGGCACAGACCTCCACGAAAACCCGTGCCTCGCTCGTTTTTTTGGTTCGACCATGTATCTCGTTGTTATCGCCTGGCTGTATGTCACTCTGATGATGGCAGTGGCCGAGGCCGCAAGCCCCACGGGCAGCATACTCGGCGCCGTGATCACGTTCGCACTCTATGGACTGCTGCCGCTGTCCATCGTGATCTACATCATGGGCACGCCCGCGCGCAAGCGAAAACGCCATGCACGCGAATTGGCCGAGCGCGAGGCCTGGCTGGCGCAGCAGCAGGCCTCGCAGAGCGGCCCCGGCACGCAGGCGCGCTCAGTCCTTCCAGATGCAGGCGGCGAACCGCCCGCTGCTGCCCAGGCGGGCAGCGTCGCGCCGGTGCGAAAAGAACCGTGAGCCGTTGAGCACCGTGCACCATGCGTCGCCGCCGTCATTGCCGTAGATGGCGGTGATGCCCAGCGCCGCCAGGCGCTGGCGCGCAAGCCCGGCCAGGTTGGCCAGGTACTTGGGTGCGCCCCCGCCGTCTTGCGGCACGGCGGTGAAATGCGCCCCGGCCGCCGCGTCATGCGCGATGAAGGCCGCGCGCACCTCGGCGCCCACTTCGAAGGAGCGCTGACCGATGCAGGGTCCGAGCCAGGCCAGGGTCTGCTGCGCCGCTTGCCCGGGCGGTGTCTGGATCTGGCCTGCAAAGCGCTCGAACAGCGTCTCCAGCACCCCGCCCGCCAGCCCGCGCCAGCCCGCATGGGCCGCGCCCACCACGGCACCGCTGCGATGGGCCAGCAGCACGGGCAGGCAGTCGGCCACCATGATGGTGCAGACCACGCCCGAGGCGCTGGTCACGCAGGCATCGAAGGCCTGGCCCTGCGCGCTGCCTGCATCCAGGGCCACGACATCCACGCCATGCACCTGCTGCAGGAACACCGCGCAGGCGCCCGGCGTATGGTCACGCACGATCTCCTGCAGCCGCTGGCGGTTGGTGCGCACGGCCTGCGGGTCATCGCCCACATGGTCGCCCAGGTTCAGGCTGCCCCAGGGCGCCGTGCTGACGCCGCCTTCGCGCGAAGTGCACAGCGCGTGCACGCCGGGCGGCGCGGGCCACTCGGGCACCAGCCAGGATGCGGGGATGGTGCCGGGGAGGTTGCCGGGGATGGAGTCAGGCCGGGCTGCGCTCATTCCGCGTCGGGGCAGGCCGAGGGATGGGCCTTCTGGAAGGCCGGCAGCGCCTCGCAGCGATCGACGATGGCCGCCAGGCGTGGCAGGCCGTCCAGGCTCACGTTGAAGCGGCGGCCGTTGAAGACCTGCGGCACCAGGCAGCAGTCGGCCAGCGTGGGCGTGTCGCCCCAGCAAAACAGCGAAGGCGCCAGGCCTGCGGCCTCGCGCTCGGCGGCCAGCAGGTCCAGCTGGCGTTCGAAGGCTTCCAGGCCGGAGCGCACCCAATGCACGTACCAGCCGCTCTTGGCCTCGTCGGAGACACCCAGGTTGCGCACCAGGTACTTGAGCACGCGCAGGTTGTTGAGCGGATGGATCTCGCAGGCCACCATCTGGGCCAGCGCGCGCACATGGGCACGGCCCAGGGCGTCGCGCGGCAGCAGCGGTATTTCGGCATGGGTCTCATCGAGATATTCGATGATGGCCATGGACTGGGTCAGCCAGTGGCCGTCCTCGGTTTCCAGCGCCGGCACCAGCGCATCGCCGACATGCTGGGCATAGGCCGGCGCCCTGTGGTCGCCGCGCAGCAGGTGCACGGGTACGGATTCATAGTCCAGGCCCTTGATCTGCAGCGCAATGCGCACGCGGTAGGAGGCCGACGAGCGGAAGTAGGTGTGGAGCTTCATAGACCGCAAAGCATACCGTGCGACCCGGGGTCTGTTCCGGCTCATCCGGCCATCGCGTTGCCCCGCTGCGGGGCCACAGGCATGGCACACTTGCGACGGCGCCCACGAGACAAGGCGCCAGAGGAACACCGACATGAGCTACGTTTTCAACCCGCCCGCCGTGGCCAGCGTACCCGTCCTGGGCCGCCCCGAGCGTTTTCCCGTGCACCGCATCTACTGCGTGGGCCGCAACTACGAAGAGCACGCCAAGGAGATGGGCTTCACCGGCCGCGAGCCGCCCTTCTTCTTCCTCAAGCCTGCCGACGCCATCGTGCCCGTCGAGGCCGGCACCACGGGCACCATGCCCTACCCCACGCTGACCTCCAACCTGCACCACGAGATCGAGCTCGTCGTGGCCATCGGCAAGGCGGGCAAGAACATCCTGGCCGCCGACGCGCTGGACTACATCTGGGGCTACGCCGTGGGCCTGGACATGACGCGCCGCGACCTGCAGAACGACATGAAGAAGCAGGGCCGCCCCTGGTGCATCGGCAAGGCCTTCGAACATGCCGCGCCCATCGGTCCCATCACCCCGGCAGCCGAGGCCGGCGACATCGCCAAGGCCACGATCTCGCTGCAGGTCAATGGCGCCGACCGCCAGCGCAGCGACATCGGCAAGCTGATCTGGAACATTGCCGAGACCATCGAGCACCTGTCGGCCGCCTGGGAACTGCAGCCCGGCGACCTGATCATGACGGGCACGCCCGAAGGCGTGGCCGCCGTGGTGCGCGGTGACCTGCTGGAAGGCCGCATCGATGGCCTGAGCCCCTTGAGCGTCAAGATCGCCTGAGATCCCTGTGCCTGGCGACAGGCCGGCAAGGCAGCGGGGAGCGCGCTCCCCGGCCTGCCGGCCTTCGTTTTTCTGAACCCACAGTCCGCCGCACGGAAAGCCTTCCTGCCTTCCGTCTGGCGGCGCTTTCACTTCCATGGTGTCGGCATGATTTTTCGCAGCCCCATCAAGTTCTGCCGAGCCTGCGGCACGGCCGTGGTCTACCGCATTCCCGACGATGGCGACACGCGCGAACGCGCCGTGTGCCCGCACTGCCACACCATTCACTACGAGAATCCGCTGAACGTGGTCGGCACCATCCCCGTCACCGACGACGGCCGCGTGCTGCTGTGCAAGCGCAACATCGAGCCGCGCCGGGGCCTGTGGACCCTGCCTGCCGGCTTCATGGAACTGGCCGAGACCACGGCGCGCGGCGCCCAGCGCGAGACCGATGAGGAAGCCGGTGCCGACATCGAGATGGGGCCGCTGTTTTCCATCGTTGACGTGCCCAAGGTCAGCCAGGTCCACCTGTTCTCCCGCGCCCGCCTGCGCAGCGAGCAGTTCTATCCAGGCCCGGAGACCATGGAGGCCCGCCTCTTTGCCGAGGCCGAGATTCCCTGGGAGGAACTGGCCTTTCGCACCGTGCGCGTGACGCTGGAGCGCTACTTCGAGGACCGTGCAGCGGGCCTGCTTGACGCGCACCGCGTGCACTCCATCGACCTGAGCCTGTAGGCGCAAGCACCGCCGTCGGGCACCACCGTGCTGCGCGGCAGTGCCGTCCGCACCCCGGTGACGCCAGGCCATGCCCCGGCGTGGCGCCGATGGGGCTGCGGGTGGGGCCGTGGATGGGGTGTGGAGGGGGTTGTCATCCCTGTGTCACCTTGCAGACACATTTAGTCACAAGCTGGCCTCCTTCTTGCTCATTGCATCAGGCTTTTCCCTGATCGGGGAAAGCGGGTTTCACCCAGCCTGAACCTGACTGCGGAGCGCTCCATGGCCACATCCCTGCCAACCGACCTGATTCTTCCCCACCTGCGGGAACTCAACCGCAACGCCGCCGACCTGCGCGAGATACGGCTCATGTGGCGGCTCATCGAGGCCTCGGCCCGCATGCAGGCCTCGCAGCAGGGGCAGGCCCTGGTGTCCATGCTCACCGACACGCGCCAGGGACTGGAGCAGCTGGAGCAAGGCCTGCTGCAGTCGCAGCTGGCGCAGTCCGCGCAGGAGGCCATGGCCCAGCTGGGCATGCAGTCCGCCCATGCCATCGACCTGCTGGTGCGAAGCCTGTACGAGCGCACGGCCGATGTCGGCTTTCTCGCCGCCGATACCGTGCTGTGCGAGGCCATGGCCCGGCTTGACGATGGCGATGGCGATGGCGATGGCGATGACTGCAGCCTGCCCGACATGGCGGCCGGCGGTCTGCGCGCATGGCAGGCACCGCTGCAGGCGCACTTGCAGGCCCACCTCCAGAGCTACCGAGCCAAGTACACGGTGTATGACGACATCCTGCTGCTGGACACGCAAGGCCAGGTCTGCGCACGTGCCCAGGCGCAGGCAGGCCGCAAGCCGCTACCGCCCTGTGCCGAGGCCTGGTTCCAGCAGTCCCTGCAGCAGGCCGGCCATGTCAGCCATTTCGGCGCCAGTTGCGTGCTGCCCGGCGCTGACCGCCTGATCTACGCGCAGCGCCTGCTGCACCCACGCACCATGGCGGTGCTCGGCGTGCTGTGCCTGAGCTTCGACTTCGCCGCCGAGATGCAGGCCATCTTTGCCTCGGGCGGGCCGCGCGCCCAGGTGGGCCTGCTGCTGGACGACGGCGGACTGGTCATCGCCAGCAGCGACGCCCACTGGATAGCCCCCGGCAGCCGCGTGCCCATGCACCATGGTGATGCCGTGCAGCCGCTGATCCATGCAGGCCGCACCTACCTGGTGCGCACGGCGCGCGCCCTGCCCTACCAGGGCTATGCGGGACCGCAGGGCTGGCAGACCCAGGTGATGGCACCGCTGGACCTGGCCTTCGCCGCGCAGCAAAGACCGCAGGTCCTGCAGGCGCTGGAGCCGGCCATTGCCGAGGGGCTGATGGCCCAGGCGCGCGGCTTTTGCCCGCCGCTGCACGCCATGGCCCGCGCGGCCGACGACATACGCCGCGTGGTCTGGAATGGCCAGGTGCTGGCTGCCAGCCAGGCGCCGGAGTCCACCGTGCAGGGCGCGGCCCACCCGGACCCGCTGCAGGCCGTGCTGGAGCAGATGGGCGAGACCGGCGACCTGACCCATGCCGTGTTCACACGCGCCATTCACGGCCTGCACGAGACCGCGCTGTCCACCCGGCTGCAGGAGCACAGCACGCTGAACCGGCTGCTGATGGACCTGCTGGAGCGCAATCTCTATGAACGTGCCAACGACTGCCGCTGGTGGGCCCTGACGCCCGGCCTGCAAAAGGTGCTGGAGGACAACAGCGGCTGCCTGGCCCTGTCGGTACAGGCCCACGACAGCGCGCAGCGGCTGCTGGAGCAGCTCAATGCGCTGTACACCGTCTATGCGCGCATTGCGCTGTACGACGCCCAGGGCCTGGTGCTGGCCTGCAGCCATGAGGACCAGGCCGGCCTGCCCCTGGCTCCCGGCACGCGCGTGCAGGCATCGGCCCTGCAGGCCACTGTGCTGCTGCGCGATGCCCAGGCCTACCACGTGCAGGAGATGGACGATGGAGGCCTGCCCGTCCATGTCTACCATGCCGCGCTGCGCGCGCCATCGCCTGGGAGTGAACAGGCGCACGGACATGCACACGGCGGCGATCAGGGCCCCGTCATCGGCGGCATCGCCCTGCTGTTCCACACGCGGCGGGAGCTGCAGGCCATGCTGCAGGCCGCAGCACCAGAGCAGGCAGCAACGGCAGAGCAGGCTGCAGCCACCGATCCCGAAGACAGCGGCCTGCCGCGCCTGCCGATGGAAGCCTTCTACGTGGCGCGTGACGGGCGCATCGTCGCTGCCAGCCATGGCGGGCGCCCGCTGGGCAGCTGCATCGCAGGCGTGGCCGGCCTGGCATCGCTGGCCGATGGCGAGGTGCGCAGCAGCATCGAGGAGATCGAAGGCCACTACTGCATCGTCGGCATGGCCGCCGGGCGCGGCTACCGCGAGTTCCGGCTGGACCAGGGCGCGGCACGCGATGCAAAAGAAAGCGCAACGGACGACACACTGGCAGGCCTCGTCAGCCTGAGCCTGCAGCGGCTGGGCCCCGTGCATGCCGATGCGCGCAACCGCGCGCTGCGCCTGGCGTCGGCCACCCGGCTGGATGGCGCCCGGCCCGCTACGCACGGGCACGGGCACGGGTACGGGCACGGGCACGGGCACGGGCGCGCCGTGCATGGCAGCGGCGATGCGCCTGTGGAACTGGCCAGCTTCTACGTGGGCGCCAGCCTGCTGGCCCTGCGCGCGGGCGATGTCTGCGAGGCCCTGCCCGCCAGCGCCATCTCGCCCGTGGCGGCAGGACGGCTGCCGTTTTGCGTGGGCGCGCTGGCACGGCGCAGCCAGGGCAGCGTCAGCGGCTATGTCTGGGTGTTCGACCTGGCCGCGCTGCTGCAGGGCCAGCCCGGCGTGGTCACCGAGCAGTCACAGGTCATCGTGGTCCAGCATGGCGGCCTGCGCGTGGGCCTGCTGGTCAGCGCGCTGCAGGGCGTGCACCGGCTGCCAGCCAGCGCGCTGGTGGATTCGCCCATGCTGAACGCGGCCGACACCGCGACGGCCCTGGTGCGCAAGCTGGTGCATGCCGATTCGGGCCTGCCGCTGATCCAGTGCCTGGACCCCGCCGCGCTGATGCGCAGGCTGCAGCCTTCGCGCGTTGCCGCGGCCAATGCCGACCGCAATGCGGTCAGCGTGGAAAGGGAGGCGGCGTAGCCCGGGCCGGTCGGGCATACCAGGCGTGCCGGGTGTGTCTGGTGTGCCGCGCCTCAAAGGCCCCAGTGGCGCAGGCCCGGCAACGCGGCCTGCGCTGCCTCGTAGCCTTCGTCGATGGCCTCGCGGGCGCGGTGGAAGTCCAGCAGGCCCAGGTGGGACAGGCGCGGCGCTATCACCAGCTCGGGCGGGTCGCCCGCCATGCGGCTGCGCGTGATGCGCATCTGCATGATGTTGACGCTGGTCATCACCACGTCCAGCAGCGAGGGCGGACGGGGCGGGGGCTCGGTCTCGCGGCCGGCCTCGTCGCGGTGGTGGCCGGGCATCCACCCCATCACGCCGCGCTGCAGCCTGCGCACCCATGCCGTGCCGGCCACGGCGCTGGCCTGGCCGGCCAGGTCCTCGGGCGCCACGCCCTGCTCCACGGCGGGCGGGGCTTCCTCCAGTGGCGGCGCGGCAGCCATGGCGGCGGAGGGAACCAGCGGCCGCATGTGGCGCCGCATGATGTCGGCGTTGAGATCGACGGCGATCACGATGTCCGCGCCCATGGCGCGCGCCAGCGAGGCGGGCACGGGGTTGACGATGCCGCCATCGACCAGCAGCCGCCCCTCGCGCTGCACGGGCGTGAACAGGCCGGGCAGCGCGATGGAGGCACGCACGGCATCGGCGATGGAGCCCTTGCGCAGCCAGACCTCGGCGCCCGAATGCAGGTCGGTGGCCACGGCGCCGAAGGGAATCTTCAGGTCCTCGATGGCCGAGTCCACGAAGTGCTCGCGCCAGAACGCGATCAACTTCTCGCCCTTGAGCATGCCGCCCGTGATGTTGAAGTCCATGAAGCCGAACACCTTGCGCATGCCCAGGCCCAGCACCCATTCCTCGAAGCGCTGCATCTCGCCAGCCGCATAGGAGGCACCGACCAGGGCGCCGATGGACGAGCCGCAGATGATGTCGGGCCTCAGGCCCGCATCCTCCAGCGCGCGCAGCACGCCGAAATGCGCCCAGCCGCGCGCCGACCCGCTGCCCAGCGCCAGGCCGACCACGGGTTTGCGCGGACTCAGCGCCATCAGCGGTCCCCGCCTGCCAGCAGCGCCAGCATGCCGGCCTCGTCCAGCACGGTCACGCCCAGTTCCTCGGCCTTGGCCAGCTTGCTGCCGGCCTCGGCACCGGCCACCACATAGCTGGTCTTCTTGCTGACCGAGCCGGAGACCTTGGCGCCCGCGGCCTCCAGCATCTCCTTGGCCTGGTCGCGGCCCAGCGTGGGCAGCGTGCCCGTGAGCACCACGGTCATGCCGGCCAGCGGCTGGGCGGTCTGCTCGCGCGCCGCGCCCTCTTCCCAGTGCACGCCGCAGGCACGCAGTTGCTCGACCACCTCGCGGTTGTGGGGCTGGGCGAAGAAGGTGTGGATGCTCTCGGCCACGATGGGCCCCACGTCGCGCACCTGCAGCAGTTGCTCGACGCTGGCGTCCATGATGGCGTCCAGCTGGCCGAAGTGGCGGGCCAGGTCCTTGGCCGTGGACTCGCCCACCTGGCGGATGCCCAGGCCGAAGAGGAACCGCGACAGCGTGGTCTTCTTGGATTTTTCCAGCGCGTCCAGCACGTTCTGGGCCGACTTCTCGGCCATGCGGTCCAGCGATGCAAGGGCCACAAGGCCCAGGCGGTAGAGGTCGGGCAGCGTGCGCACCACGTGGCCGTCCACCAACTGGTCCACCAGCTTGTCGCCCAGGCCCTCGATGTCCATGGCGCGCCGCGCGGCAAAGTGCAGGATGGCCTCCTTGCGCTGCGCCGGGCAGAACAGGCCGCCCGTGCAGCGGTGGTTGGCCTCGCCCTTGGGCCGCGCCACGGCGCTGCCGCAGATGGGGCATGCAGCGGGCATGCGGAAGTTGGGCACATAGGCCGGCCGGTCGCCGGGCACGCGGCCCACGACCTCGGGGATCACGTCACCGGCGCGGCGCACGACCACGGTGTCGCCCGTGCGCACGCGCTTCTTGCGGATCTCGAACAGGTTGTGCAGCGTGGCATTGGTGACGATGACGCCGCCCACTGCCACGGGGGCCAGGCGCGCCACGGGCGTGAGCTTGCCCGTGCGGCCGACCTGTATGTCGATGCCTTCCATGCGCGTGGGCATTTCCTCGGCCGGGTACTTGTGGGCCACGGCCCAGCGCGGCTCGCGCGAGACAAAGCCCAGCTGGCGCTGCTGGGCCAGGCTGTTGACCTTGTAGACCACGCCGTCGATCTCGTAGGGCAACGTGGCGCGCTCGGCGCCCATGCGCTGGTGGAAGGCCACCAGCTCGGCTGCACCCCTGGCGATGCAGACCTGGGGCGCCACCGGAAAGCCCCAGTCGCGCAGCGTCTGCAGCATGGCGTAGTGGGTGACGAAGTCGGGGCCGCCCTGGGCAGCCGGCGTGATCTCGCCCAGGCCATAGGCGAAGAAGGACAGCGGGCGCTGCGCCGCAATGCCCGAGTCCAGCTGGCGCACCGAGCCTGCCGCCGCATTGCGCGGATTGGCAAAGCTCTTGCCGCCGGCGGCCTGCTGGCGCTCATTGAGCTTGACGAAGTCGGCGCGGCCCATGTAGACCTCGCCGCGCACCTCGACCACGGGCGGCACGCCCTTGCCTTCGGGCAGGGACAGCGGAATCTTGCGGATGGTGCGGATGTTGTGGGTGACGTCCTCGCCCACCTCGCCGTCGCCGCGCGTGGTGGCCTGCACCAGGCGGCCGTTCTCGTAGCGCAGGTTCATGGCCAGGCCGTCGAACTTGGGTTCGGCCACGTACTCCACGGGCGGCGCGCCTTCGGCCAGTTCCAGCTCCTTGCGGATGCGTGCGTCGAAGGCCTCGGCACCCGTGGCCTCGTTGTCGGTCTCGGTGCGGATGCTGAGCATGGGCACGGCATGGCGCACGGGCATCAGGCCGTCGAGCACGGCGCCGATCACGCGCTGCGTGGGCGAGTCCGGCGTGACCAGTTCGGGATAGGCACCTTCCAGCGCCTGCAATTGCTGGAAGACGCGGTCGTACTCGCCGTCGGGCACGGTGGGCGTGTCCAGCACGTAGTACTCATGCGCCCATTGGTTGAGCTGGGCGCGCAGAGCCTGCACTTTGGCCAGCACCTTGTCGGGGGCGGCCCCGGACTCCGGCGCCGCGGGGGCTGCGCCGGAGAAAAGATCCAGATTGTCATTCATGGGGTTGAGGCCAGGAGCCTGTTGTGCACCAGGGGCACCGCGCCGCGTCAGCTGAACAGTCGCCGCGCCAGCATGGAGCCCGCCGACAGCTCGCGGCTGTCGAGCTTGTCATAGAGATGTTCCAGGTCGTGCTGGATGGGGTCCAGCGCCATGGCCGGCAGCAGGTAGCCGTTCTGGTCGCAGAGCACGCCGTCCATGGTCTGGCACAGGCGCTCGGCCACCTGGCGCAATTGCACGAAGGCCTGCTCGCCGCGCGGCACCTGGGGCACGTCCAGGCTCAGCAGGAACTCGCGCACCACCGAGGTGTCCAGGTCGTCGGCCATCGCCGCCTGCGGGTCGTAGTTGAGCACCAGCACCGGCGGCATGCCGGGCGTGGGCGAAGGCAGGGCCATGCGCCCGGGCATGGAGCCCGGCAGAAAGCCCTGGCGCGATGCGTTCTGCTGCACGTAGCCCGCGCTCCAGGAGGCCTGGCGTGCGCGCAGCATGAAGGTGAGCTGGGCGTCGTGCTCGCTGGCGAACTGGTCGAGCTCGCGCGCACGCGCCACTTCCTGCAGCATGTCGGGCACGTCGGGCGTGGCGCCCAGCGCGTCGGCAAAGCGCTGCACCTTGGCAACGAACTCGGAGAACTCGATCTCGTTGAGCGCACCCGTGCGGTTGGCCAACTGCACGCCGGCCTGGAAGCCCAGGTAGCGCTGGCCGGGCTGCAGCGGCTCCCACTGGTGGGTGGACTGGTTCATGCCTTCGATCGCAAAGGGCTTGTTGCCCGCGCGCCGCGTGGCGGGCTGGGCCTGCAGCGCCAGTTCGCCGGGTACGGCCTGGCCGACCTGCACGGGGGCAATGGCGTCGATCAGCGCATCCAGGCCCGGGCGGCTGGCGGCCGCGCTGGTCAGGGCCGCGTCGTTGAGGGAAGGCTCGATGGACTGCGGTGCCGACGGGGGCGCCGCAGGCGCGGACACAGATTCAGATGCGGGTGCCGATGCGCTGGCGTCTTCGCCCGCCTGCAGGGCATGGGCGGCCTGCGCGGACTGCACTGCCTGGGCGGCCTTGGCCGCCAGCGCAGCCTGGGCCGCGGCCTGGCGCTGCTGCTCTTCGAGCTGGACCAGATGGGCCAGCTCGGCGTCGGTTTCGGCGAAGCGGTCCGCGGAGGCGGGGCTCTGGCCCGGCGCGGCGGTGCCGAAGTCGCCCAGCACGGGCTCGCGCAGGCTGTGCGTCAGGTCCGGGCCGTGGCCCACGGTGTCCATGCCGGGCTCATGGCGCGAGGGATCGCGCTGCGCTTCATCGACGGGGTCGGCGCGCTTGGGTGCATTGCGGCGCGCGGACCAGCTGTTGTAGGCAAGGATCAGGGCCAGCACCACAAAGCCCAGGACGGCCAGACTGATTTGCAGGTTACTCATGGAATGAAGGAATGAAACGTCGTTCCAGCAAAGGGGTTTGAAAGGTTGCGGACATGCTCAGGATAGCTCAGCCATGGACAGCGCGGACTCCATGTCCACGGCCACGATGCGGGACACGCCCTGCTCCTGCATGGTCACGCCGATGAGCTGCTGGGCCATTTCCATGGCGATCTTGTTGTGGCTGATGAACAGGAACTGCGTGCTCTTGCTCATGCTGGCCACCAGCTTGGCATAGCGCTCGGTGTTGGCATCGTCCAGCGGCGCATCCACCTCGTCCAGCAGACAGAACGGGGCCGGGTTGAGCTGGAAGATGGCGAAGACCAGCGCAATCGCCGTCAGCGCCTTCTCGCCACCGGACAGCAGGTGAATCGTCTGGTTCTTCTTGCCGGGCGGCTGCGCGATCACCTGCACGCCCGAGTCCAGGATTTCATCGCCGGTGATGACCAGCTTGGCCTGCCCGCCGCCGAACAGCTCGGGGAACATGCGCCCGAAGTGCCCGTTCACGGTCTCGAAGGTGCCCGACAGCAGCTCGCGCGTCTCGGCGTCGATCTTGCGGATGGCATCTTCCAGCGTGTTCATGGCCTGGGTCAGGTCCTCGGTCTGCGCGTCGAGGAAGGTCTTGCGCTCGCGCGCCAGCTTCAGCTCGTCCAGCGCCGCCAGGTTGACCGCGCCCAGGGCTGCGATCTCGCGGTGCAGGCGGTCGATCTCGCCCTGCAGGCCGTGCATGCGCACATTGGCCTCGGCAATGGACTGGGAGACGGCGGCCAGGTCGGCGCCCGCCTCTTCCAGCAAAGTGGAGTACTGCTCCAGGCCCAGGCGCGCGGCCTGCTCCTTGAGCTGGAATTCGGTGATGCGCTGGCGCAGCGGGTCCAGCGCTTTTTCCAGTTGCTGGCGGCGTTCGTCGCTGGCGCGCAGCTTGTTGGTCAGGTCGTCATATTCGCTGCGGCGCGCGGCCACGGCCTGCTCGCGCTGCATCTTCAAATCCAGCGCATCCTGCAGGCCGCCCTGGGCCGCGGCATCGGTCAGGCGCGTGAGCTCGTCCTGCGCGCGCTGCTGCTCGTCGGCCAGGGAGCGGGCCTGCTGGCTGGCCGTCTCTATGGTGCGGCTGAGTTCGCCCCGGCGCGCCTCCAGGCTGCGCCGCGAGAAAGTGGCCTCCTGGGCCTGGCGCTCCAGCGTGCGCAGCTGCTCGCGCGATTCGTTCAGGCGCCGCTCGGACTCCAGCACCTTGTCGCCCAGCTGGGCATGGCGCTCCTGGCTATCGGCCAGCTGCATGTCCAGTTCCTCGAAGCGGGCTTCGGCCGCCACGCGGCGCTCCTCGATGTCGGACAGCTGGGCCTCGACCTCGGCCAGGTCGGCGCTGATCTGGGCATTGCGTGCACGGGCCTGCTCGGCCAGCTGCGACAGGCGCAGCGTCTCGACCTGCAGCTCGTGGGCACGGCTTTGCGATTCGCTGGCCTCGCGCCGGGCGCTGACCAGGCGCTGCGAGGCCTCGGCATAGGCGCTTTCGGCACGCACCAGAGCCGTGCGTGATTCATCGGAGATCAGCGCCTGGGCGCGCACTTCCTTTTCAAGGTGCTCGATTTCCTGGGCGCGTGCCAGCAGGCCGGATTGCTCCGAGTCCTGCGCATAAAAGCTCACGCTGTGGCTGCTGACGGCATGGCCCGTGGGCACGTAGACGGTTTCACCGGGCCGCAGTTCGCTGCGGCGCGACAGCGCCTCTTCCAGCGTGGGCGCCGTGTAGCAGTCCTGCAGCCAGTCGCCGAGCACGGCGCGCAGGCCGGCATCGTTCACGCGCAGCAGGTCCGACAGGTGCTGCCAGCGGCCAGCGGCCGGCGCGGGTGCGCCTTGCGGGGGGCTGAAGAAGGCCAGGCGCGCGGGCGGCGCATCGTGCCCGCCTGAGCCCAGAAAGCCACGCACCATGTCGAGCCGGCCCACTTCCAGCGCGCCCAGGCGCTCGCGCAGCGCGGCCTCCAGCGCGTTTTCCCAGCCGGGCTCGATGGCAATGCGGCTCCACAGGCCCTGCATGCCGTCCAGGCCGTGCTTGGCCAGCCAGGGCTGGAGCTTGCCGTCTGTCTTGACCTTTTCCTGCAGGGCCTTGAGCGCTTCCAGCCGCGCCGACAGGTCCGCGTGGCGCGCGGCCTCGGCGTTGACGGCCTGCTGGCGCGTGCGGCGGTCCTCGTCGAGCTGGGGCACGGAGTCCTGCAGCTCGTTGAGCACGGCATCGGCCATTTCAGCCAGTTCGCGCGCCTCTTCCAGCTGGGACTGCAGATTGTTCAGGCGGGCCTCGTCGGGCGTCTCCAGCGCGTTGCGGTCGGCGCGCAGGCGCTCGAAGCGGGTCTCGAACTGGCGGCGCTGCTCATCCAGGCTGCGCTGCTCGGCGGCCAGCACCTGGATCTGCTGCTGCACCTGGACCACGCTGGCGCGCTGGTCGGTGTCGGCCTTCTGGGCATTGCGCAGGGCGTCCTCCAGGTCGGGCAGGCGCATGCTTTGCTCCTCGACCTGGGCGGCCAGCATCTCGGCCTGTTCCTCGGCGTCCATGCCGGCGCCTTCGAGGTTCTCGATCTCGGCTTCGGCTTCCTCGCGGCGGCTGTTCCACAGCAGCACCTGCTCGGACAGCTGCTGCAGCCGCTGCTGCACGCGCTGGCGGCCTTCGAGCACGTAGCGGATCTCGGCCTCCAGCTTGCCGACTTCGGCCGTGGATTCGTAGAGCTTGGCCTGGGCCTGGTTGACCTGGTCGCTGGCGTCGTAGTGCGCCTGGCGCAGGGTTTCGAGTCCGCTTTCGTTGTTGCGGATGTCGGCCATGCGCTCTTCGAGCTCGTTGACGGCCTGCAGGCCCTCCACGCGCACGCGGTCCTGCTCGGCCTCGGCCTCGGCACGCTTGAGGAACCACAGCTGCTGCTGCTTGAGCGTGACCTGGGACTGCAGCGCGTTGTACTGGGCCGCCACCTCGGCCTGCTTTTCCAGCCGGTCGAGGTTGTTGTTGAGCTCGCGCAGGATGTCTTCCACGCGCGTGAGGTTCTCGGTGGTGGCCGAGAGCCGGTTCTCGGTCTCGCGCCGGCGCTCCTTGTACTTGGACACGCCTGCGGCCTCTTCGAGGAACAGGCGCAGTTCCTCGGGGCGCGACTCGATGATGCGGCTGATCGTGCCCTGGCCGATGATGGCGTAGGCGCGCGGGCCCAGGCCCGTGCCCAGGAACACGTCCTGCACATCGCGGCGGCGCACGGCCTGGTTGTTGATGAAGTAGCTGCTGTTGCCCTCGCGCGTGAGCACGCGCTTGACGGCGATCTCGCCGAACTGGCCCCACTGGCCACCCGCGCGGTGGTCACTGTTGTCGAACACCAGCTCCACGCTGGAGCGGCTGGCCGGCTTGCGGTGCGTGGTGCCGTTGAAGATCACGTCCTGCATGGACTCGCCGCGCAGCTCGCTGGCCTTGCTCTCGCCCAGCACCCAGCGCACCGCATCCATGATGTTGGACTTGCCGCAGCCGTTGGGGCCCACCACGCCCACCAGTTGCCCCGGCAGCATGAAGTTGGTGGGCTCGGCGAAGGACTTGAAGCCGGACAGCTTGATGGAATTCAGGCGCACGATGCAGGCAGATGGCGGTCCGCGGCGAACGGACGAATGAGGACGTGGGGGAACAACAGGGAAGCTCGGAATGATACCGCGCGCCACCCCCGCTCAAGAATGGAAAGCGGCCCGCGCGGGGCCGTGTCGAATGTCAAGAATGGTTTGAGGGGGCGTCCGGCACCCCGCTGCCATCCGTGCACTCCACCACCTGGGGCCGGTCCTGCGCCTCCTGCGCCTCCTGCGGCAGGTTCGCCGGGCTCAGGGCCGGAGGGCGCGACACGATGGCCTGGCGCACCAGTGCCTCGAAGCTGCGCACGGGCACAGGCGGGCTGAGCAGGTAGCCCTGCCAGGCATGGCAGTGCTGGTCTTCGAGGAACTGGCGCTGCGCCTCGGTCTCCACACCCTCGGCGATGACCTGCAGGCCCAGGCTGGTGCCCAGGGCGACGATGGTGCGCGCAATGGCCGCGTCGTTGGGGTCGCTGAGCACGTCGCGCACGAAGCTGCGGTCGATCTTGAGCTGGTCCAGCGGCAGGCGCTTGAGATAGGCCAGCGAGGAGTAGCCGGTGCCGAAGTCGTCCAGCGAGAACCCCACGCCGTGTGCCTTGAGCGTGGCCATCTTGGCTGCCGTGTCGTCCACGTCGGCCAGCAGCAGGCTTTCGGTCAGCTCCAGCTTGAGCAGGCGCGGATTGGCACCGTGCTCCTTGAGCGCCTGCAGCACCTGCTCCACGAAGCGCGCCTGGTGGAACTGGCGCGGGCTGACGTTGACGGCCAGCATCAGGCAGGCCATGTCCGGCTCCGCCGCCCATTGCGCCAGTTGCCGGCAGGCCTCGCCCAGCACCCATTCGCCCAGTTGCTGGATCAGGCCCGTTTCCTCGGCCAGCGAGACGAAGAGCGACGGCGGCACCAGCCCTTCGCGCGGGTGGTTCCAGCGCAGCAGGCCCTCGGCGCCGACGATGCGCCCGTTCGCCACCTGCGGCTGGTAGTACAGGACGAATTGCGAGCGCACTAGGCCCTCGCGCATTTCCTGCTCCATGGCCGTGCGCGATCTGAGTACGGCCTGCAGTTGCGGATCGAAGAACTGCAGCGTGTTGCGCCCCATGCCCTTGGCCTGGTACATGGCCATCTCGGCACGGCGCAGGACCTCGTCGGCACTGAGTTCCTGCTCGCCGAACAGGCTGGCGCCTATGCTCAGCGTGATGTGGCAGGACTGGCCACTCAGTTGCAGCGGTTGCAGCAGCAGCGAACGCATGCGCTGGACCTCGCCTTCGAGCTTGGAGGCGGCGTGCATGGAGTCCTTGCCCAGGTCCTCCAGCAGCACGACGAAGTCATCGCCGCTGTGGCGGGCCAGCGTGGCCTCGCGGCCCAGGGACTGGGCCAGTCGCTCGGCAATCATGCGCAGCAGCACGTCGCCCAGTTCCAGCCCCAGGCTGTCGTTGAAGGCCTTGAAGTTGTCCACGTCCAGCAGCATGACGGCGCCACAGCGCCCGCGACGGCGGCTGGAGGCCAGCGCCTGCTGCAGCCGGTCCACCAGCAGGCGGCGGTTGGGCAGGCCGGTGAGCGCATCGTAGAAGGCCAGGCGGCGAATTTCTTCTTCGGCGGTCTTGCGCTGGCTCTGGTCCTGCAGGATCAGCAGGCAGCCTTCGTCCAGCAGCATGCCGCCGATGGATACGGAGCGCGCGCAGCCGTCGCTGCCTATGAGCTGGTACTCCTCGGAGTTGAGGGTGCCGCAGCTGTCGGACTCGCTGCCATGGGGGCTTTGGGCAACGCGCGCCCGCGCCTGCGCAGCTTCGAAGCGGCGCTGCATGCGCTGGCGGCGGGCTTCATCCGGGCACATGTTGCGCCACCAGCCGTCGCCATCCATGCCGGCCGTGGCGCCGTGGCCTGCCAGGCGCATGAATTCCTCGTTCCAGTAGGCGAAGCGGCCATCCTCCTGCAGCATGGCCAGGCCCAGGGGCAGGCGCTGGATGACCATGCGCAGGTGGCGCGATCCGTCGCGCTGCATTTGCTGCAAGTGGCGGCGCGCGCTGATGTCCTGCACCAGGGCCATCAGCCGCAGCGATGGGCCGTGGCCCAGCGCGGAGATGTGCAGCTCCACCCAGACCAGGCTACCGTCGCTGCGCCGCAGCTGCCGCTCGATCTGCAGGGCGCGGCGCTGGCCCGCAGCCAGTTCCTGCAGCAGCAGCCTGTCGCCCTCCACCGTTTCGGCGGCCACCAGGGCCAGCAGGGGGCGCTGGCACAGCTGCTGTGCCTCGTGGCCGGTGATGTCGCAATACCTGCGGTTCACATGCAGGACATTGCCGTTGGCCGCGTCGATCTGCACCACGCCCACGGCGGCCTGCTCGAACAGTGCCTGAAAGCGGGCATCGCTCTCGCGCATGCTGCGGGAAGAGGCACGCAGCTGCGCCCAGCTGGACGGATGGCGCCGCCACCAGGCTGCCGCCAGCGAGGCCAGCAGGACTGACACCAGCATGCCCAGCGCAAACAGCACCAGGGGCTGGGCACGCTCGGTCCAGGACAGGGCCGTGCCCACGGGAATGAAGTTCAGCCGCCACAGCCGGTCCTGGGCCTGCAGCGTCTGCTCCAGCACCACCTGGCCGGTATCGCCCAGGCCTACCGCATCCTGCCCGCGCTCGGGCCAGGCAGCACCCAGATACAGCGGCAGCGGCGATACGCCGGCCGGCGGCAGGGGCGAGACCGGGCCTGCGTCATGCATGGCCAGCGCAAGCCGGCCCAGGAAGCCGCGCTCATGCAGGTCCTGCACCAGGTCGTGCACACGAATGCTGACGTCGGCCGTTCCCAGGAACAGCGGATGCGCGGCCGTGCCATCCGGGGACTGGTGGTCCGCCAGCGCAAAGACGGGCGCGCGCACCAGCACGGCGGTGGCATGCTCGCCGGGCTGCTTCATTGCAAACGGCGCCGAGACCACGGCGGCCGCGCTGTCCCGGCTGCGCAGCATGCTGGCCATGAGACTCGGGCGGTCGTGCATGTCCAGACCGGCGATGGATTCATTGCCTTCCACCGGCCAGAGATAGTCGATGAAGAAATAGTGGGGATCGGGCCTGAACGAGGCCGACGGATCCTGGCTGGCCTGACCGCGCTCCGTTGCGGCCCGCGTAAAGGTCAGCGCCTGCATGCCGGGCTGTATCTGTATGCGCAGCGCCTGCGCAATGCGCGCGAAGGCCTGCTGCCCCATCTCGGGAGAGGCGGCCAGCTGGTTGGCCACATGCTGGACCATGACGGCATAGGCATCCAGGCGCATCTCCAGCGCCTGGCGGGCAGACTGGGCCTGTTGCGTATGGCGCTGCAGGTCGATGCGCTCCAGCGCCCGCTGCTGCTGCAAGGCGAGCGCGGCGCTCAGGCACATGCCCACCGCCATGACGGTGGCGGCTGGCCAGGCGGTCCGGATGGCTACAAGCGTGCGCTGGGCAAAAGCTGACATGGAGCGGCTAAGGCTGAATAGGCAGTCACGGGGGAATCGGTCCAGGAGCACGGAACCACTCGTTGCCAGCCCCATGGCCAGCCACCCGAAAAGGCCGGGCAGGCCATGTGGAGCAGAGAGCGAGGATAAATGGATTTCGGCACCCGGCAGGCAAATCATATGTAAGACAAATCCTACAAACGCCTTTGCTCTATCGTCGGAATGCGCTCTTGCTGAAGACCTCCACGGGCAAACCCTAGACTGCAGGCAGCAAGGTGCTTGCACCCGGCCCCCTGTGCCCGAGCCCGCCGGGCCTGCCGGGCCTTGCCTGGCACAAGGGGTGGAGGGCGAGGCATTGCACAAACCTCATCCATGAAATCAGAGGCCGCAGTTTTGAAACATCAATGAAACGGATGGCGCGGCAGCAGGTGGCGCTGCAGCCCTTCAGCCTCTGGCAGCAGGCTGCGGGGCTTGCACGGGTTTCCCCTTGAGTCGGATGGCATGCCGCTTGCAACAAGCCTGGTGCACTGCCAACCATAACTCTGCAGGAGACACCAACCCATGAGCATCAACCGCCGCCGCTTTTGCGCCGCCCTGCCCGCCCCGCTGGCCGGCCTTGCGCTGCCGCACCAGGGCCTGGCCCAGGAGGCCTTTCCCAGCAAGTCGCTGAAGATCGTCTGCCCCTTCGCACCCGGCGGCGGTTCGGACTTCATTGCGCGCGTGGCCTCCAACGTGCTCAACGACAGGCTGGGCCAGCCCGTGGTGGTGGAGAACCGGCCGGGCGCCGGTGGCACGCTGGGCACCGAGTACGCGCTGCGCTCGGCGGCCGATGGCTACACGCTGCTGCTGGTGGCGGGCAGCTATACGGTCAACCCTTCGCTGTACAAGCTGCGCTTCGACCCCGTGGCCGACATGACGCCCGTGATCCAGCTGTCCAAAGGCGCCTACGTGGTCTGCGTGAGCCCCCGCGTGCCCGCCAGAAACCTGCAGGAACTGCTGACCCATGCGCGCGAGAACCCGGGCAAGCTGACCTTTGCCTCGGCCGGCAATGGCAGCCATCTTCACATCGTCACCGAGTACCTGTTCGGCATGGCCAAGGTCAAGGCCACGCATGTGCCCTATCGCGGCACGGGCCCGGCCGTGACCGATCTGCTGTCAGGCAACGTGGACATGCTGGTGGCAGGCACCGAGGCGCTGATGCAGCACGTCAAGAGCGGCAAGCTGCACGCCCTGGCCGTGACCACGGCCCAGCGCCTGCCCGCCTATCCCGAGATTCCGTCGGTGGCCGAAAGCGGCCTGCCGGACTATGACGTGGTGGCCTGGCACGGCCTGCTCGCGCCCAAGGGCCTGCCGCCCGCCGTGCTGTCGCGCATCAATGCGGCGTTGGACACCGGCCTCAAGGCGCCGGCACTGCTGGCCCAGCTGGAGCCCACGGGCGTGTCCCCGGCAGGCGGCACACCGGCCCAGTTCGGCGCCCTGATCCAGTCCGAGATTCCCCGCTACGCCAAGGTGGTGAAAGACAACGAAATCCGCGCACAGTAATCGGCGCACAGCAATCGGCTCACGCAGGCCCGAGAATCCATCCGCCCCCATGACCTCCCGCTACAAGAAACCCCTGCCCGGCACCACGGTGCACTACATCGATGCCCGCGCCGCCGTCGATGCCCTCTCTCCCGGCGCCTGGGCACGCCTGCCCTACACTGCCCGCGTCCACGCCGAGAACCTCGTGCGCCGTGCCGATCCCGCGCAGCTGGACAGCTACCTGCTGCAGCTCATCGAACGCCGCCGCGACATCGACTTTCCCTGGTACCCCGTGCGCGTGGTCTGCCACGACATCCTGGGCCAGACCGCCCTGGTGGACCTGGCCGGCCTGCGCGACGCCATCGCGGCCGAAGGCGGCGACCCGGCCCAGGTCAACCCCGTCGTGCCCGTGCAGCTCATCGTGGACCACTCGCTGGCCGTGGAGTGTGGCGGCTTCGATCCCGACGCCTTTGCGAAGAACCGCGCCATCGAGGACCGCCGCAACGAGGACCGCTTCCACTTCATCGAGTGGACAAAAAAAGCCTTTGCCAACGTGGATGTGATCCCTGCAGGGAACGGGATCATGCACCAGATCAATCTGGAAAAAATGTCCCCCGTGATCACCGTGCAGGATGGCCTGGCCTTCCCCGACACCTGTGTCGGCACCGACTCGCACACCCCCCATGTCGATGCCCTGGGCGTGATCGCCGTGGGCGTGGGTGGGCTGGAGGCCGAGAACGTCATGCTGGGCCGCGCCTGCTGGATGCGCCTGCCCGAGATCGTGGGCGTGCGCCTCACGGGCCGGCGCCAGGCGGGCATCACCGCCACCGACATCGTGCTGGCCCTGACCGAATTCCTGCGCCAGCAAAAAGTCGTCGGCGCCTATGTGGAATTCTTTGGCGAGGGCGCCGACAGCCTGAGCATCGGCGACCGCGCCACCATCTCCAACATGTGCCCTGAATACGGCGCCACGGCGGCCATGTTCTCCATTGACGGCCAGACGCTGGCCTACCTGCGCCTGACCGGCCGCGACGAGGCCCAGGTGCGCCTGGTCGAGGCCTATGCGCGCACCGCAGGTTTCTGGAGCGACAGCCTGGCCGATGCGCAGTACGAGCGCGTGCTGCAGTTCGACCTGTCCACCGTGGTGCGCAACATGGCCGGTCCCTCGAATCCGCACCGGCGCCTGCCCACCTCGGCCCTGGCCGAGCGCGGCATTGCCGATGCGGCAAAACTGCAGGCCGCCCGCGCCCAGGAGGCGCAAGGCCTGATGCCCGATGGGGCCGTCATCATCGCGGCCATCACCAGCTGCACCAACACCAGCAACCCGCGCAATGTCATTGCCGCCGCCTTGCTGGCGCGCAACGCCAACCGTCTTGGATTGGTGCGCAAGCCCTGGGTCAAGTCCTCGCTGGCGCCGGGCTCCAAGGCCGTGGAGCTGTACCTGAAGGAGGCCGGGCTGCTCACCGAGCTGGAGCAGCTGGGCTTTGGAATCGTCGCCTTTGCCTGCACCACCTGCAACGGCATGAGCGGCGCGCTGGACCCCGCCATCCAGCAGGAAATCATCGAGCGCGATCTCTACGCCACGGCCGTGCTCTCGGGCAACCGCAACTTCGACGGGCGCATCCATCCCCAGGCCAAACAAGCCTTCCTGGCTTCGCCGCCGCTGGTCGTGGCCTATGCGCTGGCGGGCACGGTGCGCTTTGACATCGAGCAGGATGTGCTGGCTGTGGTGGACGGCCGCGAGATCCGCCTCAAGGACCTGTGGCCCGCCGACGAGGAGATCGACGCCATCGTCGAGCAAGCGGTCAAACCTGCGCAATTCCGCGCCGTCTACGAACCCATGTTCGCCATCCGCAAGGACGATGGAGACAAGGCATCGCCCCAGTACGACTGGCGCCCGCAGTCCACCTACATACGCCGCCCGCCGTACTGGGACACCGAAGGCGTGGGCGCACTGGCGGCCTTCCCGCGCACGCTGCGCAACATGCGGCCGCTGGCCCTGCTGCCCGACAACATCACCACCGACCACCTGTCGCCCTCCAACGCCATCCTGGCCGACAGCGCGGCGGGCGAATACCTGGCGCGCATGGGCCTGCCCGAGGAAGACTTCAACTCCTACGCCACCCACCGCGGCGATCACCTCACCGCCATGCGCGCCACCTTCGCCAACCCGCAGCTGGTCAACGAGATGGCCGTCATCGACGGCGTGCAGCACAAGGGATCGCTGGCGCGCATCGAGCCCGAAGGGCGCGTGGTGCGCATGTGGGAGGCCATGGAAACCTACCTGAACCGCCGCCAGCCGCTGATCATCATTGCGGGTGCCGACTACGGCCAGGGCAGCTCGCGCGACTGGGCGGCCAAGGGAGTGCGGCTGGCCGGAGTCGAGGTCGTGGTGGCCGAAGGCTTCGAGCGCATCCACCGCACCAACCTCATCGGCATGGGCGTGCTGCCGCTGCAGTTCCTGCCGGGCACCGACCGCAAGACCCTGGCCCTGGACGGCACGGAAGTCTATGGCGTGGAAGGCGAGCGCACGCCGGGCACCCAACTCACTCTGGTGATTGAACGAAGAAGCGGCCAGACGCTGCGCGTGCCCGTGACCTGCCGGCTGGACACGGCCGAGGAGGTATCGGTCTACGAGGCGGGCGGCGTGCTGCAGCGCTTTGCCCAGGACTTTCTTGCACAGACACAGGACGCTTGATGAACACCACACCCCAGATCCGCATTCCCGCCACCTACCTGCGCGGAGGCACCAGCAAGGGCGTGTTCTTTCGCCTGCAAGACCTTCCGGAGGCTGCGCAACAGCCGGGCCCCGTGCGCGACGCCATCCTGCTGCGCGCCCTGGGCAGCCCCGACCCTTACGGCAAGCAGATCGACGGCATGGGCAATGCATCGTCGAGCACCAGCAAGGCCGTGATCCTCTCGGCCAGCACGCGCGAAGGCCATGACGTGGACTACCTGTTCGGCCAGGTCTCCATCGACCGGCCCTTCGTGGACTGGAGCGGCAACTGCGGCAATCTCTCGGCCGCCGTGGGGCCCTGCGCCATCCACATGGGATTGATAGCCCCTGCGCGCATTCCACGCAACGGCACGGTCACCCTCCGTATCTGGCAGGCCAATATCGGCAAGACCATCGTGGCCCATGTGCCCATCACGAACGGACAGGTGCAGGAGACGGGCGACTTCGAGCTCGATGGCGTGACCTTTCCTGCGGCCGAGGTGGCGTTGGAGTTCCTGGACCCTGCCGATGAGGGAGAGGACGGAGGAGCCATGTTCCCCACGGGCCATCTCGTGGACCGGCTGGATGTTCCCGGAGTCGGCAGCTTTGCAGCCACGCTGATCAATGCGGGCATTCCGACCATCTTCCTGAACGCAAAGGACCTGGGCTACACGGGCTGCGAGCTGCAGGACGCCATCAACGGCGATGCCGAGGCGCTGGCGCGCTTCGAGGCCATACGCGCCCACGGCGCCCTGCAGATGGGCCTGATCCAGGAACTGTCCGAAGCCGCCAAGCGCCAGCACACGCCCAAAATCGCCTTTGTGGCACCGCCGGCGCCCTACACGGCCTCCAGCGGCAAACGCATCGAGGCAGGCGATGTGGACCTGCTGGTGCGCGCCCTGTCCATGGGCAAGCTGCACCACGCCATGATGGGCACGGCGGCGGTGGCCATCGGCACGGCGGCAGCGGTGCCGGGCACGCTGGTGAATCTGGCGGCGGGCGGCGGCGAACGCGGCGCCGTTCGCTTCGGCCATCCCTCCGGCACGCTGCGCGTGGGCGCCGAGGCCCGGTTGGTGAATGGCCAGTGGCAGGTGACCAAGGCTTTGATGAGCCGCAGCGCGCGCATCCTGATGGAAGGCTGGATCAGGGTGCCTGGCGAGGTGTTGAACGCCGCGTGAATGCGCAGGGTCCGGCTTCAGGCCTGGGCCGTGCTCACGCCTGGGCGGCCAGCGCCGCTGCGTGCCACGTCCGCAGTTGCTCCAGCGTGTTCGTCGTGCCGCCGCAGGCCACCACCAGCACGCGCTTGAAGCCCTGCAGCGCAGGTGCGCCTGCGTAGGCCAGGGCCAGCGCGGCACCGCAGGCGGGCTCCAAATGCAGGCGATGGTCATCAATGAAGCGCAGGCAGGCGTCCAGCGCCTGCGCATCCGTCACCACGGCGCTGCGCACGGGGTGCACCTGCGCCAGATCGAAGGCCCGCTGGCAGACCTGGCGCGCGCCCAGCGAGGTGGCAACGCTGGTGATGCGGTCCAGCAGCACGCGGCGGCCCTGGGCCAGCGACTGCGCCAGGGAGTCGGCGCCGGCCGTCTCCGCGGCAATCACGGGCACATCGGTCCAGCCGTGGCGCTCCAGGCCCTGAACCACGCCGGCCAGCAGGCCGCCGCCGCCCACGGCCAGCACCACGGCGTCGGGCTTGAAGTCGGCAGCAGCCAGCTCATCGACCAGGGTGGAATGCCCCGCCCACAGCAGCGGGTCGTCAAACGGATGGACAAAGGCATCCTCGGCGCCCAACAGGGACTGGGCCAGGGCATTGGCCTCGTCCCAGACGGCGCCATGCACGATCAGCTCGGCGCCCTGGGCACGGATCAGTGCCCGCGCATGCTCGGTCGTGGTTTGCGGTACGACCACGGTGACGGGTATGGACAGCTGCCGCCCGGCATAGGCCACGGCAATGCCGGCATTGCCGCCCGACGAAGCCACAAAGCGCTTCTTGCCCTGGCGCGCCAGGGTCTCGCAGGCATGGCCTATGCCGCGCAGCTTGAATGATCCGCAGGGTTGCAGCGCATCCAGCTTGAGCCAGATTTCAGGACCACCGGCGTGGCTCAGGGCATGGGACGGGATAAGGGGAGTGAAGGTGTGCAAAGGCATGGGGTGGCAGTGTAGAACTGGCGTTCAGCCGCGATAATCCCTTGGCTTTTCAAATATTCTTTGCGCCATGAGCACAAATCAAGCCCTGCCCCTGTTCGGAGAAATGGCCATCTTCGTCAAGGTGGTGGACACGGGCAGCTTCTCCGAGGCCGCGCGTCAGCTGGGCAGCACGCCATCGGCCACCAGCCGGGGCGTGGCGCGGCTGGAAAGGGCTCTGGGCCTGCGCCTGCTGGAACGCACCACGCGAAAGCTGCGCCTGAGCGAAGCCGGCCGCGAGGTGCATGCGCGCTGCCTGGACATGGTGGGCGCCGCCCAGGCCGTCATGGCCGCGTCCCTGCTGCAGGACGCGCAGCCGCGCGGCCTGGTGCGCATCAGCGTGCCCAAGGCCGTGGGCCGTACCGTGGTCCATCCCCACATGCCCGACTTCCTGGCCCTGTATCCCGAGGTCGACGTGCAGATGCGGCTGGAAGACCGCTACATGGACCTGATCGACGACCCGGTGGACCTGGCCATACGCATCACCAACCACCCGCCGCCGGGCCTCATGGGCCGCCACCTGATGGACATCGACCATCTGCTGTGCGCCTCGCCCCAGTACCTGGCCCAGCACGGCACGCCCGTGCATCCGCTGGAGCTCAAGGCCCACAGCTGCATCTACCTGGGGGAGGAGCCCGGCGACGCGCACTGGAAGCTGCGCGGCCATGGCAAGACCGTCACCGTGGCCGTGCGCGGGCGCTATGCCGCCAACCACACCGGCGTGCGGCTGGACGCCGTGCTGCAGCACATCGGCATCGCCAGCCTGCCCCGCTTCACGGCACGCGAGGCCCTGGCGGACGGGCGCATCGTGCAAGTGCTGCCGGACTGGAGCTTTCTGCCCAACTACAGCGGCCAGCTGTGGATTCTTCACCCGCCCACGCGCCACCTGCCGCTCAAGCTGCGCGTGCTGATGGATTTCCTGGCCGAGCGGCTGGGCGGCTGGGCGGGGTTGGTGGGCCGCCGGTCCAGCGTGGCTAGCACCACAGCGGCAAGCGCTTGACAAACCTGTGGGGTAGCCGCGAGGCGTTGACCGGCGGCGCACGCACCTGCGTCGATACACTTTCGGCTTCACATCTGAGGGACGGTCATGGACACGAACATCTATGTTTCGGAGCTGACAGCGGATCTGGAAACAGAGTTCATCAAAGGTGCCAGCCAAAGCCGCAAACTGCACGCGCCATGGGTGTCGCCCCCCAGCACGCCGCAGGAATTTCAGAGCTACCTGGCACGCGTGCAGGAGCCGGCTGGGGCCGCCTTTGTGATCTGGGAGTGGCGCAGCGACGGTTTTGCCGGAATCGTGCAGATCACGAACATCGTGATGGACCCGTTCCGCTGTGGCCTGATCGATTTCTATGCGTTCTCGGGCTTTGAGGGAAAGGGCCTGATGAAGGAAGGCCTCGCGCATGTCGTGAAGCAGGCTTTCAGGACACTGAAGCTGCATCGGCTGGAAGCCAACATCCAGCCTGAGAACAAGGCAGCCATTGCACTGGCCAAGTCATGCGGCTTCAAGCTGGAGGGCTTCTCGCCGGCGTTCATGAAGGTTGGAACCCGCTGGCGAGACCATGAGCGCTGGGCGCTGCTGGCCGCTTAGGTTGTGCCGCGCGATCTTGGTCGCCTGTTGAATGTCAGTGGGGCAAGCTGCGAGATCTCAGTTTTGGCTCGTCGCTCCAGGGGTTTCGCACGGCAATGCCATCGTTTTTGGCCAGTTTGACCAAGGCTTGGAAGGACTCCGAGAATTGTCTCTCTGTCAACAATGCCCGCATCCGCCGCACAAAGCGCGTGCGCGGACTTTCGTCGGGCTCGTTGTCAAGGTCGAACTGGAAGATCCGGTACAGACCAATCAGCACAGGCTCCAGCCACTTCCCCTCGGGGGCCGCTGACTTGGCAACATCCTGGTACCAGAGATCCAGGGGCCTCTCGTACTGAAAGATCATGTCGTTGTAGCCCTTGCTGGATGGGGCAGGAAATGCCAGCCATTGACCCATGGTCCATAGGTCATACAGTGCAAAACGGAAGGCTCTCAACGGGAGCTCTTCGTGGTCCCATGGAAAGTATCTGGGTGCTCTGCTGACGTAAGTGTCTCGGGGCACTGGCAACTGCACAGTGTCTTGAGACAGGTCTGGAAGCATCAGGTTGAACAGCCGTTCGTTGTGCCCGTTCGTATGTATGTCCACAATTTTGCAATGTGCATAGGGCGCAGGGGCGTCAGGAAGCTGAGACACAGCGAGGGGCAACTCTTTTTCCAACTCTGACGTGCTGACCAGGCGCGTGCCTCCGGAAGATGCATGGCCCTGCCCGATGCTGAAGAGCAAAGTGAAACCTCCGAGGCGATCTCCCGGCAGCGCCTGAGGGTGCTCCATGAACTGGTCCCGCAATGAGCGCAGCACCGTCTCGTCCTGGCAAGGGTGCAGGTACAGGAACAGCAGCAGATTCAAATGGCGCACCGTGGAATCACGGTCCCAGTCGTGGAGCTTTTTCCAATGGGGAAGGGAGCCTTTGAGGAAGTACCTCTTGACGATCCCCCGGCCCTTCTTGGTCATTTCCAGCGCATAGAGCATTTGCTCGATCTCCGGCCACTGCTTCTCGCGCTCCTTCATCCAAGACTTGTCGTCGGTTTTCCAGTGACTGGTGTCGAAATTCTCCAGGGGATTCAAGGAACTCACTCTATTTCACTCCCAAAGCTTCATGCTTGTTGGGGGCGATGATAGACAGCCCACAGCGATCGGTACTGGACATTTTGACCAGTGAAGAGGAGCCCTGGAAGGCGAGTGGCACCGCGAAGCAGGAACGGCTGCATCACGCAGGTCGTGCGCTCCTGCCTGCGTGCTGGCACTGGGCATGGCACATCTGCCGACCCTCATACGAAAATCGCATTCAACCTGAAAAAGGTCAAATTCCTCCGGTGTGACGGGTCGCTCAATATGTCCAAGTGAATCGCGGTTAAAGTCGGCTTCCATTCGATTCACCCCTCACAACGGAGCAAGCATGTCAAAGCGACTGAATGGCCTCATGGCCGCGGCCCTTGCCGCCTTCATTTCCACACCCGCGCTGGCCATTCTGCCGGATTCGGGCATGTGGAGCATTGGCGCGGAACTCAATGGCAAGCCCGGGCGCGGCATTCAGATCGACAGGCAGGGTGGCTCCACGCTGATCCTGACCTATTTCGGTTATCGCGCGGACGGATCGTCCCTGTTCCTGCAAGCCGCAGGCACGCTGAAGGACGGCAAGCAGTTTGACGGCGTGCTCACGGAATACCGCAATGGCCGCGCACTGGGTGGCCAGGCCCGCGATGGAGAGCTTGCACAGGAGGCTGGCCCGGTCAGGATCGTCTTCGATTCCTCCACCACGGCGACGATCACCCTGCCCGGCGAGGCTCCGCAGCGCCTTCAGCGCTTCCAGTTCGAGGATCTCAGGAACCGGCTCAACTTCACGTTCTCCCATTCGAGCGCACAGGACTATGCACGAATGTCGTCATCTGGCGAAATAACTTTCAAGGTTGATGCGAACTCATTGATCGCCGTCGAGAGATCAAATGCTGGAAGCATTGCCTGCGAGTACAGTGGGAATTTGCAACCGACGGGTGATTCCTTCAGCTCCGAAGGAACTGCCCAATGTTTTTTTGGGGCCACGTCGCAAGCCTACCTGTACAACATGAGAGAACTGAAGGTGGATGAGTTCGGCGCGCTCACTGCACGTTTTTATTTCAGGCATCCCAGCTATCCCGAACTGCGACCTTCCCTTCGGTCGGTCGCTGGCATATGCAAAGGCAGTGCAGCCAATATTGACGTCTACCGTTGCGATCCATCCGATTTGAAACTTGACCCTGGCCTCTGGAAAGAGTGGTGACAGCTCGCGTCAGTCGTTTTGGCTACGCAACCTGCGCCACAGCGTGGCCCGGCTGATGCCCAGGATCTCGCAGGCGCGGCGCTGGTCGCCCTGCACCTGCTCCAGTACTTCGCGCATGCGCTGGCGCTCGGCATCGCGCCGGGCCTCTCGCAGTTGCAGTTGCCGCTGCTGCGCTGGCAGGGCCTGAACGGTACCCTGCCCAGCCCCGTCGCATTCAGGAAACAGCTCCCGCAACCGGCCCATGTCCACGCGGCCCGCGCTGTCACGCAGGTCGTGGCGGCAGGCCAGCATGCGCTCCACCCAGTTGTCCAGCTCTCGCGCATTGCCGGGCCAGCGGTGAGCGGCGGCCAAATCCAGCAAGGCTTCCAGCAAGGGCTCCAGTGAAGAGGCCTCGGCCTGCAGCGACTGCGTGCGCAAACGTCGCGCAAGCATGGTGCGGGCCAGGGCCTGGACATCGCCCTGTCCGCGTTCGTGCAGTCCGGGCATGGCCAGGCGCAGCACGGCCAGGCGGTAGAACAGGTCGCGCCTGAATTCACCGCGCTCGACCAGGGCCGCCAGATCGGCATGCGTGGCGGCGATGACGCGCAGGTCCACGGGCACGGACGTGGTGGAGCCTACGCGCAGCACTTCGCGCTCCTGCAGCACGCGCAGCAGGCGGGACTGCAGGGCCAGCGGCATGTCTCCGATCTCGTCCAGGAACAAGGTGCCCGTATGGGCCGCCTCGATCAGCCCGGTCTTGCCGCCGCGCCGCGCGCCGGTGAAAGCGCCTTCGTCGTAGCCGAAGAGTTCGCTCTCCAGCAGGCTTTCCCCCAGGGCCGCGCAGTTCACCGCCAGAAAGGGCTGGGCGGCGCGCCGGCTGGCGCGGTGCATGCCCTGGGCCAGCAACTCCTTGCCCGTGCCGCTGTCGCCCTGGATGAGCACGGTGGCATCGCTGGCCGCGAACTGGCGCGCCAGGCGGCGCACGCGCTGGGCGGGTTCGCTGTCGCCCGCGTAGTCTTCGATGCGCCAGCGCACGCCCGCTCCGCGCAGGCTGCGGTTGGCGCGCAGGTGGCGGTCGGCGCGCTGGATGGTGGCGGGGTCGCGGCAGACCAGCAAGGCGCCCGTGAGCTGGCCGTTTTCCACGATGGGCGCGCGCCGTACCACCAGGGTGCGCATGGCCAGCTGGACCACGTCTTCACTGCCTTCGGGCTCCAGGGACTGCGACTGCAGCGCCTGCGCCAGTGCCAGCGCGGGCGCCACCTCGTCCAGCAGCCGGCCATGCAGCGCCCTGGCGGGCGCTCCCAGCAGGGCTGCCATGGTGGGGTTCAGTGCCTGGATGCAGCCTTGGGTGTCCACGGCGACCACGCCGTCCTGCAACTGGCCAAGCACGGTTTCCAGCCGCTGGTGGCGGGCCCGCTCGGCATGGCGGTGGCGGGCCAGCAGCACCGCGTCGCGCAGGGCCTGCAGCACGGCGCCGTCGGAGTACAGCAGCACGCTGGGAATGCCGGCCTGCTCGGCCAGGTCGGCAACCAGACCTGGCGCGACCACGGCACCCACGCCTGCGGCCTGCAGCGCACGCACGCAGGCCTGGGCATCCTCGGGCCCGTGGTAGCTGAACTGGGCAATGCCGGCGCCGAACAGCGCGTCGAACTGGGCCAGGTGCGGCGAGGGATGGTCGAACGACACCAGCCCGATGCGCGGCGTGCCGCCCGCCTGCGCCAATTCCCGCGCGCTGGCCAGCGCCTGCAGCAGATCGAAGCCGCGCACCTCGATCATGACCACGGGAATGTCGACATGCTCGCGCACCCAGGCACCACTGGCGCCGGCGGCCACCAGGGCGTCTATGGGCTCGACCGCCTGCAGCGCGCGCACGGCCTGCACAGCGTCGTCAAAGGCCGCGCTGACATGCTCCACACGCACCTGGTCGCCCACCGCCAGGGACATGCGCTCCAGCACGCGGCCGATGCGGTGGCGGCCTATGGTGACGACACGAGGCCATGCCGTGCGGGGGGCGGACGGGGTTCCAGGGACAGGGGCCACGACTGATTCATTCATGCAACCGATTATTTCATTCATGCAACATCGCGCTGCATGAATCCAGCAGCAGGTTCCGCCCCATCCTCTTGTGAACTGAAAAATGCATTTAGATCAATGGCTTGCAACAACAAGGGTTTACCCTTTATTGCCATGGCATGCAGCTTGCAAACAAGGCCGGCGTTTCAATCATTTCAAGTATTTCCAGGAGACTCCCCATGCACCAGCCATCCCGCTTGCCCCGCCGCACTGCCCTGGCCGCCCTGCTTGCCACCGTGCTGCCGCTGGCCGGCGTGTCGTTTGCCGCGCCTGCCGCCGATGCCTGGCCCACTCGCCCCATCCGCCTGGTGGTGCCGTTCTCTGCAGGCGGCGCCAACGACCTGATGGCCCGCTCGGCCGCCGAAGGTGCGTCGAAAATCCTGGGCCAGCCCGTGGTCATCGACAACCGGCCCGGCGCAGGCGGCACCGTGGGCGCCGACATCGTGGCCAAGGCCCAGCCAGATGGCTACACCCTGCTGGTGAGCGCGGCCGGCGTGATCTCCAACAGCATGATCAAGAAGACCATGCCGTTCAAGGACGATGCGCTGGTGCCTGTGGCCATGATCGGACTGGCGCCTTCGGTGATCGTGGTTCCCAAGAACGCGCCCTACCAGAACCTGCGCGATTTCGTCGAGGCATCGAAGAAGGGCCAGGGCTTCAATTTCGCCACGGCCGGCACGGGCAGCACGCCGCATTTCGTGGCCGAGATGCTGAACGTGAAGTACGGCGCACAGCTGCAGCCCGTGCCCTACAAGAGCGGATCGGAAAGCACGACGGCCGTGCTGGGCGGCCAGGTGGAGGGCACGTCGGAAGCCAGCATCATCGCCCTGCCCCACATCCTCAATGAGGGCAAGTTCAAGGCCCTGGCCACGACCTGGACGCAGCGCATCTCCGCCTATCCGCAGCTGTCCACCGCCGTGGAGCAGGGCTTTGCCGAGCTGCAGATCGCGCACTGGGCCGGCATCCATGCGCCCAAGGGAACGCCGCCTGCCATCCTGGACAAGCTGGCCGCCGCCGTGGACCAGGCCATGAAGGAGCCGGCCACCGTGGAGAAGCTCAAGGGCCTGGGCATCGAGCCCATCGGCGGCACGCGCGCCGAGTTCGTGAAATTCACCGATGCCGAGCGCAAGCGCCTGGGCGAGATCGTCAAGGCCGCGAAGATGCAGGAAAAGTGAGCCGCTCCCGCCACAACCACGGATCCCAACCGAGACAAGACACCATGAATACCCGCCGCAATACCCTCCGCCTGAGCTTGGGGCTGGCCCTGAGCGCCACCGCCGCTGCTGCGGCCCTGCTCGCCGCTCCCGCCACCGCCGTGGCCCAGGGCGCAGATGCCTGGCCCTCGCGCCCCATCAAGCTCATCGTGCCCTATGCGGCCGGCGGCTTTGCCGATACGCGGGCCCGCAAGATCGCCGACAAGATAGGCCAGAGCCTGGGCCAGCCCATCGTGATCGACAACCGCGGCGGCGCGGGCGGCGTGACGGGCACGGATGCCATTGCCAAGGCCACGGACGGCCATACCTTCGGCTTCGGCTCGCCAGGCCCGCTGGTGACCAATCCCATGCTGATGAAAAAGCTGCCCTACAACGCCGCACGCGACCTGCAGCCCATCATCCTGATCGAAGAGGCGCCGCTGATCCTGACCACGGCGCCCAACCAGCCGTTCAAGACCGTGGCCGAGCTGGTGGCTGCAGCCAAGGCCAAGCCGGGCACGCTGACCTATGGATCGTCGGGCGTGGGCGGCGCCCACCACCTGTCGGGCGAGCTGCTGGCCTTCCAGACGCGCACGGACATGGTCCATGTGCCCTACAAGGGCGGCGCGCTGGCAGCCACCGACCTGATGGGCGGGCACCTGGCCTTCATGTTCGAGATGGGCTATGCGGCCCTGCCCGCCATCCAGGGCGACAAGGTCAAGGCGCTGGCCGTGTCCAGCAAGCAGCGACTGAAGGTGCTGCCCAGCGTGCCCACGCTGGATGAGGCGGGCATCAAGGGCTTCGAGTCGTACAACTGGCTGGGCATGATCGCTCCGGCCAGCACGCCGCCGGCCGTGATCGAGCGCCTGAACAAGGCCGTGAACGAGGCACTCAAGGACGCCGAGGTGCGCGCCATGATCGAGAACACGGGAGGCATGGTCATGGGCGGCACGCCCCAGGCCTACGGCAAGTTCATCGAGGCCGAGCGCGCCAAGTGGGGCCCGGTGATCAAGAACGCCAACATCACGCTGGACTGAGCGCCAGCCCGCACATCGCTTTTTCCCATTCGACACCACCATCCATGAACACCAAGCAACAACTCAAGGCCCTGGCCGAAGCGCGCCGCGGCGTGCTCGTGCCCGGCGCATTCAACGCGCTGTCCGCGCGCGTCGTGGCCGATCTCGGCTTCGAGGCCATCTATGTGACCGGAGCCGGCGTGACCAACATGTGGTTCGGCCTGCCCGACCAGGCCTTCATGGGCCTGACCGACATCGCCGACCACACGGCCCGCATCCGTGATGCGGTGGATCTGCCGCTGATCGTCGATGCCGACACCGGCTTTGGCAACGCGCTCAACACCTACCACGCCGTGCGCACGTTGGAGCGCGCAGGCGCCGACTGCATCCAGATCGAGGACCAGATCAGCCCCAAGCGCTGCGGCCATTTCAATGGCAAGGAAGTGATTTCCACCGACGAGATGCTGGGCAAGATCAAGGCCGCCGTGGACGCGCGCCGCGACCAGGGCACGCTGATCATGGCGCGCACCGATGCCTGCGCCACGCAGGGCTTCGAGGCCGCCGTGGAGCGCGCCCAGCGCTTTGCCGAGGCGGGAGCCGACATCCTCTTCGTGGAAGCCGTGACCCAGGCCGAAGAAATCCGCGCCCTGCCCCAGCGCCTGTCCACGCCGCAGCTGATGAACATGGTGATCGGAGGCAAGACGCCCATCACCGACGCGGGCGAGCTGGCAGACCTGGGCTATGGCCTGGTGCTGTATGCCAATGCCGCGCTGCAAGGCGCCGTGGCGGGCATGCAAAGGGCGCTGGGCCAACTGCGCAACGAGCGCAGGGTGGACGAGAACCCCGCTGTGGTCGCCCCCTTTGCCGAGCGCCAGCGCCTGGTCAACAAGCCGTTCTGGGACGCGCTGGAAAAGAAGTACGAGTGAAGCGCGAGTGAAGTTCGAGCGAGGGCGGGCTGGCGCAGCGCCGCTCAGCCCCTCGCAGGCGCCTTCCACCCCTTGAGCGTCAACTCCAGCGCCTGCAGCGCCTGCTGCAGGCGTTCGGGGGGCGCCCCTTCCTCGGCAATCCAGAACGCGGATTCCACCAGGCAGCCATTGAGCAGCCGCGACATGGCCAGCGGGCTGGCGCGCACGATCACGCCGCGGTCCATGAGCTGCTCCAGGTAGCCGGCCACGAAGGCGATGCAGGCGCGGTGCTGCTCGCCCTGGTCCGTGCCGGTGAGCACGGCGCGCGCATCCTGCAGCACGATGCGGCGTATCTCGCCCTCCTGTGCCATGGCCAGGTAGGCGCGGCAGTAGGCCAGGAACCCCTCCCAGGGGTCGGCATGGTCGGCCAGCACCTGCTCCAGGCGTGCGTCCATCTCGGCATCCATCTGCGCCACCACGGCGGCCAGCAGGCCCGGCTTGCCACCGAAATGGTGGTACAGCGCGCCGCGCGTCAGGCCGGCCTTGGCCGTCAATTCGTCCATGGAGGCCTGGGAATAGCCCTGGCTGCCAAAGGCCTCGCGCGCAGCCTCGATGAGCTTGGCGCGTGTCTCCTCGATCATGCTGGCCCGGCTTTTGCGCATGGCGCACTCCATTCACATACAAAACGTATGCCAATGATACGGCGCGTCATGGCCAACCCGTAGAATCGCTGACATACGCCGCGTATGTGATTGCAGCGGCCTGTCCGTTTTCCGAGGTTTCCATGTTCCACGCCTACCGCCAGCTGTTCACCCGGCCCGGCACGGCCGCCTTTGTGCTGGCCGGTCTCCTGGCCCGCCTGCCCCTGTCGATGACGGGCATCGGCCTGATCACCATGCTGTCCCAGCAGCGCGGCGCCTACACACTGGCCGGCGCGGTCGCGGCCTGCTTTGCGCTGTCCATTGCGGTGCTGGCGCCGCGCATCTCGGCCCTGGTGGACCGCCATGGCCAGCGCAAGGTACTGCCCTGGGCAGCGGCCGTGAGTGCTGCCGCCATGTTCGCGCTGCTGGCCTGCGCGCATTGGCAGGGGCCGGATTGGCTGCTGCTGGTGCTGGCAGCGCTGGTGGGCGCCCTGCCCAGCATGCCGGCCATGGTGCGCGCGCGCTGGACCGTGCTGCTGCGTGGCACGCCCCAGCTGCAGACGGCCTATGCGCTGGAGGCCGTGCTGGACGATGTCTGCTTCATCGTCGGCCCGCCGCTGTCGGTGGGCCTGAGCATGGTGCTGTTCCCCGAGGCCGGGCCGCTGGCCGCCTCCTTGCTGCTGCTGGTGGGCGTGGCGCTGTTCGTGGCCCAGCGCCGCACAGAGCCGCCCGTGGACACATCGCAGCAGCGCACGCGCCAGCAATCGCTGGCCCGCCATCCCGTGGTGCGCACGCTGGCGCTGTTCATGCTGGCCCAGGGCATCATCGTGGGCACCATCGACGTGGCCAGCGTGGCCTTTGCCACGCATCAGGGCCAGCCGGCGGCGGCCAGCATCGTGCTGTCGTTCTATGCGCTGGGGTCCTGCGTGATGGGACTGGTGTTCGGCACGCTGCGCCTGCAGGCGCCGCTGCACCGCCAGATTGCCTGGGTGGGCGCCTCGGTGTGCATCACCGCCGTGCCCCTGCTGCTGGCCACCAATGTGTTCACGCTGACCCTGGCCGTGTTGCTGGCCGGCATTACCTTCGGGCCGACCATCACCGTGGCCATGGGCCTGGTGGAGCAGCAGGTGCCGCACCAGCGCCTGACCGAAGGCATGACCTGGCTGCTGACCGGCATTGCCATGGGCGTGGCCCTGGGCGCGGCCGCCGCAGGCTGGGCCACCGACCTGTGGGGCGCGCGCATTTCCTTCGTGGTGGCGCTGCTGGCCGGTGTCGCCATGTGGGCCCTGGGCGTGCTGGCCGCACGCCAGGCACGAGCGAAAGAGAGCCAGCCCGCCGAAGACGCAGCCGCCGCCTGCACCTGAACACGGCCGCAACGCCCGCGCCAGCCCAGACTGCTCAGGCCGTGGCCATCAGGGCCAGCAGCTCGGCCAGGCGCTGGCGCATCCACAGCGCTTCGGCCCCGGGCGCCAGCCCTTCCAGCCAGAGCATGCGCACGGTCAGCGGCGGCAGCGCCAGCCCCTCGCAGGCGCGTTGCCGCAGATGCGGGCGCAGATCGCCGAACTCGGCAATATTGACCGGCAGAATGGCCCAGCCCAGGCCGTCGGCCACCATGTCGGCAATCACATAGAAGCTGTTGGAGCGCCAGACGGCGGGACTGAGCACGGTATCCTCCACGCCCTCGATGTGCATCAGCAACTGGCGGTGCGCGGCCAGCTGCCTGCGCGTGAGGGCCGCCGTGCCATCGAGCACATGGCCCTTGGCCACGCAAATGGTCTGCGGCACGCTGCCGATATGGCGCTGGGCACAGGTGGCCGGCGCAGGCGCTCGGTCGAACTGGAAGGCGACCTGGGCACGCTGCGCCGCCACATGCTCGGCCACTTCGGAGGCCGTGCCGTTCAGGACGGTCAGCTCCATGGCCGGAAAGCGCGCCGCCAGCTCCTTGAACAGCTGGGCCAGCGGCACATAGGGCAATGCCTCGTCCAGCGCAACGGCCAGGCGTGCCTGCCCGCCTGAGGCCAGGGCGCGGGCACGGTGGTCCATGGCCTGGGCCTGGTGCAGCAGGGACCGGGCCTCCAGCAGCATCACCTCCCCTGCCGCCGTCAGCTGCACGCGGCGCCCCACGCGGTCGAAGAGCTCCAGCCCCAGGTCGGCTTCCAGCAGGCCGATGGCCGTGCTCACGGCCGACTGCGCACGCCCCAGGCGACGGGCGGCCTCGGTCATGGTGCCGGCTTCGGCCACCGCCACGAAATGCTTCAGCCTGTCGAGTGTCCATTCCATCCATCAATTTTATGGATGGAATCAAACTTTGATAAATCATTTCATTGATGGAAACTGTGGTTTTCATCAAGAAGGAAGCCCTGGCCCACAAGGCCCGGGGCAAACAGGTGCTTTATGGCGTTCACAACGCAAACCCAGAACCCCGTTTCGGGGCATCTTCCAAAATCCCAGGCGGCCGATCCGCGCCGCTGGCTGGTGCTGGCCATCGTCTCGGTGGCGCTGCTGCTCATCGTCATCGACATGACGGTGCTCTACACGGCGCTTCCGCGCCTGACACATGACCTGGCGGCCACGGCCTCGGCCAAGCTGTGGATCGTCAACATCTACGCCCTGGTGGTCTCCGGCCTGCTGCTGGGCATGGGCACGCTGGGCGACAGGCTCGGCCACAAGCGGCTGTTCATGGCCGGGCTGTGCGTGTTCGGTGTGGCATCGCTGTGCGCGGCCTTTGCGCCCTCGCCCGCCTTGCTGATTGCAGCACGTGCGCTGCTGGGAGTGGGCGCGGCCATGATGATGCCGGCCACGCTGTCCCTGATCCGCCTGAGCTTTGCCGATGAGCGCGAGCGCGCGCTGGCCATCGGCATCTGGGCCTCGGTGGCCTCGGGCGGTGCGGCCTTCGGGCCGGTGGTGGGCGGGCTGCTGCTCGAATACTTCTGGTGGGGCTCGGTGTTCCTGATCAATGTGCCCATCGTGCTGCTCGCCCTGCCCCTGGCCGGCTGGCTGATTCCCGCAGGCACGGCTACCTCGCAGCGGCCCTGGGACTTCATCGGCTCATTGCAGGTCATGGCAGGCCTGGTGGGCAGCACCTACGCCATCAAGGAAGCCGGCAAACAATCGCCCGACTGGGCCCTGGCCGCCGCGACCCTGGTGCTGGGCCTGGGCTTTCTCGCGCTGTTCGTGCGGCGCCAGCGTCGCAGCAGCGACCCGCTGCTGGACTTCGCGCTGTTCCGCAACCCGGCGTTTGCCACGGCCGTGGCCTCGGCCCTGGTGGCAGCGGCCGCGCTGATCGGCATGGAGCTCGTGTTCAGCCAGCGCCTGCAACTGGTGCAGGGACTGTCGCCACTGCAGGCCGGCCTGGCCGTGCTGCCGCTGCCGCTGGCCGCCTTTGTGGCCGGCCCCGTGGCAGGCCACTGGCTGCCACGCCTGGGCGGCGCGCGCATGCTGCCGGCAGCGCTGCTGCTGTCGGGCCTGGGCATGGGCGGCTATCTGCTGGTCCACGACATGGGCTGGTGGCCGCAGGCGGCGGCGCTGGCCGTGCTGGGCCTGGGCATAGGCGCGGCCATGACCACGGCGTCGAGCACCATCATGCAAAGCGCTCCCGCGGACCGTGCCGGCATGGCGGCCTCGGTCGAGGAGGTGTCATACGAGCTGGGCGGCGCACTGGGCGTGACGCTGATGGGCAGCCTGCTGTCGGCCATCTATGCAGGCTCACTGCACCTGCCGGAGGGCCTGGACCTAGCCCTGCCCGATTCCGTGCGCGACAGCCTGGACGAAGCCCTGCTGGCTGCCGATCAGCTGATGCCCCAGGCCGCGCACCAGTTGACCGAACTGGCACGCACGGCCTTCGGCCAGGGTTTCAGCGCCGTGATCGCCAGCGCCACGCTGCTGCTGGTCTGCACGGCACTGTGGACGGGCTGGAGGCTGCGCGCTCAGCGCCGCTGAGCCGTCGCCTTCCTCTCGAAAAGCAAAAAGCCCCGTTCGGGGCTTTTTGCGTTGCGTGCACATGGTGTGCACATGGCGTGCACACGTCGTACCTGCGCTTCGATCAGGCGAAGTTCTGCTCGGCAAACTTCCAGTTCACCAGTTGGCCGAGGAAGGTCTCGACGAACTTGGGACGCAGGTTGCGGTAGTCGATGTAGTAGGCGTGTTCCCAGACGTCCACGGTCAGCAGGGCCTTGTCTTCCGTGGTCAGGGGCGTGCCGGCAGCGCCGGTGTTGACGATGTCCACCGAACCGTCGGCCTTCTTGACCAGCCAGGTCCAGCCAGAGCCGAAGTTGCCCACGGCCGACTTCACGAAGGCTTCCTTGAAGGCGGCGTAGCTGCCCCACTTCTTGTTGATGGCGTCAGCCAGTGCGCCGGTAGGCTCGCCGCCACCGTTGGGGGCCATGCAGTTCCAGAAGAAGGTGTGGTTCCAGATCTGGGCTGCGTTGTTGTAGATGCCGCCGGAAGACTTCTTGACGATCTCTTCCAGGGTCATGTTTTCGAATTCGGTGCCCTTTTGCAGGTTGTTCAGGTTCACCACATAGGCGTTGTGGTGCTTGCCATGGTGGTACTCCAGCGTTTCCTGGCTGTAGTGGGGTGCCAGCGCGTCAATCGCATAGGGCAGAGGGGGCAAGGTATGTTCCATGGTGTTTCCTTCGTGGTTGAAATCTTTTAGGACGGGCCAGCACCTGTTGCGCAGAGCGCCTGCAGCGCCTGCCGTGACCGTCGCGCGGGGCCTGCACTGCGCGCATTGCTGCGAGCCCTGGCCCTCACGCACCCGAACGGGCATTGTAGGAACAACTTCGTGACCCTGCGGCGAAAGCGCGCGCCAAATGGCCCATCTTGGCCCGCTGCTGCGAGGGTGGATGTGAATTGACCTTGATCCGGCCAATCGGCCTACACGGATACCGCCTGCCGCCCGCCACTCCCTGCACGCCGAACGCTGCACACAGCGGGCCGCAGTTCAGAGCAGGCGCGGCTGCGTCACCACCAGGTCCAGGCTGCCGTCGGCCAGCTGTGCCTGCAAGGCCGTGCCCGGTGGCGCGCTGCGCGCCTCGGTCACGGGATGGCCCTCGGCATCGGTCAGCAGGGCATAGCCGCGCTGCAGCACCAGGCGCGGGTCCAGCAGTTGCAGGCGAAGCTCCATGCGCGCCAGGTGATCCGCGCGCCGGTCCAGGCCGCGACGCATGCCGGCAGGCAATTGCGCCTGCAGGCCCTGCCCCGCATGGTCCATGCGCTGCAACCGCAACTGCATGGCATGGCGCAATCGCTGGGCCTGGCGGCTGAGCTGCAGCCGGCTGCGGGCCAGTTGCTCGCTGGGCCGGCCCAGGCGCTGCGCTGCCAGGTCAAGGCGCTGCTGCTGGCGGTCCAGCAGCCGCTGCACGGAGTCCTCCAGGCGGCCCTGCATGAGCTGCAGCGCACCCATCCAGACCTCGCGCGGCTGGCTCACCAGTTCGGCCGCCGCCGTGGGCGTGGGCGCGCGCAGGTCGGCGCAGAAGTCGGCAATGGTGAAATCGGTCTCGTGCCCCACGCCGCAGATCAGGGGCACCGGGCTTTGCACGATGGTGCGGGCCAGGCGCTCGTCATTGAAGGCCCAAAGGTCTTCAATGGAGCCGCCCCCGCGCACCAGCAAGATGGTGTCGATGGGCGGCGCGCCGGCCACCGAGCCATCAACCGAGCCCGCGCCTTCCCGCGCCAGGTCATAAAGCCTTTGCAGCGCATCGATCAGGGAGGCCGGCGCCTGCGCGCCCTGCACCAGGGCAGGCACCAGCACCACGGGGATATGGGGCACGCGGCGGCGCAGCGCCGTGATCACGTCGTGCAGCGCAGCAGCCCCCGGCGAAGTCACCACGCCAATGCCGCGCGGCAGCGGCGGCAGGCTGCGCTTTCGGGCCGCGTCGAAAAGGCCTTCGGCCTCCAGCTGCGCCTTCAGCCGAAGGAACTGCTCGAACAGGGCGCCCTGGCCCGCACGCTGCATGCTCTCGACGACCAGTTGCAGATCGCCGCGCTGCTCGTAGACGCCCAGCCGGCCCCGCAACTCGACCAGTTCGCCGTCGCGCGGCGAAAAATCCATGAGCTGGGCCGCACGCCGGAACATGGCGCAGCGGATCTGCCCGCCCGCGTCCTTGATGCTGAAGTAGCAATGGCCGCTGGCCGCGCGGGAAAAGCCGCTGATCTCCCCGCGCACCGCCACCGGATTGAAGCGTGCCTGCAAGGCGTCGCTCACGGCGCGGCACAGCGCGCCGACTTCCCAGACCAGCGGCGCCGCTGCTGGGTTCATTGCGCCGAATGCACCACTCATGCGGCCTCCCGGTCTGCATGCAGTGCAACATTCTCCACAGGCAGGCGGATGCAGACCCGAGCAGGCACTTTGGCGGCAATTTGCAGAAGCACTCTCAAAAACACCTCGCAAGCAATTGATTCATAAAGATTTTTTTGCTGCAACAAAGAATTCACATTTGTCACAGTGTCCATTCGCCGCCGCAGCGGCGTTTGCGCAACCCGCTTGATAACAAAGTTATCCACAGAAATTTGTGCTATAGCGACCATCCAAAATCCCGGATATGGGGAGCCGCCCGTTGCCTGGATGCTGCGCCGGGTCACAGTTTTCAGGCGATCGTGGACACGAGACGCCTGGACCGGCCATATGGCTGGGCCATAATCGTCGGCTGCAGTTAAACGCGGGGGGAAAACAACTTGCTGTCGATCATACAAGCCGCAGGCTGGCCGATCTGGCCACTGATTGCCTGCTCCATCCTGGCTCTGGCCCTGGTCTTTGAACGTTTCGTGGCGCTGAAAACGGCCCGCGTGGCGCCGCCCGCCCTGCTGGGCGAGGCGATTTCCGTGTCCTCGCGCGGCCTGCCCAGCCAGGAAGTCGTGCAGCAGCTATCCCAGAACTCCACGCTGGGCGAAGTCCTGGCAAGCGGACTGCGCGCCCTGCAAGCCCATCCGGACAGCAGCGAAGAAGAGCTTCGCGCCTCCATGGAAGGCGCCGGCCGCGCCGCTGCCCACACGCTGGAAAAGCACCTGAGCGCGCTGGCCACCATCGCTTCTGCCGCGCCTTTGCTGGGCCTGCTGGGCACGGTGATCGGCATGATCGAGATCTTCGGCTCGCAAGGCGGCGCATCGGCCACCGGTGGCGGCAACCCGGCGCAGCTGGCGGCCGGCATCTCCATCGCCCTGTACAACACGGCCTTCGGCCTGATCGTCGCCATTCCGGCGCTGATCTTCTGGCGCTACTTCCGCGCCCGCGTCGATGGCTACCTGCTGGGCATGGAGCTGGCTTCCGAGCAGTTCGTGCGCCACCTGGTGCGCGTCGGCGGCAAGTGAACCCGCAGAACCCGCACGCGAGAGACCTGCCATGAACTTCCGTCCCCGCCGCCGTGACGAGCCCGAGATCAACCTGATCCCGTTCATCGATGTGCTGCTGGTGGTGCTGATCTTTCTGATGCTGTCCACCACCTACAGCAAGTTCACCGAGCTGCAGCTGACCCTTCCCGTGGCCGATGTCGAGCAGCAGCGCGACCGGCCCCGCGAAATCATCGTCGCCATCGCTGCCGACGGCCGCTACGCCATCAACAAGACCGCCGTGGAAGACCGCAGTGTCACCGGCCTGACCCAGGCACTGGCCGCAGCGGCAGTTGCCGGCAAGGACAGCGTGGTCATCATCAGCGCCGACGCCACCGCGCCGCACCAGTCCGTGGTGTCGGTGATGGAGGCCTCGCGCCGCGCCGGACTGTCCCAGATCACCTTTGCCACGCAGACCTCGGCCAGCGCCGGGCGCTGAGGGCAAGGCCTCCATGCCCGGGAATGGCCCCGCCCCCGCAGCACGGGGGCTTCGCGCGGCCTGGCGCCACCGCGGCCCGCTGGCCTGCGCGCTCCTTCCCCTGTCCCTGCTGTACCGCGGCTTGCTGGGCCTGCATCGGCTGCCCTATGCACTGGGTTTCAGGCGTGCAGGCCAGGCCGGCATTCCGGTCATCGTCGTCGGCAACGTGATTGCGGGCGGCGCCGGAAAGACCCCCGTCACGCTCGCCCTGGCCCGCCATCTGCGGGACGGCGGCTGGAGCCCCGGCATCGTCTCGCGCGGCTATGGCCGCAGCACGGATGATTGCCGAGAAGCCCATCCCGACAGCGCCCCCGCCGACGTGGGTGACGAGCCCGCGCTGCTGGCGCGTGCCAGCGGCGTGCCGGTCTTCGTGGCCCGCAAGCGCATCGAGGCCGTCCAGGCCCTGCGCGCCCGCCATCCCCAGGTGGATGTGGTCATCAGCGACGACGGCCTGCAGCACCTGGCCCTGTCCCGCGACATCGAGCTGTGCGTCTTCAATGACGACGGCATCGGCAATGGCTGGCTGCTGCCGGCAGGCCCGCTGCGCGAACCCTGGCCGCGCCCCGTCACCGCCGTGCTGCACGCGGGCGCCTGCCCGCCAACGGATGCGCCCGCCTTTGCCATGCAGCGCCAACTGGCCGCTGAAGGCGTCAATGCGCACGGTGAGCGCATTGCCCTGGCGGCCCTGCGCGGACGGCCCGTGGAGGCCGTGGCCGCCGTGGCCCGGCCCGAGGCCTTTTTCTCCATGCTGGCCACTGAACAGGGCCTGGCGCTGGAGCATGCCCAGGCGCTGCCGGATCACTATAATTTTGAGAGCTTCCAGCGCCTGGGACGCAATGAAGACCCGCTGGTCTGCACCGAAAAGGATGCGGTCAAGCTGTGGCGCACCCACCCCCAGGCCTGGTCCGTTGCGCTGCAATTGCAGCTGCCGCCAGATTTCTGGGCGCTGCTGGATCAGCGGCTGCAGGCGCTGCGCAGGCCACGCGCCTGACTATCATCACCGTCTTGGCTGGCCGCCACGGCCCGCCCTCCCCCTCCAAAACACAGGATCCGCCATGGACGCCAAACTTCTCGAACTGCTGGTCTGCCCCGTCACCAAGGGCCCGCTGCGCTTTGACCGCGAGCACCAGGAACTGGTCTCGCGCAGCGCGCGCCTGGCCTACCCCGTGCGCGACGGCATTCCGGTGCTGCTGGAGGCCGAAGCCCGCACGCTGGACGACGACGAGCTCGAGGACTGATCGCGCCGCAAGGCCCGATTTCCGACAACGCCCGCGCCCGCACTTTCGACCTTCTCCGCAACGCACCATGCCCACCGCGCCCTTCACGGTTATGATTCCTGCCCGCCTTGCCTCCAGCCGCCTGCCAGGCAAGCCCCTCGCAGACATTGCAGGCCTTCCCATGGTCGTGCGCGTGGCACAGCGTGCCGGCCTCAGCAGCGCCACGCGCTGCGTGGTCGCGGCCGATGACGAAAGCATCGTCGCCGCCTGCGCCGCGCACGGCGTTGCGGCCGTGCTCACCCGCAGCGACCACGCCAGCGGCAGCGACCGCCTGGCCGAGGCCTGCGAACTGCTGGGCCTGGATGGCGACGACATCGTCGTCAACGTCCAGGGCGACGAACCGTTGATCGCTCCCGACCTCATCGATGCCGTGGCCGCCCTGCTGCCGCAGCAGCCCTCGGCCAGCATGGGCACGGCGGCACATGCCATCGACAGCCTGGCCGACTTCACCAATCCGAACGTGGTCAAGGTCGTCTGCGATGCCCAGGGCATGGCCCACTATTTCAGCCGCGCCCCCATCCCCTTTGCGCGTGAACATGCAGGCCAGGCATGGTGGGAGACGGCATCTGCAGCTCCGGGCCACCCCGGCTTCGCACCACTGCGCCACATCGGCATCTACAGCTACCGTGCCGGCTTCCTGCGCAGCTTCCCGCAGCTTTCTCCCGCCCCTACCGAGGTGCTGGAGGCGCTGGAACAGTTGCGCGCGCTGTGGCACGGCCACCGCATCGCCGTCCACCTGACGCCCCATGCACCAGGCCCCGGCGTGGACACCCCCGAAGACCTGGAACGGGTGCGCGCCCGGTTGTCCGCCTGAATCCGATCCCGCATACGCCAATACAGATGCGCCAATGGCGATGCCCGGCATCGCCATTCACAACACAACTGCACATGCGGTTTTGTCGGACAGCAAAACGCAGTTTTTGGAGATTGCACAGGCGACAGTTTTGCCCTCTGCGTGTAAGCCAGTGTTAGCCCTGTGCGTGCTATCCTTGCCCGCGACAAAAATATGACGCATGGACTGTCCGCCCCGGTGGGCCGATCCGGCAGACAAGAATTTCTACTCTCCTCAAGGACTTCCATGAAACTGATTTTGTTGGGCGCACCCGGCGCCGGCAAAGGCACGCAAGCCGCTTTCATCTGCCAGAAGTACGGCATCCCCCAGATTTCCACCGGTGACATGCTGCGTGCCGCCGTCAAGGCCGGAACGCCCCTGGGCCAGCAGGCCAAGGCCGTGATGGACGCCGGCCAACTGGTCAGCGACGACCTGATCATCAATCTGGTCAAGGAACGCATCGCCCAGGCCGATTGCGCCAACGGCTTCCTGTTTGATGGATTTCCCCGCACCATTCCCCAGGCAGACGCCATGAAGGCCGCCGGCGTGAAGCTGGACTACGTGCTGGAGATCGACGTGCCCTTCGACGCCATCATCGAGCGCATGAGCGGCCGCCGTTCCCACCCCGCCTCGGGCCGCACCTACCACGTCAAGTTCAACCCGCCCAAGGTCGAAGGCCAGGACGACGTGACCGGCGAGCCGCTGGTGCAGCGCGAAGACGACAAGGAAGAAACCGTCAAGAAGCGCCTGGACGTCTACAGCAGCCAGACCCGCCCCCTGGTGGACTACTACCGCGCATGGGCCGAAAAGGAAGCCGCAGCGGCACCCAAGTACCGCGCCATCAGCGGCCTGGGCTCGGTCGAGGACATCACCCAACGCGCACTGGCTGCACTGGCTGAGTGATGCAGGCCATGTGCCGCAACGAAAAAAGCACCCGCCGGGTGCTTTTTTGTTGACCGCCAGCAACTGAAGAAATGCCGGCGTCATCGCCCGGCTCAATCGCGCGGCTGCGCTGCCAGCGCCAGCATCATCGCAATCCGAGCCTTTGCCACGGGCAGATGCGCCAGATCGGCCTCTGCCGGGTTGGTCCCAAGGCCGGAGGCCACGGGCAGGCCTTCGGCACAGCGCGTGCCTCGCCAGATCCAGACACCCCTGTCGCGGGCACACTGCAAGGCCGCTTCCATGCTTTCGTGAACCGTCGCATTGCCCGTGCCAGCCACGACGATGCCACGCACGCCTGCCGCCACCAGCGCATCCACGCCGCTGGCACGCGCCAAGGCGCCGCTGAACACCACCTCGACCCAGGGCAGCTCATCCAGCGCCAGCAGATCAGATGACATGGCCGCAGGCACCATGGCCCCCGTGGACGGCGCGGCGGGGGAGGACGGCGCATCGGGCACCAGCCAGCGCACACGCCCTTCCTCCACCAACGCCTGCGGCCCGCCTTCCACGGAGCGCATTGCCTGCAGCCGGTAGGGATGGACCTTCTGCACCTGGGCTGCCGCATGCACCTCGCCGCCTGCCACCACCCATACGCCGCTGCGCCCGCCGCTGGCAGCCACGGTCACGGCATCGCGCAGATTCTGCGGTCCGTCAGCCAACAGAGCCGTGGCCGGGCGCATGGCGCAGGTCAACACAATGGGCTTGGTGGCCGGCAGCAGGCTGTGCAGCAGCCAGGCCGTCTCTTCCAGCGTGTCCGTTCCATGCGTGATCACCACGGCGCGTGTGTCCGAATCCTCCAGTGCCTGCGTGCAGGCGCGCAGCAACGCGCGCCACACGGGCCAGTCCATATCCTTGCTGTCCACCTGCGCGATCTGCTGCGTCTGCACGGGTCCCAGCGCCTGCTGCTCCAGGTCCGGCACAGCCTCCAGCAGCGATTGCACCGTGATCTGCCCGGCCTTGTACCCCACGCCCTGCGACTGCGAATCCGCCCGGCCGGCGATGGTCCCGCCCGTGCCCAGAATCACCAACTTTGACTGCCCCACTTGCACCTCTTGGAAAACTGGTTAAAAATACAGATACTGTATAAATCATCAGATGGCCTCCCAGCCTGCCATCTGCCCTCAAGGACCGGACGCACGCCATGCTCGACCATCCCAAGCTCACCGCCCGCCAGCAACAGATCCTGGACCTGATCCAGGCCGCCATCTCCCGCACGGGCGCGCCTCCCACCCGCGCGGAAATCGCCAACACGCTGGGCTTCAAGTCCGCCAACGCTGCCGAGGAACACCTGCAGGCCCTGGCCCGCAAAGGTGTGATCGAACTGGTCAGCGGCACCTCGCGCGGCATTCGCCTGCGTACCGACACCGTGCGCAACATCAATGCCGCGCGCGGCACCAGCTTCGGACTGCCGCTGTCGGCCCTGGCGCCGCTGATGCTGCCCCTGGTGGGCCGCGTTGCGGCGGGCTCGCCCATTCTCGCGCAGGAACACATCGACCAAACCTATTCCGTCGAGCCCAGCCTGTTCCAGACGCGCCCCGACTATCTGCTGCGCGTGCGCGGCATGTCCATGCGCGACGCGGGCATCATGGACGGTGACCTGCTGGCCGTGCAGTCCGCACACGAAGCCCGCAACGGCCAGATCGTCGTGGCGCGCCTGGGTGATGAAGTCACCGTCAAGCGCCTGCGCCGCACCACGCAGGGCGTGGAACTTCTGCCGGAAAACCCCGATTACCCGGTGATCCGCGTCGCCCCCGAAGAGGCCTTTGCCATTGAAGGCCTGGCCGTGGGGCTGATCCGCAACAGCATGTCCATGTAAGCCGGACTGGCGGCCCTTCTTCGGCCGCCTCACCCCATTTCACGCACCGCCCAGGTGGTAGGCGCGAAGCCTTGGAGCTTCGCCCTGGGCGGAGCTTTGCCCGCAAACCGCAATCCTGCCTGTGTCCATGCCTCTTTGAAACACGCCAACAGGAGTCGTCACATGGGATTCGCTCTGCCAACACTGTCTTCTTTTTCCTTCCTGCGCCTGGCACATGGCATCCGCCTGACTGCGACCGCCATGGAGTCGGCCATGCCACTTGCACAAGCCCCTGCGTGCCAGCCATTACCTGCTGCAGCACCCGAGCCCGCCAACGTGATCTCTTTCAGCAAGGCACGCCGGCGCAGCCAGCAGCGCCGCGGCAAGGCCGCACGCGCTGCAGACCATGGAGATGCCCAGCTGATCCTGCCCTTGCTGCCGACGCAGCCCGCCCTGCAATCCGCACCTGAGCAGCCTTCAGGCCTGCGCATCATCCAGCGGTCGCCGCAGGAACAGCCGGAATGCCTGTTCATTTCCGGGCGCATGGCGGATGTCTGCGCTGCGCTGGAGCGCATGGAGGCGCATGGCGGACCGGCAGCCAACTGAGGCCCGATGCAAGGTGTGCGACACACCTTGCACGACACAAACCTGGGCGGCGCGGACCGCGTGCCGCACGAGGAATCGGCCTGCGCAAAGCTGGTGCAGGCTGGCGGCCACCACTGCCCTGTAGCGCACATGCAACAAGTGGACGCCCTCTTTGCGGGAGGGGCGCCGGCCTGAAAGATAATTGATAATCATTCTTATTATCTTTTGCAGCAGCGATTGCCACTGCGCCCGCCTCCTCCGCCCCAGCCTTCTCCGTGCACAGCCTCTACCAGAACCACCATCCCTGGCTGGAAAGCCTGCTGCGCAAACGCCTGGGAAACCGTGACGATGCCGCCGACCTGGCCCAGGACACCTTTGTGCGTCTGCTGCGCTCGCCCCTGCCGCAGCAGGACATCCGCGAACCCAGGCGCTACCTGGCCACCATCGCCCGGGGCCTGGTCGCCGACCTGTTTCGCCGCCGCACGCTGGAGCAGTCCTATCTGGACTATCTGGCCCAGTTGCCGCAATCGCTGGCGCCTTCGCCCGAAGAGCAGGCCATCGTCCAGCAGACCCTGCTGGATGTGGACCGCATGCTCCAGGGTCTTCCCCCCAAGGTTCGCGAAGCCTTCGTGCTGGCCCAGTTCGAGGAACTGAGCTACCCAGAGATCGCCCAGCGCCTGGGTGTATCGCTGCGCACCGTCAGCAACTACCTGACCCGGGCGATGGAGCATTGCTGCCTGGTCCTGGCATAGCCACATGGGCGAGAGACATCTGGAAGGCAACGACCGCCGCGCCCTGCATGAGGCCGCCGCCTGGCACGTGAAACTGCGCGGCGCCTCTGCCACAGCAGGCCTGCAACAGGACTGGCAAAAATGGCATGAGGCCGATCCCGCCCACCAGCGCGCCTGGCTGCGCGTGCAATCCGTCACCGCGCAACTGTCGCATCTGCCCGCCCCCCTGGCGCGCCAGGCGCTGGGCCGTCGCGCCTCGCCCACCCGCCGCTCCGTAGTGCGCGGCGTGGCTCTGGGCCTGGGCAGCGGCGCCACGGCCTGGATGGCCTGGAAAGGCGCACCACTGGAAAGCTGGCAGGCCGGGCAGCGCACAGCCACGGGCGAGCGCCGGGATCTAAAGCTACCCGACGGCTCCCTGGTGGCCCTGGATACGGCAACCGCCTTGGACACCGTTTTCGACGACCGCCAGCGCCTGCTGCGCCTGCACCGTGGTCGCATCCTCGTCGCCACCGAGCCCGACGCACTGGGCCGCCCCTTCAGCGTGCAGACCCCGCAAGGCCACGTACTGGCCCTGGGCACGCGCTTCACGGTCCATCTTGCGGACGATGGCCTGTGCCACGTCACCGTGCAGGAAAAGGCCGTGCGCCTGCAGCCTCTGGACAGCGATGCGCCCTCCGCGCAATTGCAGGCCGGACAGCAGGCCGCCTTCTCGTCCAGCGCCACCCAGCCGCCCACGTCCGCAGACCCCTTTGCAGCCAGCTGGCATGAAGGCGGCCTGGTCGCGCTGGACATGCCGTTGGGCCAGCTGATTGACGCCCTTGCCCGCTACCGGCCCGGCTACCTGGGCTGCTCGGCCGAGGTCGCCGGGATGCCTGTCTCGGGCGCCTTTCCCGTGGATGACACGGATCGCGCCCTGGCCGCGCTCGTCAGCCGCTTTCCTCTGCAACTGCGAACCCGCACCCGCTATTGGGTGGAGGTGCAAGCGCGATCAAGCTGAGATGATGGGATGGGGCCGTGGCGAAGTCTCTTTTCCAGGCCGGCACTTCAGACAGGCGCGTACGGGTGACGCACCACGTCGAAGCCCTCCTCGTCGGAGGGCGCGACAAAGTAGCTCGTGATCAGATCGAATTGCTCATCGCTGGCCTGAAATGGATGCTCGCCTGCCGCATTGCGCACACGCAAGCGCCGCTTGCAGACCTCGTCAGGCACATCCAGAAAATGCAGGCGGTGCGAGGCGCCCACTTTCTCGAACACGCTGCGCGCCCACCCCCTCCCCTCCAGGGTATTGGCCGGAAAATCCAGCACCACCGACACGCCAGCGTCCAGCAGCGCCTGTACATGCGCCCCCATCAACCCCTTGAGCCGCGTGCTGCAACGCACGTAATCGGCCACCGACTGCATCTCGCCGGGGTACAGGCCGGCCAGCCAGGAATCCTCGCTGACCAACACCGTTCCGGGCCCGGCCGCCAATTGCCGCGCCAGCGTTGACTTGCCCGAGCCGATCTTGCCGCAGACCATGTGCAGCGTGGCAAGCCGCGCGTTGGCGGCAGGGGCATCGGCATATTCTGCGCAACGGGGCCGGGACTGTTCGGAAACCTGCATATCCATCTCCTGAAAGGCTTGAGAAAACCCCGGAGACGGAATGAAAAAACCCGCCTCCTCTGGGCGGGTTGCATGGCGCTGAAGGCCGCTGGCTAACCCACCATCCAATGGATGGTGCGAATAATCTGCGTTGCGTTCAGGCGGGCCATGGCACACAGCATAGCGCAATCACGGTGTCTCAATGGGCCACCATGCGCACCAGCCCCAACCCCGCAAACAGCGCAGCCACGCCCAACACCAGCGAGCCCAGCGCATACAGCACGGAGGCCAGCCAGTCGCCACGCTCATACAGCATGCCGACCTCCAGCGCGTACGTCGAAAACGTGGTGAAGCCACCCAGAATGCCCGTGGTGATGAACAGCCGCGCACTCTGCGGCAGCGACGTCTTGAGCGCAAACCACTCCACCACCACCCCCATCACGAAGGCACCCAGCACATTGATCGCCAATGTACCCAGTGGATACGCACTGCCCACCAGCCGCAGCGCGAGCAAGTTTGTGCCATGCCGGAGCGCAGACCCCAGGCCGCCTCCAACGAACACCAGAATGAAACCGTAGAACCCCATGACCGTCCTTTCATCGAATAACCGGGACGGGCGTGCCGGGCAGGATCAAGACATGGCCCCGCCACCGGCAGGACCCATCCCACCAAGGCAGGAGCCATCAGCCCTTCGCAGGGCGGTTTCGGGAAGCTCCATTCCCATCGTGCAGCGAGTGCTGGCTGCGGGGGCGAGTTTACTCTGGACCTGGCAAGCGGCAGAGGTGTGAGATGGCGTTGCAGACGCTGGCTGTACCCTCCAAATGACCAACGGCACAATGCAACGATGAAATTCATCGTGCTCCTGATCATTGCAGCGGCCTTGCTGTACGGCACAGCAAGGCTTTCCAACATTCACATCGGTGAGCGCGCCGCGGGCGGCCATGACGGCACATCGACTCCGGTACAAGAACGTTTCAGGCAAGCCGAGAAGGAGGCTCAGGAGACCGCTGAAGCAGCCCGCCGCGCTGCCCTGCGGGACGCCGAGTGAAACTAGCCATTCGAACCAAGACGAAAGTTGCCGGGCATGCGGGTCAAAGGACTATTCTTCGTCTGTAATTCGATTCCGATCAGGCCCATCAATTCATCGATATGCATATGCGACTCTTGACCACAGCAATCTTTACCGCACTTTTCGCATTGCCTGCCGCAGCCCAGGTCTTTCAATGCAAGGATGCTTCTGGAAAGTCGACTTTCTCAGACAGTCCTTGCAGCAGCACTGACGCTGGAGCTCTGATACAGCGCAAAAAATCGGACGATGAGATCTCCCGTGAACGGGCTGATGCAGCACAGGCGAATGAACAAAAGTATCAGCGCCAGATGAACGAAATGCAGCAGCGCCAGATCGAGAGCCAGCAGCGTGTCATCGAGCAGCAAGCCCGCCAGACAACTGCTCCTGCGCCCGAGCAGCTCGGCGCGTCCCTTCAGTGCAAGCAGGCGCGCAAGGAGCTGGAATTCGTCTCCAGCATTCGCACCATTTCCCAAGACGAAAAACGGATGCGGACCAATGCGGCGATCACGGGTGTCAATGCTGCATGCGGCTCAAATACGCCCCTGATGCAGGAGCCGCCGAAGGTGATTGGGACACCGCGAGTACCCCACTCCATTCAGCAACCAGTTTCTCCATGAGAACCAAGCAAGGAACTGCCAGATATCAAGCGCAATCATGACTCCTCTCGCGCCACTCACCAGCGGGGGAACATATTCAGGCATTCTCCCAATGCCACACAGCCTCTTCAGACCGCCGCCAACCCGGTCTTCACCGACCTTGCCAACAGGCGGCCATCCACCAAGCCTTCTCAACATCGTCGTCGCCAATACGTTCCAGTGTGTAAGCCACTGATACGGTTGCGCGGAGCCGACCTTGTCCTGCCAGCCTGCGTTCGTTGGATAAGCCACGGGGCGAGCGGAGCAAGATGCAGCTTGCCATACGGAAGCAGCCTGTGCGGCTGGCATGGTGGGCCAACGGCCGCACTTCGCCGGCTTGAGCCTTTGCATCTGCGAGGCTTCTGTAACGACAGGTCCAAGATTTGGTACTGACCGAAGCCTCCAGCCTCAGGTAGGCACAAGCTTGAACGACAATGTGTTCGCCGGGCTTCAGGGCCTTGGCTGCGCGAGCCTCATAGAACCTTCAAGCAGCCCAGCTCAGGCAAGTGCCGACGATGCCGAAGACAGAGCGCAACAACAGATTAAAGTGTTTGCCGACTACATCTTGCGCGGCAAACCGGAGATAAATCAAAGGCTTATGACAGATTCACAGGCAATGAACATCATCATTCTTGAAGAAGCCTTCTCCCTCTGATTCTCAGAATATTCTCCAAAAGCTACACAAGAACCTACACCGCATTCAGCGGGGGGCGGGTTCTGCTTCTGCTTATTCCCCAGCTTTTAGAGCGAGCAGCTGCTCGGCAGGAAGCAGGCCCTCTTCCTCAGGCTTCTCTGCCCCGCTCAGCAACGCTCCCAGCGGCGGCAGCTTGATCAGCGCGTCGGCCTGCGCGGCCGTGCCGTGCAGCCAGGCATCCCAGTCGCCGGGCTCCAGCAGCACCACTCCCCTCTTCTCTTTTCCCGGCCGGTGCATCAGCGCGAGCACTGGGTGGCCGTCTGCAGGCTGCGTGATCATCGTGTAGTTCGGGACGAGCTCGCCTGTTTCTGGATCGGTCCATTCGCTGTACAGCCCGGCCAGGGCCGCCGGCTGCCCGTCCGCGCGCCGGAACGACCACCACACGTTGCGCGAGCCCAGCCCCCAATAGGGCTCCACCCAGCTCTCCACCGGAATCAGGCAGCGCTGGCCCGCGCGCCAGGCAGGTGCATAGGTCCAGGACTTTGCTACGGTCTCGCGCCGGGCGTTGTTGGTGGACATGGGCTTGCCGTCTGCAGTCATTGGCCGCCGCGTCTTCGAGCTGCGCGGGATCATGCCCCACTGCCCTATCTCAATCTCGCCACCGGGCTTGATGTACGGCCCCTGGGCCAGTGGTGTGACGTGCGGCTTCCACCATGGCAGTGGCGCCTGTCGGCCGACCCGCCACATGCGCTCAACTTCGATCTCACGCGGGGTGTTATATCGATTGCACATAAGTGGATGCTAACTTTTCTCGCTCTGCCAGATAACTGTATATTTATACAGCCATGAAAGTCAAAGTAACCATCCTCCGCGAGGCGGGCGCACGCAGCTATCACCGTGGCCCGCTGCAGTACATCAAGGGTGAGCTGGACCTGAAGCACTACGCAGTGCCTGATCAGCGCCGGACGATCCCTGTGCTGCGCATCCTTGGAGACAGCGCCAACAACCAGTTGTTCGAGCCCAAGCTGATCTATGCATGTGCGGGAAAGATGAAGTTCAGCGGACTGGAACGCTGCGACAGAGCATGGCACGCGCAGGAATGGTCCTGCGAGTTCGACTACTGACCCCACCCAGGAGGGCCACCATGTTGCTCACATACGAGGAATTCCCCACGTTGCTCACGATGCCGCGCTGGTTCGGCACACCCGAAGTCAAAGTCATGCCGGGCAAGCCGGAGGACTATTTCATCGAACAGCTGCATCCCGACTGGTTTCTTGTCTACGACTCGGACGGCGACATGGTCTACAGCGGTGTTGGCCCCGTGTCCGTGCACCAGTCAAACGCCCCCTTCTGAGAGCCACCATGCAAAACCCCATTGAGCGCGGCGTAATCGCCAAGGTGCGTGGAGAAGAAATGTCGGCGGCACAGCGCCTGCTGCCTGTTCCAGGACGTGGGCAGCTGCAGTACGTCACCAGTGAAGTCGACACCCTACTTGCTGGGCGCGTGTGTATCACATTCGAGCTGCAGATGTATGGCCACGGGCGCCACCGCTTCTGGCATTGGGTCGGCAAGGGAGCGGTGCAACTGGAGCAGCCCGCTGGCTGAGCCAAATGGACTCGCTCATCTGGGGCGGCGCGCCCACGGCGCCTGGCTGGTATGCGGTCGTGGTGGACTACGGCCGGCGCCCCTTCCCAGCGGCGCGACGCTGGTCTGGGTCGTTCTGGGACGATGCGCGCGGCATTCTTGCCTTCGACGGGCCGCACGCCGATGCAGAGGCGGCACTGGACTGGGCCATGGAGCGCTGCCCAGAGGATTGACAGGTTCGACTACTGCTTTTTCTGCACGCTAATGGATCCGTCGGCCTCCAGGAACATACAGCGGATTTCTGATTCCTCGCAGTCTGCCTCGCGCAGCGCCTTCTCGATATCGTTGCGCGATACCCGGTGGCTTTTGCGCGCACCCTCGAAGATCGTTCCATCCCGCCCCAGCAGCACCGCCTCGCCCTCCAGTAGCTTTTCCGCCCCGCGCCAGCGTGCCGTCACGAAACCCACGGCCGTATTCAACGCAATGAGGATCACGCACACCAGCAGCCCGCCAGGAAGGGACTGATCAGACCCTGTCATGGAAGGCCCCGCTGCCTCGCTAACCAGCATCACAACCAGCAGATCGAAAGGTGTGAACTGGCCCACCGTACGCCGCCCCGTCATGCGCATCATCAGCAGCAGCAGGACATAGACCGCCAGCGCACGTACGGACAACTCAAACGGATGGATGTCCAGGTTCCACATACCAACGCCCCTTCAATTCCGCCCCGCCCAGGGGCTACGCGCCGAAGCGCGCACTGAACACTTGAAGGCCTGCCTCAACTGCCGCAATGCCTGCTGCCGCCGCGCAGGCGTCTCGGCCGCCGTGCAATCGCTGGGCACCCAGACCTCATAGCCTGACATGCGTGCATCCGTAGCCGTGAGCATGACGCACATGTCCGCAGCAAACCCCACGATGACCAGCCTGCGCGCATGCATTCTGCCCAGCAGATGCAGCAGCGGCGTGGAATGAAAGGCCGAATGTTGGGGCTTGAGAATCACCAGATCATCCGCATCGGGCGCAAGCAGCCGAGCGATCTCGCCACGCTCGCCAGCCAACCCCTGGCAGGCGGCAAGAATGTCGCTGAACTCGCTGTGCCAAGTACCGTAGTTGTCGTTGGCGTAGATCGTAGCCACGCCCTTTTCACGAAGCCTGGCCTTGAGCCGGACAATGCGCCGGGCTGCCTGTACCGCTTCCTGCAGCAAAGGCCCGGCATTGGGAAATTGAAGCGGGTTGATGACATCCACCAACAACAGCACCTCCGCGCTGTGAGGCACTTGCGTGGGTTCTAACCACCTCGGCCTAGGCATCACAGCATGGATTCGCGTTGCTGCTCCGCTCGAGATGCGCCGATGGCAGTTTCAACCTGCTTGACCTCTTCAGGGGGAGGCAGGACTGCTGGCATACCCAAGCTCTGGATCCACAACTCGCGGCACCAACCCTTGGTGTGATACAGGTGATGATCTTCATCCTTTTCCACTCGAGCGTGAGCCTCCTTGAGGGCCTTGCCCGTTTCGCCTGTAGCCACCTCGGCGACCTTGCCCAGGAGCTCCCAGTTGGCGTGGTCCTTGGTCTCGGCGTGGACCACGCACTCGCACGCCACGAGTTGCGCAGCGGCTGCACTACCACCTCTGAGAGCCAATTCCATCGCCTTCACCAGCGATGATCCTATGTGCTTCACGACATCACGGGAAGGCGAAGCTTCGTCCGGATTGACCCCCAACAGTTCACATGTAGTGCGCACCACGTTCTGGTGGCTGAGCGTCTCTTCGAGATACTCTTCCCATTCCTTTTTAAGGTCATCGTTCAGGGCACAGGTCAGAGCAGTTCTATACACCTGCTCACCTCCCAGTTCCGTTTCCATCATCTGCAGCAACAGATCTTTGAGCTGAGAATCGTCATATCGTGGTTTAGCCATTTGCATACTCCGATTTACAGTTGCGGTCCGGCGATGGTCGGCCAACCTTGGCGCTTGGCGCGTAAGCAGCCACTGAAGGGTATGTAGTGCTTCTCGAAAGTTACGTGTACGTCCAAGACCGTCAAAGAATGACGGGCGGAGGCACAATGGCTGCATGAGATTCATCGTGCTACTGATCATCGCTGCAGCCCTATTCTACGGAGCGTCTCGGATTTCCCACATACAGATCGGTGAGCGCGCTACAGGCGGCTACGACGGCGCATCAATGACGCCGCAGCAACGCGTCATCCAGGCCGAGAAAGAGGCCCGAGAGGCGGCAGAAGCAGCGCGCGCCGCGGCGATGAGGCAAGCCGAGTAGCACCGACGTCGAAGGAACAAGGCCAGTGATGGGAATCTGAATCGACATCCCGTTATCTGTTACTTCTAATAACACAACAATACAAGGAATTTCAGTAAAAGAAGTCAAATTGCATGCATTAATCCATCCTATTTAAGCAATCAACAACTGGCTCCTAAAATAAGATGAGACTTCTTTCACAAGGAGTAAAAAAAGTGCAATTCAAACATATCGTTTCTGCCGCCGCAATAACTCTTATTACAGGGACTTCTCACGCATGGAATTTGGTTTACTCACATGACGCTAGCGGCACCCCTACGGCAGGGTCGCTGCAGACGCTGCGAACCGCCCTTAATAATGGCTCCAGCTTGAAGGTTCAACTCATATCGCCGAATGTGCAGACGTGGACTCTGTACTGCACTCAGCACGGCGTCAAGGCCGATGCGTCTCAAGCAGTTGTTTGCCTAAGCAATACCAATCTAGGTATGGATGTGCGAGTAGGCTCCAACTTCGGAGTGGTCGGTTTGCCTCCAAGCTCCACTAGCTATGCAGTTAATACGACTGGGCAGTTTGTTGAAACCAACATCAATCACAGCAACGGGGCAGTGGTCAATAGAGCCGTAAGCAATATTTCAATGCAGTGGTTCGTTGACTAAAAGAGGCGTCTATTGCTCGATCGGCCGCGTGCACACCATGAGCGCAGCCATCAGCTGGATCTCGTAGGCCTCGCGCCGCTCGATCTCGGCCAGGGCGGCCTGGGTGAACTGGTCTACTGTGGCGCCAGGGCGCAGCTGCTCGGTGGGCATAACCGGGCGCTCTGGCACCGGCTCGTCGCATGCCACCGGCACGGGCACATTCACGCGCTGCAACTCGACGCGCGTCGGCGGGGTTTGGCAGCCGGCCAGGGCCAGCAGGGAAGCTAGCACCGCGAATTGACGAATTGAGCAATTTGTCAATTTCACGGCTTCGCCCTCCCCTGCAGCCAGTTGTCCACCCGGTGCTGGGCGCTCGCGCAGGCATAGCCGGGCACGGCTGGGGGTTTGGCCAGGATCTCATCGGCGCGCTGCTCGTGCGTCCGCGCCTGGGCAGCGGCGCTGGCTCGCGCGACCTCGCCCTCTTTCTTGCGCCGGTCGGCCAGCTCGCGGAGGTCATCGACTGCATCGCTGCAGGCGGCGGCCAGGTCGCGAGCGCCGTCCCGCTGCTGGGTCATCTCGCCCACGCTGGCCCGCGCGGCTGAAGCGGCGTCGCGCTGGCCCAGGTAGGCCCTGGCCAGCAGCACGTTGCCAAGCAGGCTCACCAGCAGCGCGAGGACAGCGGCCGCGAGCAGTTTCGGTGTGATCCCGGTCACCGCCCACCCCTCCACCAGTACCACCACATTGCGATCCAAATCGGGCTCATGACTGGGCCTCCATGCATGCGGCGTGCCGCGCCTGTTGACGGGTCCAGACGCCGCGGCAAACCTTGTTGCCGGGCGTGCTGCAGTCGTAGCGCCACCGCGTCGGCCGGCCGTCCGCGCCCCACTGGTAGGCGCTGTAGGCCTGCAGGGGCTGAGCGCTGGTCATGAAGCGGTAGGCCAAGTAAGCGTTGCAGGCGCCGGCATAGTCGCCGGCCCGTGTCCTGGCGAGCATCGAGGAGCCGCGCCAGGCCCCGCAGCCGTACTGGCCCGCGAAGTCCACGGCCTGGGCGAATTCGACTGCATGCACCCGCGTGTCGCCCAGCGAATCGCGCACGCAGGCGCCGTACTGCTGCTCCAGCAGGTTGATGGCCAGTTCGCGCGCCCGTTCGCGGGTGATGGGCGGGTCTGCCATGGTCACGCGTGTGCCGTCCTCGTAGCGCGTGGCGCCGTGGCCGATGGTGGGCACGTCGCCGCGAACCGGGATGATCGGATCTGCGCTGAAGCCTTCTGCGGCAATCCAGGCCGCGAGGATGGCGGCACCAATGCCCAAGCCTGCCGCTGGTATGCGGGCCGTGCTCATGGCGCGCCCCAGTCTGTTTCGGGCTCCGGCTTCAGCCCTGCCAAGCGCGCGAGGCGCTGTCGCTGCTGGGCGCGCTGGTAGTCCTGGCGCCACTTCCAGATCAGATAGCCGGCCTGCAGCACGATGAACGCCAGCGAAGCCACCACCAGCCATTCGCTGAGCGGAAGCCCCCAAACCTTGAACACCCCAGTGGCAGCAGCACCTGGCGTGGCGTGTACGGCAGCATTGGCCAGGTCCTGCCGCTGCTCTGCGCTCAGATGCTGGTGGATGCCCATCAGCGCGAGCAGGGATACGAGGTATTTCTTCATGGCCCCGATGATTCCGAGGCCGGGCCGCGCTGGCGAACCCTACACGGGGGCCTACGCGCGCTGCGCTGCTGCCCAGACGAACAGCACGTCTATCTGCTCTGCAGTCAGGCCCAGCACTGCAGCAACCTCCGCCACGGTCTCGCTGTAGCGCAGCCAGTCTTTGGCATCGTTGAGTACTGCGTCTACCCGGTCCAGCAATTCGCCGGGGGGCAAAGCGTCCCGCCACATCAGCACGCGCGCCAGCAGGTTGTCGAACGGCCGAGCATGGTCAGGGCCCAGCAGCACCAGAGCGCCCTGCTCCAACACATGGCGCTTGAGCGCCAGCCGCCCAGCCCAGCGCGGCACTTCAAGCGGTAGGGCAGTTCCTGGCGCTGCAGGCCTCATTCCCACCAACGCTTTAATCCGCAACTGTTCAAATTCAGCGCTGCCCACAGCAACCAATCCGGAATACAGCTCCGGATCAGCATCAATCTCGAAGGCATAGAGCCGATCCGATGAGTCCTTGAAAAGCAGCATCAGCGGTACTCCATGTACTTCGTCACGTTGTGCCCATCCGCAAAGTAGAAATACGTATCTCCCGCCGGAACAATTGCCTGTACCCCGTTTCCGGAGCCGGTGTAATTGACATAACTCACAGCCACCCAATTTCCACGAAGATTTATCGCTAAGCACGCGGTTGCGCCCTCCCCACGCGACGTTCCGATAATGCTCACCAGGATCGGTTTTGAAGTTGTATTCGTGTAGGTGACGCCAGTAGTCCTGCTGGCTGTCACGTCTTGCCAGGACTGGCTTGCACCGAGGATTTGGTCCTGCGACGCAACATCCTTTGCATTCGCCCGTGTGCCGACGTGCTTCATGAGGTCAGCCCGTGATGGTTGCCCGGTACTGGCCCGTGGTCGGCGCCACAGCAAAAGTCAGCTGCACTGTGTTCACCCCGTTGGCGACCCAGTCACACAGCACGCCGGCATTCGTCGCGGTCTCCCGCACGCTGACCACCACGTCCTGGGTGTTGAGGCTGTGGGTCACGGTGATGGTCGTGGCCGTGCCATCGCCCACGGTGGCCGAGGCCTTGCGCGCCACCACGCCGGTATCAACAGCGATGACACCGGCACTGATGCTGATGCCCAGTCCCGCCGTGTAGCTTGCACCGCCACCGACCTGGGCGAACGTCAGCGCCGTGGTGCCGATGGTGATCGGCGCGTCCGTGGTCATCAGCCAGACCTGGTTGCCCTGCGTCGTGCCCTCGGAGACAAAGACCGCGGCGCCCAACACCTCGCTGGCGGCATCGAAGTCTGTGGCCCGTGCCCACGCGCCGGAGGCGGCCAAGTACACGCCGTTGGCAGAGCCCGTGGTCTGGTTCTTCACCAGCACCCGGTCGCCGGCCACGATGGACACGCCGTCAATGGTCTGGGCGCCGGACAGCGTGATGTTGGCCGTGGTGGCGGCACGCGCCGGCTCCTTCCATTTGTAGCCCTGCACTGCCGCGTCGAGCTGGGCCTTGGTGACAGCATCCTGCGGGTTGACCGCGTCGGCCAGGTTGATGACCCGGTTGCCCGAGGCGTCGAGGTTGTTCGTGATCTTCATGGCTGGGCCCTCAGTTGCAATAGGCGCGGCCGGTCAGCGGCACGCTGTGGGTGATCTGGACGATGTCGGCGTCCACGTAGCGGACATCGGGGTAGAGCTGGCCGCCGAGGTTGTCCACGACGGTGATGGAGGGGTAGCGGCCCAGGTTGTGGGCAACGGTCCAGACGGCTGCTGCAGCGCTCTGGATGTGGGTGTAGGTCGCGCCAGCGCCGCCGCCGGGCGGGCCTTGGGGGCCCTGGGGGCCAGGAATGCCCCGCGTCACGACGACAGCGGGCGGCGCCGGCTGCTGCACCACATGGGTCTTGCCGCCCTCGCGCGTCACCACGACCGAGGTCTGCCGCTCGATGACGGCGGCCGAGGATTCGGAAGAGACGACGGTGGTCACCGGGTGCTCTCCGGGTACAGTGCGAAGCGCAGCTCGTACTGCCGCTCCACGTCACCGCTGGGGCGCGTGACCTCGATCTGGCCGATGCAGGAAGTCCAGCCGGGCGCAACGGGGCCGTACAGAAAGGCGGCGGTCTGTTCTGCAGTCATCAGCAGGCGCAGCCAGACCCCGTCCAGTTCGATCCCGCCGTTCGCAGTGCTCAACTCCAGCAGCACCTCCGGGTCACCGATCTCGCGCCGCAGCTGCATGCGGGCCGTGCAGCCGGTGTAGTCCTCGGGCACCTTGTCGGCGTCCGGCACCGGATCGCCGCTGCACGCCTTCACCAGCACGTCGCACTCCTCGCGCACCGGGTAGGCCACGCTGTAGCGCTCCAGGGCGGTGCGGAAGGTCGCGCCCTGGTAGATGGTGAAGTCGAGGCAGGCCGGGGTTGTCATGCCCCGCAGTGTTCCCGGCAGGGCTGCTGGAGGCGAACCCTAGCCGGGGGCGGTCAGCCGTCGCTGCTCTTGATGGCCACGGAGTTCAAGCCGGCCATGGCCTGGCCCGCGACTTGGCTGTGCGTGTTGGCGTTGGCGGCGGCCAGTTGCGTGATGGCCGCCTGCATGCTCTGCATGCTGGACTGCTGCACGGTCTGGGCACGCATGCGCGCATCGGCGTAGCTCACGTTCACATCCGCCTTGGAGCGGTAGAAGGTGGCTGCCATCTGCGCGTAGCTGACGGCCGCGGACGTCTGGGCCTGGTAGGCCATGAGCTTCTGGCGGTCGCCTTCGAGCTGCGTGCGCGCCAGTTCGCCACGTGCGGCCACGATCTGCCCGTACTCGCGCAGCGCCATCTCGTGCACACGCGCCCGGGAATCGTTGGTGATCGCGGCGGCCCGCACCACCTCGACCTTGGCGTCGATGCCGGCACGATAGGTCTGGATGGCCTGGCCGTCTGCCCGAACCTGGGCATCGTACACGCGCACCTGCAGCTCCTGGCCCTCCAGCGCGGCGCGGTAGCCGGTCCACTCGGTAGCCTTGGACTGGACCTCGGTGGCCCGGGTCTGCACCTGGGCCTGGAACAGTTCCAGCTTGAGCTTCTCCAGCCCGGCCCTGCTGACGATGGCATCAATGCGCGCACGGTAGACGTTCGCCAGGGACTGCAGCGACTCCATGCGGGCACGGTAGACGTTGACCTTGGCCATGTCCACCTGGGTCAGCGCCTGCAGGGCATCGACTTCGGCCTTGTACAGATCGATGGCCGCCATCGCGCCCCTAAGCCGCACCTCGTACAGCGCGACCTGCGCACGCCAGGCCTCCAACTTGGCGCCAAAGGCCTTGACCGCGATGTTGTAGGCCTCCACGGCCATGCCCACCACGGCCTTGGCGTGCTCCAGCGCCTGCCCGTTGATCTGCACCAAGTTACCGTGGTAGCTGAGCATGGCTGCGAGCACGGACTGGCGCAGGTTCAGCGAGGTGCTGATGGCGAACTGCAGGTTGGCCTGCTCCATCTCGGCCTGCTTCACTACCAATTCGATGTTGGCGCGGGCCACGTTGTCGGCAGCGGCCTGGCGGGCCTTGGCAGTCGCTGACAGCAGCGCGCCCGGTGGCAGCGTGTAACCCCTGTCTGCAGCGTCGGCCCAAGCGGCATCGCGCGCGCGCCGGTACTCGCCGAGGTTCCGATCCTTGGCCCGCTCCATCACCGCGCGCTCGACATCCCCGCTGAAACCGGAACCACCGGCCATCAGCTGGGACAGGCGCAGCTCCATGGTCTCCATGCTGGAGTGGTAGCGCGGGCAGTACCTGGCCAGCATGGCGTCCAGCTGGCCGTCCAGCACAGACATCATCGCGGCGCTGGCCCCGCGCTGCGTGGTCTCCAGCTGCACCGCCAGATCCGTGGGCTCCTCGGCGTCGAACACGGGCGCAGCAGAATCAAACACCGGCAGCACGATGGTGGGCTTGTCAGGTGCGGCCCGGTCCTGGATCTGCGGCTCGGGGATCAGTGGGTTGATGAGCTGGTCAGGCGGGTCCGGGAACTCATAGCTCGTGTTGATCGAGGGCGCAGAGATGGAGAAGTCCGCCAGCGCCGCTGGTGCGGAGGGCATCGTGATGGTGGGCACCATCGCCGTAGCCGCCGGCAGTCCGCTGATGTCGATGGGGCCGATATCTTGGAACTGCGGCGCCGCGCCCGGCGCCTGGGGCAGTTGGAAATCCACCCCCGCAAACTCCGGTACCTGCTGCAGCACGGGTGGCTCCAGCGGCTGATCGATGGGATCCAACTGCGGGTCAGGCTGCAGGTAGCCGATGCCCGTGATCATGTTGCTCACGTCCTGCAGCGCCTGGCGCGAGTCCGCCAGCACTTCGGCCGCAAAGCCGCGCTGGTCGTCGATGATTTCTTCTACAGATGCCATGGTCAGATCCTCCGTGTCTTGTTCACGACCTCGGCCTCGAGGTCGTCAATGGTCAGCGCGCCCCGGCCCGATAGCTCCAGGGCGTAGTACCGGGCGTCCAGCCCCCTGCCGAACTTCTGGCGGTAGTTCTGGGCGCTGGAGCCGCGCGGGGTGTCGTAGGGGTAGCGCTCCTGGCACTTCTCGCCCACGGCCACGGTGAAGCGACTGCAGGGCGGCATGCGGCCGCCGACGTAGCAGCTGATCCACGCCTTGCGCTGCGCGCTGCCGAAGTCCGTTGTGCCGGTGTGCAGGTGCCACGCGATGGGCTGGCCGGCGTCCGTATCGCCACCGAGGAAGTACAGGCCATTGGCGGCCATGGCCACGTAGCGCCCGCGCCAGCGCACGACCCGGATGAACGGGAAAGCCGTGTAGCGCGTTACCTCGTTGCCGCCGGTCTCCAGGCTGGTGCGCAGGTTGATCGCATATGCCTCGTGCACCACTGGCACCTCGGCCGTGGCCACCAAGAAGGCGCGCGCGGCAGGCGCCACGAGCACGATGTCAGCCCAGCCGCCGGCAATCGCCGCAGGCGCAATCAGGTCAAAGCTGGCCGTGGCCTCGCCATGAGCCTCCAGCTTTGCCACGGGCATGGGGCACACGAGATGGATCTGCGCCAGCCCTTCGGTGGTGGCCTCCAGGCTCACAACGGCGGCCGGGGCCAGCAACTCGATGCGGGCGCCTCCCACGAAATCGACGCGCGCCGCCGGCGCCATGAGCGCGATCTGCGCCAGGCCCTCCACCGTCGCTTCGAGCAGGACCTGCGGCACGGGGCAAACCAGCTCAATACGCGCGAGTTCGCTGACCGTGGCCTGCAGGCTCACGACGGGGGAAGGCGCAACGAGAGCGATCTGAGTGCCGCCAACCAACAGCGCTGTTGCCGCAGGGGCGACCAGCTCTAAGCGGTTCGCCGCGTCAGATCCTGTCAGCGCCACGCGCGCGGCAGGCGCCACCAGCTCGACACGAGCCCCAGCATGCAATTCGGCTCGGGCCACCGGTGCGATCAGGTCGAACCGCGCGAGCCCTTCGACTGTGGCCACCATCTCCAGCACCGGGGTGGGGCAAACGAGCTCGATCTCGTTCAGGATCTCTTCTGCGTAATCCGACGCAAAAGCGGCACGGTGCCAGTCCTCAGTGATGTCCATGCCCTGCCAGAGCCCAGGGACCAGCGGCAACAGGACTGCCACCCGCGCTGGCCGCGGAAAGTCACCCACTTCATCCGGTGCCTCCCAGTGGCACCAGACCATGTATTGGGTAGCAGGGTCCGGGATCAGCCCGCCAAGATCGTACCGGTCTGGGTCCGCCTGCAACGAAGCGCCCGTTTCGTTGATCTTGTAATAGAAGCGCCGCACGCGCTCGGGCGGCTGCTTGATATGCCGGAGCGCCAGTGGGTCCAGGTCGTAGTAGCCCTCGTATGCGGGATTATTGATGTCAGGCTCGGGGCGATATCCAAAGCGCAGACCCAGATAATCCTGCAGGGAGGCCTTGTAGAGAGCAACCCCCGAATAGACAGCGGTGCCATCGTCATACACCTCATAGACGTGCACCTGCGCCTGCCAGGTCTCTGGGTCGCCTGGTGGCGAGTAATAGTTCTCCTCGCGGCTGAGGTACGCGTATCCGGCAAGTTCGGCCATGGCTGTGCTCAGAGAAGGTGGACGGGATCGAGCCGGAAACCGGCCTCCTCGCCCAGCGTGAATTTGTCGGGACCGGGAGTGATGACCTTGCCCTTGCGCTGCATGGCAATCAGAGGTTCGCGGTCAGGCGCCCCGGTCAGGGCCAAGTCGTCATAGAACGTCGAAAGAGGCGGCTCACGGTGCACTGCGCCCGCGGGCGACGCGCAAATTACGAACTCACCCGGCCGGCGCACCGCGACGCTGCGGTAGTGCATCGTGTCCGTGCTCATGTTCGGTGGCGGTAGCCTCACGTGCCCTGTGAAAATGTCGCGTCCAAACAAATAACCCTGGCACCGCGCCTGCAGCCTCACCGAATAGGGCACGAGGTCGGTCCCGTTGAAGGGCTGCGTGTACTGCGCCGTCACCGCCGCCAGTGCACCCCAGCGCCCATCGATGTCTCGCAGGCTCAGCGTCTGCCGGCTGGAGTTCGAAGACTCAGTGGTGCTCACCGTTGCAGGTGGAGGATTCGGTGCAGGGTATGCCTGGGAATATGAATACGCCCATTGCCGAGTCCGAGTCACATCGTTGAAGTCGCTGGCGAGTTCAAGCGACATCAGCGCTTGCCCGTTGACCGTGATGGTCTCGGTGGTCTTGCTTGTGGAGCCTGCGCTGTAAACGTTGCTGAAAGATCCACTACCGGTGTAATGCTCCACCACCGGAAACACGCTGCCGTTGTAATAGTGCGTGTACTGGAATTGGCTCTTTTCCACTTCCTCGGCATAGCTCAGCGATTCGGAAAAGCGGACGCGTTCAACCAGCAGTTCCGTCCCATCAGGGGCCATATCCAGCCCCAGGATGTGAACGACACGCTCAGTGGTCCTGGTGCGCGAGTACCCCGAAGAACTGCTGTTGGACCGCGCGAAGGTGTTGTATTCGTCGATCGGGTAGTTCTCAGCATCGTGGAAGTCGTTGGCCAAGCTCCCTGGAAAATAGGATGAATCGGCAGGGTTGTGTCGTTGCTCGTTGACGCTGGTGAAGGGCTCATCGGGCGTGGAGACCAGCAGCCCCAATTCAAACTGGGCACCCAAATCACCATTGCTGTCACGGGCCAGCGTGCCACGCAGCGCATACCGAGGCTTCCCGAAACTGACCACCTCCACGCCGCCCACGACTTCGCGTGTCAGCGTCTCCAGCATCGTGATGCAGTGAGTGCCGATCCCGTCAAAGAAGAACGGCTGCGTGATCGCCAGCTCCATGTCGGCGGGCACTTCCCAGCGTGCGAACTCTTCGGTGTGCGCTAGGCCGTCGTCGTCCTTGATCTTGGGGTCCACACGATAGAGCAACACCTGCTGATCCCCGATGGTGCCGCTGGCCCCGGCCTCGTAGGCAGCGTGGACCAAATACTTCGCCGTGCTGCCCTGGGGCAGAGAGGCCTTGAAGATGGCGCAACCGCTCAGCTCACGGGCCACCTTGATGCGTGCACCGTTGCGGAAGATCTCCGCCTTGGCGCCGCTGCCTGCATGCTGGGCTCCCGTGATTGCATACCGGAAGCCGTTGCCGTGGTCATAGGTCAGCACATCCTTGTGGTCGTCGCTGATCCAGTCGTGAGGCCCCGCCTGCAGGTCCACGTTCTCCTTGCGGCGTAGCCCTTTGTCCGAGGCATTCAGAGTCATGGCACACAAGGGAGAGATCTCCTGACCATCCCTCTGGTGCACGCCCAGGCCATGGTCCAGGCTCGTCGGCCAAACCAGATAGTCCCAGCGCCCGCCCTGGATCTCGATCCATGCGTCATCGCCAGCGATGGTCACGCTCACCAGCATATCCAGCAGCTCGTAGCGCTGCGTGATGTGGCGAAACCCTGCTGCCCGCAGGGTGCTCACGCGCCCCCGCGCGAAGGGCAGCAGCTTGGCCTCTTCGGCGCCGCCCAGTAGCAGGTGTTCGCGCTCCGTCCCCATGGCCTGCCCGCCCTCGCCCTACTGCGCCGGAATCATGTACGAGAACGAATCGATGGTGATGGGCTGGCCAACCACCACAGTGAGCGTCGAGAACTTGCCTTCGCCTGAACCCACTGCCGCAGCGCCGTCAACGCGGGGAAGCAGCACCGATGCGGAGCCATCGTCTGCTCCGTTGCCGACGAACCGGAACCAGCCGATGGTGCCGGCGGCCAGGCCGGTGAACTTCCAGACCGCCGATGCCGGCTTGAGCACGCCGCCATTGGCCGGCGTGTCCAGGACCAGGCCATTCGTGGGCGAACCCGCAACCCAGGGGTCACCGTTCAACGTGGCACGGCCAAGCAGCGTCCCCGTGGGAGCTGCATCAGCGGTGACGGGCTGCGGTCCGCTGTAGACCAGGATGCAGCCGCCATTGAGCGCGCCGGCAAAGCCCGTGGTGCCAGCCTGCGCATTGCGCAGGGCCGTGGAGAGTTTGAGAGTCATGGCGATACCTCGCGTCGTTGGTTGAAAGGAGTGCCGCCCGCGTGCAGGCAGCTGATGAAACGGACCTGGCCTTCCAGCTCGAGCACGGCCGCGCCAGCCTGCAGGCCGGGCGCCACGCTCACGCGCGAGGCGGTCAGGTTGGTGAATTCGGGGAACTGGCACAACCCGCGCTGCGACCAGATGAGCGTCCGTTTGCCGTCCAGCGCCCACGGCAGGCCCGGCACCGTGCCGTAGCTGGCCAGCAGGACCAGGCCTTCGGACGTGTAGGCATGCATTGCGCGGTCGGTGGCCACCACCAGGCCGGCGTCGTTCGGTGCCAGGGCGTGCACGCGGCCGGGCACCATGAAGAAGCCCTCGGAGAGATCCCAGAGGTGCGGCGCCAGGGGTACGCTGCGCCAGACTGCGGTCTTGTCGTCCTCGGGCAAGTACTGGGCGGCATAGATGCGGCCGCGCCACTCGGCGATCACGTCCACGCCCTCGGGCAGCGGGTCCAGCCCATCGGTCAGCAGCTCCTGGCCCAGCGCCTCGGGCGGCTGCGCCCAGACAGCAGCAGGACCAGCAGCACCAAAGGCCAACTGAAATGCGGTGCTGTCGGCCGGTGCCACGTAGACGCGCGTCACGCAGCCGGGCAGCTGCTCAATGCCGCTGATCCGCAGCGCAGCGCCCTGCTCCACCACGACCTCGGCCGCCGTGCTGGCCGGCGTCTCCCGACCATCCGCCAGGATGAATGTGGCGCAGACGCGGTACTGGCCCGCCGGCAACTGCCCGCCCTCGCCCACCAGCACGCGCGGCTCGGCCGGCACAGGCAGGCGCCAGGGCAGCACATCACCTTCCCCAGGGATGATCCCGGCCGCGTCACCGGCCACATACAGCACCTGGTCGTTGATCTCGGTCCAGTACGCATCGCGGCCCAGGCCCAGCGCCAGGGGGCGCACGGTCATGTCGTCCAGCACCTGCCGCAGCTCGCCGCCGTCGACCACATACAGCCGGCTGAAATCGCGGGTGGAATACAGGCCCGTTGGCGTGCATGCCATCGCCAGCGTGCGGCCGACACGAACCTGCACCCCGCCCGACTCCGTCACATCGACGTTGTCAGCACGGGTGAACCACGACAGGCCGAGCCGCAGCGGGTCGGTGACGTTGTTCAGGCCTTGGAAGGAGCGAATTGCTGGCATGCCCCGACTTTGCCGAGCCGCTCTGAATGCGTCGAACCCTAGCCGGGGCACACGCTCCGCGAAAGTGTGCAACCAATTACATTGCCATTCCCCAATAGTTAGCAAAGTAATAGTTTGCTCAATAACAAAAAAAGCCATTACACATTCCCACATGCAATAGCACAATTCTTAAATTTCAAGGCGAAACTCTATTAGCATGCATGGCTTCACACACTGGAGGAGTAGTTGCAAATGAAATCATTCAAGATGGTGGCTGCATCAATTGGTGCGGCTGCCGCAATGTTCTCAGCAGGAGCATTCGCACAAAGCCCAGGCGTGCTGCTGCCTATCTCCATCACAAACGCTTCCGGCAACGTTGCCGACATGACGAAAGCGGCGGATGGAAATCCCAATACGATTTGGAACGCCGGCGCGGGACCCACTCAGTGGATAGATATTGACCTGGGCTCCGAGAGAATGTTCTCTACTCTACGGATGCTTCCTTCCCAAAATCCAGCAGGTAGCACAACCCACCATATTTGGGGAAGAAATGATGCTGGACAATGGTTTAATTTCGGCGGATTCTCCGGATATACCCAAGACAATAATTGGATTGAGTTTAACAATCTGCAGGAAATACCTGTAAGGACAATTATTCTTGAAACTACAAGCTCTCCATCGTGGGTGGCTTGGAGAGAATTCCAGGTTCTTGATGGTGGCGAGCTTCGAGAAAGTTGCTACTCAAACGACTACAACCAAGGATGGGTTCTTTACTCAGCAACCCGCCCTGGAAATAAGTGTGGGCACACCCAAGGACAATTTTTGTATAAATTCCGAAACGTGAGCCAGCAGAGGACTGGCACTCGTGTAAACGCATGCGCCCTAGCATATACCGAGGGATGGAGTATTGTCCCAGGTAGCACTGCTAACGCGAATGGTCGTTGCTCCGGATTCCAATTCGATAGGCTGTATTTGTTGCAGCGCGACTAGCTCATCCACAGAAGAAAATTTGACTCTCCGCACTGATCGTCTACCTAAGTTAATGGACTGACGCACGGCATCATCTTCTGGCTGCTCTTGATCGCAGCCTCCTCTTCTTCAAGCTGACCACGCCCGCCGAGCGCCACCCGATCATCGAGATCTACTGGCTGACCATCGAGTGGATCGACAGTGTGGACTTCAGGCACGAGCGTGATCAGCCCACGCTCGCATTTGCTGACGCAGAGCCTTGGGCGATGTGTCCGCGATCCGATCTGTGCGATCCTTGTTCATCTCGCGCACGCGCTTCATCACGTCGGGGATTTTGACCACGATGGGCTGCTCGGGGTTGTTCTTGTTCCAATCGGCCAGCCGGTCGCGCACGCGATGCAGGCCGGCTTCATCCTTCTCGAAGACAGCCTGGGACCATTGCGCCTTGATGTCCGAAGAGGTCTGGATATAGAAGCTCTTGGACCGCTGCATGAAGCTGTTGGCTTCTTGGACCTCGGCCACACTCTTGGGCTGGAAGCCGATGGCTTTGGCCACCGCCTCTGCCAGCGTGGTGTCGATCACCTTGTAGCCCTTCTGGTCGCGGTACATGCCTGTGGCGACCATATCTAGGCCCTTCGCCGCGTTGCGCACCGCCGTGGGCGACACCTCCAGGGCCGCGCCCGCCACGTCACCCGTCAGCACCTTGCGGCCGGCAGTGAAACCGCGCGCGACAAGGTCGCCTGCAGGGCCAACCACCTCCAGCAGATCGCGCTCGCGCGACTGCTTGGTCAGGAACAGTCCAGTGCCGGGGATCAGGTTGCCCATGCCCAGGCGCCCGGACACATCGATGGGCGCGCCCGGCAGGCCCGACAGGCCCTGCTCCATGAACTCGCCCAGTTCCTTGCCCACGATCCCCGCCAGCGCCTGCTTGCGCCATTGCTTGCTGCTGATGTTGTAGCCCATCAGCTGGCCCGCGCCGTCGATCAGGTCCTCCACATCCTCGGCGAAGGGCACGCCGCCGGCACCGCCCATCAGCAGCAGCATGGCCAGGGCCCAGCCCACGGCACGCTTTCCGTCGGGGCCGCCCTGCTTCCACATGCGCTGCATCAGCTCCAGGTAGCTGACGGAATAAGTCTTGAAGGTGAACAGCGTGCCGCCCACGGCGCCGCGCGCCCACTGGGGTTTGTTGGCCTTCGAGTAGACGAACTGGGTCTCCAGCACCGCCTTGCGCGCGAAGGCGCCGGGATCGGGCATGCCCTGGGCCTTGGCGATCCGGAATGCGGCGATGAAGGTGGAGCGGCGGTTGAACTGTTCGGCTAGAGCGAAGGGCTGGCTCCATGCCACCTTGGCGCGCTCCCAGGCATTGCCCGCCGCTGCGCGCGCATCGCCGGCCCGCGTGCCGTCGCCCGAGCGCAGGCCTCCCGCGCCGCGCGCCTGGGCCATCAGCTGGTGCACCTCCTGGGGCGAGACCACGCCGTCGTCTTCGGCCGATTTCAGAGCGTGGGCCAGGTCCGTCTCGTACTTCATGCCGCGCGTGCCCATGTCCTTGAGTGCCCGGGTCATCTGGCCGCTGGCCGCGCGAATGCCGCCGAACTGGCTGAGCCATGGCAGCGTGACCGCAAAGGGCTGGGTCATGTTCACGAAGGCCGAGGCAAGGGAGCCGCCCAGGTACTGCGCGAACAGCATGCCGCGCACAGCCTGGCCCTCCTCCTGCGGATCGCGGATGTAGCTGCGCAGACCCATGGCCAGGTCCTTCAGCTCGCCCTGGTCTTTGGGAATGTCGTTGATCGCCCGGTCCATCGTGCCCGCGTTCAGGCCCGCCGCGCCCTGACGTGCATTGCTGTAGACGAAGTTGGCCACCACGCGGCCCACGTCCTGGCTGTATCCCTCGATGCCCTTGCGCTGGATCAGGCGCTTCAAGGCGCTGTGGTTGTTCTTGGTCAGCTTCAGGTATTCGTCGTAGACCTTGCGCGTGGCCGCGTCGGCCTCCTTGCCCACCACCATGTCCTTGAAGATCTCCAGGGTCTCGGGCGTTATGCCGGCGAACAGCTTGAAAGACTGCTGGCTCATCGTGCCCTGGGTGATCACGGCGCCGGGGAAGGCCTGGGCCATCTGGATCTTGGCCAGGTTGGCATCCTTCATGGTCTCGTACAGGCCGAAATACTGCCGGTTGCCATCCTGATCCACCACGTCCAGCGTGAAGCGGCCGAAGCGCGACAGAGGCGCATACCCAGCGTCCTGCAGGTCCTTGGCCGTGGCCGCACGGTCCACCACCAGGTTGTTCAACTGCAGCAGCCGGTCGGCCAGCTCCGGCTTGGCCTTGGCATCGTGCTGCAGCGTGGTGGTCAGCAGCTCCAGGGCGTCCGACAGCTTGGGGGCATCCAGCACCATGTCGCGCATCGGGGCGTACTCGTCGCCCAGGGCGCGCATCATGTCCGCCCGAGCGGTCATGTCGATGGAGCGGTCGATGGCCGCCCGGGCCTCGCGGTACAGCGCGACCTGGTTGGACGTCGCGCCGAACATCGTCTGCAGCTCAGCATCGGTCCAGACCGTGCCGGCCTTCAGCATCTTGCTGTCGAAGCGGGAATTCACGTTGGCCTCGTACTGGGCCAGCTGCAGGCCGCGCCAGGCGCCCAGCATGCGGTCATCCAGCCGCCCGGCGCGCAGCAGCAGCTGGGCCTTGTCGTCTGCGGGCAGGTTGCCGTACTTCTTGGCCAGTTCGTCCACAAGCACCGCCTTGCCGTCCACGTCCCGGCCCCACAGGAGCGTGCCTTCAAACAGCGGCTTCGCCACGGCCTTGTTGTCGGCCGCCGATACGGGGGTCTTGCGGTTCTTGCCCACCAGGTCGCCGATGGTGTCCACGCGCGGCAGCAGGCGCGGCGCGCGGTCGGCCGCATCGTTGGCCAGCATAGACACGTCATCGATGTTCTGCTGCGCAGTCTCGTAGACGGGCTTGAAGGCTGGCACGCGCTCGGCAAGGTGCCGCATGGTGCCGATGGTCTTGTCCCAGACAGAGATCTTGCCCGGGTGGGACATCGTCTTCTGGAGCTGGTCCAGAGCGCTGTTTTTGATCTCCGAAAGCCGCGAGCGGCTGAAGCTCACCTCGTCGTCGGCATCGCCTTGGCGAGGATTGCCTTGATCTGCGCGCTCGCTTCCGCGTCGTCCTTCTTCAGCGATTCGATCTCGGAGTCGCTCAGCCGGTTCGAATCGTGCAAGGTATCGCGCCTCAGACTCGGTGAGCGCGTCGAAGCCGTAGCCTGTGGCTGCACGGAATTGGACTTCGAGGTCACCATGTTTTTGCCGGAGAGTTGCGAGAATTTCAGGAGAGGGCTGGATTTTTGCACTGTACTGCTTGCCGGTCAACGCAACCACGCCCACCACGTTGCCACCGCCCTCGCGGATGTGGCTGGCCAGGGCCGCGAACGTGCCACCCTGGGTGAGAGTGTCATCCACCAGCAGGTAGTCGCCAGGCTCCACGGCGCCCGCGAAATCGACAGGCGCGAAGATGCGGTCAAGCCCATCCAAGCCGGTGCGACGCGCGCGGTTCGCCTGCACAATGCCTGTCGCCGTTTCCAGGCCCAGGCGCGCTGCCAGAACTTCGGCCACGGCGCGCGGGATCTTGTTGCGCCCCGAGACCTCTTCAGCCGCCACCGGCAAAACGCGCGGGCGGTCGCCACCCAGTGCAGCAGCGACCTTCGCCACCATCTCGGGTGTGACGAGGTCCACAGCCAGCCGTGTGGCCGCTGCGACATCCCCACCCTTCGCCGCCGCGTAGTCCGGGTGCTTCGATGCGCTGCCCAGCGTGCTGCCAATGATTGCGTCAGGCGTGATGGACGGCGAGTCGGAGCGGCTGAACACAGGCTCGACGCGGTCGGACACGGCGCGCTGCCCGCGCTCCACGAAATCGCGCGCCGGCAGGATGTAGCCCTGGATGATGTCGGCATCCGAGAGCTTGAGGCCCTTGAACCCAGGCACGTTGGCCCGCATCCAGTTGCGGATGGCGGCCACGGCGCGGCGCACGAAATGCAGCTGCGGCGTCATCTCGGCCATCTCGGCCAGCACTTCCTCTGTCGCGTGGCCCCGGCTCAGGTCCGTGACGCCACGCAGGCCGTATTCCTTGATCTTGGCCGCAACCTCTGCCTGGCGCATGGTGGCCACCTGGTTGAGGATCTTGTTCAGCTCCGGCCCAAACATGCCGCGCAGGCCATGGTGGCCCAGCACCTCGTGGTGCAGCACGCGGGCCGCGTCGGCGGGCGTGTTCAGCTTGCTGGCCAGCAGGTAGGCGCGACCTTTCCAGTAGAAGCCCTCGGGCGCGCCACTGGCGCCGCCGCTGCGCTGGCGCAAATCCGCGCGCCGCGCCGCCTCGGGCACTGCCGGATCGTTCATGTCGAAGGCCACCACGACTTCCGGCCCATTGCTCCAACCCTTGCGGATGGCATCCACCGTCTCACGCACCTGGCCCACGGCCCGGGCCCGCGCCGCATCGGAAAACGCCGCCGGCTCGGGCCGCATGATGCGCAGCAGGTTGGCCATCTGTTCATCGGTCAGGCCCTGGGCATCTGCCTCGCCGCGTCGGAATGGGAGTTCCTCGGCGCGCTCCACCGGGCCGGCCTTCAATTCGCGCGCGCTGGGCGGCGTGGCATGGGTGCGCTCGCGCACGCCCGGCACATCCTCCCAGCCAGAGCCCTGCTTCTCCACCTGGCGCACCGTCACGCTCCACGCGCCATCGGCGTTGGCCGGCGTGTACGAGACCACGCGGACATGGCTATCCCCGTAGCCCTTCACGATGTTGCCCGGGGTGAAGTAGTCGGAGCGGTCGGCCTCTTCGGCCGCGGCCTTTTTAGCCAGGACCCCGCGAGGCCGCTTGGGCGTGACGTCAGCAGGCTCGCTGCCGTTCTGTCCACGCTCGGCACGCACCTTGTCCACCAGATCACGCACGCGCTGGCGCGATTCGGGCACGCTTTCACCTTTGCGGCGAAGCAACCCAGCCAAGTCGAACTTGTTGTCCACCAGGGGCGCGCCATCGGTGGGCTCCAGCATCACACTGCTGGGGTATCCCGCACGGTCTTTGTTCACGCCGACCAAGGTCGTGCCTTTGGAAAATTCCGAACGGTCGCCTTTTTTCCAATCCAGAACCCGACCCACCAGCGCAAGATCCTTGGCCAACCGTGCAGCGTCCTTTTCCTGGCGTGCAGTGGCGGCGGCCTCCCTCGCAGCCTGTACTTCAGCGGGCGTGCGGGCGGCCAGCGCCGCCTCGCGGGATCGGCCAGCTGCTGCAGACACCCAGGACGCAAAGCGTTCCATGGCCCGATCCAGGCTGTTGTTCCGGCTTCCGGCCTGCTTGGAGTTCAGGCCGCTGCGGCCTGCCACGAAGCCGCTGTACGTGCCGGCGCGCACGCCCATCAGCATGCGGTACTGCTGCAAATACTCCTGTCGCAGCTGCTGCATTTCGGATTCCACAGCCGCCCGCTGGGCTTCGGTCTTGGCCACGGACATGCCATCGTCGCGCTGGCTGTTCAGGAAGGTTTCGAAGGCCGCTCGGTCGCTTTTTGACCGGGTGTTGCCCTGATGCGAAATGCCAGAGTAGCTGGCGGCTGCCTCCTGCAGGGGGAATTCGTCGCCGGAAGCGGCTGACACAGAGGCGGCCTGGTCCTGCAGAGCAGGTGCTGCAGCAGCATCGGGCAAGGCAGCGGCCAGTTTCTCGCGCACCGTGGGCGCAAGATCAGCCCATGCCCGCGTGTGGGCGCCCGCCCGCGCCGGAGCGCTCAACCCCTTCGCTGCCTTGGCCACAGCCTGGCGCTCGGCCGCCGGCATGCTGGTCCAGCGCTCGCTCGCGGCCAGCAGTTGCGCGCGCCGCGCGTCGCTCCCTTCCTTTGCCATGACCACGGCCTGCTGCTGGCCCGCCGTGGGCGCTGGCGCAGCAGCAGGGGCTACGCCGGCAGCCTGTTCGCTGGCGCCACTTCGGCCAGGTACAGCAGATTGCACGCCGGCAGCAGGCTGTCCGGCAACGCCACCTCGCGGCCCAGCAGGCTGAGCATCTGGCGCGCGTCCTGCCGGCTCACCGCCCCCAGCCGCCGCAGCAGCCTCAGTGCCTGCTGCGCGTTCATCTGCCATCCGTACTGCAGGTGCGGGTGAATCATTGGTTGCTCCTTGCGGCGCAATGGCGTCCGCGATCTTGCGTTGCAGGTCCACATTCAGCCGCTCCCACGTGGCGCCGGGGAGCGCCTTGCGGATGACCGGCTTCAGGCCCTCAAGCCGTCCGGCCAAGGCCTTGCGCTCTGCGGCGGGCATGCTGGCCCAGGCCGCGCGCCCGGCGTCGATGCGCTGGGCAGGGGTTTGGGTCGGCGCTTGAGCCTGCGGGCTTGGCGCTGCACCTGCTTGCGCGCCATCGTGCTGAGACGAGGTGGTGCCATCGGTCAGCTCCTGCGCAGCTGCAGAACCTGCAACCGGCGCTCCTTGCGCTCCTGCTGCCGGCGAAGATTCCGCGCGCGGCGGCTGGGCTTGATCGGCTTGTGTGCCATCGATGCTTCCTTGCTGGAGGGTGGATGTGGGAGCAGGCGCGGCGGCTCCGGCCTGCTGCTCGCGCTCGCCGCGGCGCCGTGCCAGCTCGCGCGCCAGCTGCAGGCGCACGTTCTTCGCCTGGGCAGATCGGAATCCGTTGGACAGGTCCTCATCCGTCCAAGTGGCCAGGGCGCCACCCTCGATCTCGCCTGTTGCGGGGTCTGCGGTGACCTGGCGTTCGGAGGCCTTCTTCTTGACTGGCGCACGGGCGGCAACTTCGGCGGCTTGCGCCAAAGCATCGGCCTGCTGGGTCTGGGCAGCCGCACCGGAATCCACAGCCAGGGCAGCAGCTGCGGACAGAGAGCCGGCAGCAGGGTCCAGGCCCATGGCGCGCGAGGGCGGCATGGCAGCGGCACCTGTGGACTGAAGGATCTCGTCATCGGGCGATTGCACGGCGCGGTTCGTGGCCATCTCGGCATCGCGCCGGGCCTGTTGCTGTGCACGCTGCTGGGCCAGCGCTGCCGCGCCATCGGGCGGCGTGCTCTGCGGCACCTGCGGCTCGCCGCCCTCTTCCTGCTGCAGCTGCGACATGTGGGCTTCGAATTCCCTGCGCATGGTCTCCAGACCGGCATTGGTTGGCGTGGCGGCGCCTTCAGCACCCGGGCTAGCGCCAGGGCCAGCAGCACCAGGTGCGCCGGCCGCAACCTGCTCGGCCCCGGGCTGATCCGCTACAGGAGCCTCGCCGGGCTGGCCTGCAGGCACGCGCGGCTCGCGCGCCGCCCGATACCCCGCCGCGCCGCCGCCCATTGCCGCGCCCGACAGCGTGCCCAGCACCACCGCCGTATCCACGTCTTCGGACCAGTCCTTGCCCAGGGCCAGGTTCTGGAAGATCTGTTCGGCAACCGACTGGGGCAGTTCCTCGAGGAAGCCCTCGGAAATCGCCCCCTGGATCACCTGCGTCGGAATGCTCTTGACCGCGCGCTGCTGCACCAGTGGATTCGTGGCCGCCGTGGCCGCGTCGTCGGCAAACTGCTTGGCAATGCCCTTGTTGCCCTGGGCAAGCATGGTCTCGGCATCACCAATGCCCAGCCGCTGCGCCACCCGCCCGCCGGCATACCCCAGCCCGGCCGTGGCCGCGCCCGTGGCTGCCGCTGCAGCTGTCTGGCCCGGCGAGAGCAGTCCATCTTCGGATTCCTGGCGGATCTGCTCGGCAGCCGAGCCCGCACCCACGATGCCCTCACCCAGCGCACCAGCTGCAGCGGCGCCCTTGGCACCCAGCCGCGTGGCCGCGCCCAGTCCGCGCGCCACCACGCCGCCAGCACCCATGGCCGGCAGCGATTCAACAACCGCGCCGACGATGTTGGAAGGATTCTCGATGGCGGCCTGGAACTTGCCGCCCAGGCCCTCGGCCTCCTGGAACTTGCGCTGGGCTTCCTTGGTGGCGTCGGAATGCCAGTCGTTCACGACCTCGCGGGCGGCCTTCGGCCGGAATCCAACTGTGCCGCCCTTGTTTTCAAGAAATTGCCCCGCACGGCCGCCGGTAGCGATGTCGGCCAAGCCCACAACGGCTTCCGGAACCGCGATGGCACCCTTTACCGTCCATGCCGCCGCGTCTCGGGCGTAATCGGAAGCGCTGCGACTGGGCTTCTCTCCATCGAGCGTGCCCTCGAACGGCTTCAATCCGCCAACCGAAGGCTTGTCGAGTTCGCCTGAGAAGGGCTTTAGAGTGCTGTCGTTTGCCATCCCCCCACTCTCAAGGAGAGGTGCGGGGGCGGTCGAACCCTAGGCGGGGGAGCAGCCAAGCTTAATTTTCAGGTGCTGTAATATCTTGTTGCAACCATCAGGAGGGCATATGAAGTCAATCATCGCGGCCATTGCATTTGGCACAGCAGCACTCAGCGCGCACGCCATTTGCACAGGTTCCGGGTCATCGCGCTACTGCACCGACAACAACGGAAACAGCTACACCGTCCAGCAGTACGGGAACACCACATACACGCAAGGCAGCAATGCTCGAACCGGGAGTAACTGGAACCAGACCAGCAACACCTACGGCAACACCACTTATCACAACGGCATGGCGGCCAACGGAAATGCCTGGTCGGGCACCTCCAACGCATATGGGAACACGACGTACCACAATGGCACCGGGGCCAACGGGAATGGTTGGTCGGGCACCTCGAGCACCTATGGGAATACGACTTATCACAATGGCGTCAACAGCCGAGGCCGCTCGTACTCTGGGACCACATACAACTACGGCGGAAACGACGATTGACTGGTCAGCTCAACGCGCACACCAGGCCCGCCACGCGGGCCTTTTCTTTTTGACAGATTAGCCTCAGCCACATCATCCTCACTGGGAGCGTCGCGCCGCACTGGGTCACTTGTGAGTGAACCGTAGCCGGGGAAGCAAAAGCCCCGACATGCGGGGCTCATGGGTGAGGGATGCGCGAGTCTGCTACTCGACCGGCAGTCCGGCCAGCGTGTCCTGCAGCGTCTTGATCAGCCGCTCCACATCCTCAGGAGGCATATCGACCCAGGTGGTTGTGACCGCAAGGCCAGACTTGGTCTTGGCTGTGTGCTTGATTCCGATGAGGGTCTGTCCGTTGAAGGCGCGTGTGCGAACGTCGGTGAACTGAAGAAGGGGTGCGGGAATCATGGCGCGATAGTGGCACGGAAAATCCCGCGCCGGGACGATAGCCTCACACGGGCCGCGTCCGCACCTCCGCGCTCCAGGGCCTGCTCGGCCTGCTGACTCTGCTGGTGCGCGGACAACCTGGAGACTCAGCGCTTGGCCTCATCCTCCAGCGTGTGTGCGTAGAACATGAGGTGCTCCAGAGCTACGGCGTGCGGGTCACGGCCTCTCAACGGTGATTCCCTGGAAGAGTCGTCCGGCAGGAAGACCACAAGCACGTCGCCACAGGCCTCGTAGTCTGCGCTGAACTCGACGCCGTTGTGGGTGAAGACGCATTCGTGCATGCGGGGCATTGTCACAGGTGCGCGTTCTCGGCACCAGCGCCCAGAAACGACGCAAGCCGCACGGGGTGGGCATGCACCCAGGAGAAAAGCTCCCTCGGGCTACGATGGGTTCTCCTACACAACCATCCCGAGAGGGCCAAGCCAATGGAGACGCATTCGTTCGCAGGCTCACGCACGCTTGTGAAGGGCACCTACAGCCCAGACACCCATCTTCTGCGCCTGTGGTTCACGAGCAGCCCGGATCGGCCTTATGACTATCCGAGGGTGCCGGAACATATTTGGACCGGGTTGAAAGCAGCGCGCTCGGCAGGCGAGTACTACAACCTTCACATTCGGGACCAGTACGGGGAGCCGCGCGCTCCAGCAAATCCATGGCGACGTCGATAGCTGCCCGAGCCCTTGCGAAATCGACGGTCCAGCTGGTGTCTGGCGACAGGGGCAAGTCTGGCCGGTCGGTGGCCACGCATCCGCCGTGGAAGTCGAACTCACGGCGCGCGAGCAGCAGCACGTCGCGCACATAGGCCAAATCGGCATCAGCAGTCCGCGCGCCCGCTTCAGCCCGCCGCGCCGCAGCCCTCGCACGATACGCAGCGCACAGGGCTACGCAGGCCAACACAAGCGGCAGGACCGGCGCGCCGGAGAGGATGAAGATGGGGAGATGTGCCATGCCCCAGTGTCAGCACTGTGGCGGGATCGCGCGAACCCTGGGCGGGTCCGCCGGAAGATGAGCAGCGTTACCGCGCCCGCGTGACGGGTTGGGTGACCCATTGCTTACTGATGCGGGGCTGCCAAAACTGTATGGCTTGCGAAAAAATTATCGGAGAGCCCGCCCCGAAGAGGCTATCTCTCTTTAATCAACGGCTGCAGGTTGTTTCTTAACTAGTTCATACATCAAGTAACTCTCGATGTATGAATGTTGAGTCAGAGTGCTTGGATAGCATGTCATAAACATACATAGTCTCCACATCATTCGCTGCAGCTGCATCAGGCAAATAAATCTTCCTTCTTGAGGCGGGATTGCTTTGCTCCTGTGTCACTACAGTATATCCATGAGCCTTTGCGGCAGCGATAAGAAACGCATCGGCCACTTCATTTCTTGCAAATTCTTTTTTCGCGGTGTCTTTAAAGTCTGTTCCCGCTATCCATCGCATAATGCCGCGATATTCCGCCATAACCTTTGCATCAGCCATGTCATCTATAAAGAAGCTGTCAGGCAGTGTCTTCACCCATGCACAGCAGTTGTCCTCCCATGCGGTGAGCTCATCCTTGACTTTTTTAATAGAGAACACCAAATCGTTCTCGTGCGCAATTTTTAGCCAGTCCCAGAATCCTCCGCAAAAATCAAAGCGGTAGTACATATTCTTGGCCTGAATAAATACATTGGCATCAATCAGATACTTTGCCAAACCTTCGCCTTTCTTTTCTTATGTAGTTCAGCGACCGCATTGGAAGAAATATTCAATAATGCGCCCGCATCTCTCAGCATCACGCGACCGGCAAACGCCTCCGATACAAGGGCGCTCGTCAATTTCTTGCTATTTCTCACCAATACAGTTTTATAATAATCCCCGCCTCCCTCGGCATTTGCCTTGGCATCAAGCGCCTTCGTTTGCCGAAGCACACTTAGATAGGATTCTTTATCTATTAGATGAAGATCAAGGGCCCTTTTGGCCACGACCAGTCGACTAACCTTGAATATGTTAGGCAGTCTATGCAAGGCCAAGTCATCTCCAAAAAATTCCCACTGCTCCAAAAATTCAGTTTTTGGAGTCAACACCTCTGCCGCAACTTGGTTGCATTTTTGTTCAATGCCATCGAATCTTCCAGCAACGCTCGCCGATATGTCGGACACGCCACTTGCACCAAACCAAATATGCGCAACTTCATGCAAGAGGGTAAAGATCCATGCCGCAGGACTATCTTTCCCGTTAACAAACACCACAGGCGCCAATTTATCAACCAAAGCAAAACCGCGAAACTCTTCGACATTTAACGGCCGATGCGGATTATTCTGAACGACGCCATTCTTAAAAACAAGAACGCCAGCGGATTCAACTCTCGCCACCAGTTCTCCGTAGTATTGCTCTTTATCCGCGCAGCTTTGCCTTAACCCCTGATCACAGCCAATTTTTCTGGCAATGCTATCAGCGACATCTTCCACGGTGGAATTATGAGGATGAAATTTTCCAACAAAATCCGGCGTGGCTGCTTCACAGTCCTTTAGGAAATCAGAGTACCACTCTTGTTTCTTTTTAACGTCAGCAAGAGTGTCAAAAAAGGCTTTAGAGAGACGGGCAGCCCCGGGCACTTGGCGCAAATCCGGGATCTCTGGAGACGGCAATTCTGGCGGCTTATCCAAGAACAAAAACCCGAATGGCACTTGAGCTAGCGATGCAAATTTTTCCGCCTGCTTGGCCGTGAGCTTGCCCTGCACCACGCTTTCCGTCTTGGCTGGGCTTGCAACTTTGACGGCCAGCTGCTCGACAGTGGAACCTATGTTCCCTGCCGCCCATTCCAGGACCTGAGGTGCGAAGCTAAGCGTTGTCATTTGCTACGTATCCTATCAAATAAATGTAACAAGCCGTAGAACAATTTTTTCATCTCGTTCATCTACTATTCCGACACAAACGCGAAGTCCGGTCCACCTCCATTGGCACTGCACGCTCGGGTCACTCTCACCATGGGAAAGAAATTCATGAGGCCATCAATCAGACACTGCATAGCGATGCTGCTTGCGACGTTGGCGACATCCAGTTTCGCTGCCGACTACGCCACCTGCTTGCTGGACAACCTGCCCGGGGTGAAGAACGGACCCGCACAGGCTGCGGCGCTGAACCTGTGCGGCTCGAAATACCCTGATCGCTTCTTTGATGTGCGCCGCGGCTCGGGCCGTGGCCTGCTGGGCCCGAAGTCCCCTGAGCAGTGCACGCTGGACAAGGCGCGCGACACGTCCTGGCAGCCGGCGGCCGGAATGATCATGCGCGCGTGCGGGTGCCTGTATAGCCCGAGCGCAGGCCCCACAGACATGTGCGAGCGGTATCCGCTGTCAGCGGAGATTCGCGCGCAGCACCCGCTGGTGAAGACGGATGCAGACCTGCTGAAGCTTGAGACGCACTACAGGAAGATCTACGCCGCGCACCCGGACGCCGATGCGCTGTTTGCCCGGAACGACTTCTGGGCCTGGGTTACGCAGGACAAGGCCAGGGAGAACGCGATCATCAAGGGCTCCACCGACACGGTGATCCGCACGATGGGCGAGTTCAAGGCCGAACATGGCGGCCTTGTACCGTTCAACGGAAAGCTGGATGGCCAGTAGGGCCTACGCTCCCACAAACCGCCGGCCGTTCGCGTCCTCGTATACCGGCTTCCCGCCTGATGTCCCGACCTGCTTGGTCATGCCTGGTGGAAGGCCAGCAGCAGCATCCACCCTCTGCACATCCCCCGAAGCCTTGTTGATCCGGTAGACGCTGGATTCCGTGGTGGAGCCGTCGGCGTTCTTGGTGGCCGGGGTGACCTGCAGAGCCCACTGGGACGGATCCGCCTCCCCGTTGATCGCGCGCAGGGACTGCTGGGCCTGCTGACGCTGCTGGGGTGTGGCGTTGGGATCGAGGAAGGTATTGCGCAGCCGCTCCTCCTGCTGAAGTGCCCGCGACTTGAACCCGCGCGCCGCGATCTCCGAATCAGCAGTGCGGCGCTCGGTGTCCAGGCGCTGCTGGGCGACGTTGAAGCCGCGCGCGGTGTTGAACATGTCGGCCGCGATGCGGTCGCGCTCCAGCTGCTGCTGGCCGGTGGCGAAACCAAGGCGGGTGTCGTAGCGCTGGGCCTCCTGCAGGCGTGCCAGGTCGCCGCGATCTGATGCGCGTAGGTTGCTGGCACGGCGGAATCCGCGCGCATCCCCGGAGCCCATGATGGCCACGCGCTGGATTGGGGATGTGGGCGGGGGCGCCATGGCGGCCTGCACGCGGCCCATGGATTCGGCCTGCTGCTGGCCTGCCAGGTTGTTGGCTGCATTCTGGTTGCGCCAGGACGGAAGGCCGCGCGGCTGGTCGCCCAGAGCCGCGGCCTGTGCGCTGTCGGCGTAGCTATTGCCTCGGCGGAACACGCCGGGCATCACCTCGGACGGCCCAGCCGTATCAGGAGGGCCCATGGTGGAGCCGGCGGTGCTGGTGGTGGCAGTGGTCGGGGTTCCAGCAGGAACTGCTGCAGGTGCAGCGGCGGTGTTCGCGCGGTTGGAAGGCAGTCCACCCACGGGCCGATCCGCCTCGTAGGCCGCCCCCAGGCCGACGGCGCCGGCCGCAGGCACGCCCAACGGTGCTGCAGCGGTGGCCGCGCGCCCGGCAAACCCTGCGGCCTGGCCAGCACCAGACAGCGCATTCGCGCCGGCACCAGCCACGCGCGAGACAGCGCCAGGAAAGCCGGCAGCTCCGGGCAAGGCACCCAGGGTGTTGGTCACATTCCGGCCCAGCTCCGAATTCATCGGGTTGTCCTGGGAGCCGTCGGCAGCAGGCGCCGCGCGCTGGCCGTCCGTCGGGATCTGGTCCTCGGGGCGCTTGCCATTGTCGAAGAACACCTTCGGTTTGAACCCGCGTGGGATCACGGGCTCGGTGGACACGGGGGTGTGCGTGGCATCGACCACGGCCTTCAAAGCATCTGCCCCGCCCATGGCGTGCACGGTATCGGGAGGAAGGACGAACTCGCCCGGCTTGAACATGCCGGGGATGGAGTCGGGGGCCTGGTTCTGGGCCTGTGCCTTTCGGGCTTCCAATACCGATGTGGGGCCGAAGCCGAGGCCGGGCCCCGGCTGACTCTCCTCCTGCTGCCCACCGCTGCCGCGCGGCCGGAACCCCAGGCGTGGCTGATTGGCCAGCGCATTTGCCCTGACCTGCTTCATTTTCTCGGGATCGAATCCACGCATGCTTATCTCCTCCTGTTCTCACAGGGAATGGACGACCGTGACCTGGGGTTCGTCGTGGCGCGTGTTGCGCCGCAGATCGGAATCGGGCCGCATGCCGAAGTACCGCTCGAACACGGCATAGGCCTGGGCCGCGCGCTCGGGGTCGAAGCCTTCGGAATCCGGCTGCCCGAAGCCGCGATACAGCGCCCAGTGCACGAGATAGGGGTGATGGGCTTCGTGGATCTCCGGCTCTTCCACGGAACTGATCAACGCAACCAGTGGCAGGCGGTAGGCCTCCAGCTTCAACGTGCCGGCCATGCGCGGAGAAGGCGCCAGCCGCAGCCGCTTCTCGGTCTGGATGGCGTATCGGGGCAGCCCGGCGGAGGCATCGCGCCAGCGCGGCGCCTTCTCGTCCAGGTACTCGCGCGTCACCAGTTCGAGACACCGCGCCTCCTCACCCGTCGCCGGCACGAAGCGAATGTCGGCGATCTCGTAGACCTTGGGGTGCAGCTGATAGCTGACCTGTCCAGTCACCACGGGGATCTCGCACAGGCCCGGCGTGAAGTCGTCCAGCAGCAGCCGGCCGCGCACCGCTGCCTCGGCCTGGGCCTCGTTGAGCCAAGAACGGATGTCGTCCTGGCTCCAGCGGAAGGGCTCCAAACGGTCGTCCGCATCGCTGCGGAACTGGGTGACCAGCTGCTTCAGGTTCATAGCGGGCCGTACTCGTCAATGAAGGCGAAGACCTTGGCGCGCATGTTCTCCAGCGTCATGGTCTTGGGCACCACCTGGTTGTAGGTGTCCTTGGCGAACACCTGCAGCCCTTCCTTGTCCATGTTGGAGACTTGGTCCAGCAGCTCCTGCCGGCGCATGTCCTTGGCGCGCTGCTCCTCCTGCAGGCGCTGTGCCTCGGCAAGCTGGGCAGCCGTATCGTCCAACGGCGTGATGGGGGCCTGCTGGCCACCCTGGCCCGCGCCGGCCTCCTCGACCACGGCCGCGCGCTGGAACAGGTCGCCATGGCGCAGGAAGTTCTTGGCGATGGACGCGGGCAGGTCGCGCACCTGCTCTGCGTCGAACGACAGGCCGGTGCCATACAGGCGGTCGATGTACGAGGGGCGGCGCCCGATGTACTGGACCGCGACTTTGGTTTCTTGGTTCATCATGAGCCTCAGCGGTTCATGCCAGCGCGGATAGAGGCGTCGCCGCCCCTTTTGGCCGCGCGGCGGGGTCAGTCCGCGCCCAGGCCTTCGCCGTGGACGATGAGATCCAGATAGCCGGCCTCAGCCACGGCCGCGCCGGTGATGGTCAGCAGCAGCGTCACGCCAGCGGGGAACTTGGCCAGCTTCTTGGTCAGGTTCAGGCGCAGGTTCGCCACGGTGGCCAGGTCGATGCCCGCGCCGAAGTAGTTGGCGGCCTGGGGCAGCTCGGGCCGGTCCACGCCGTCGGTGTATTCAAAGCCCAGCGAGGCTGTGACGCCTATGCCGAAGCCGTTGGACACGATCAGCGACACCGCCTCGACCAGGAAGCCCGGCTGCAGCGTGTTGATCTGCACGACATCATTGACGGCCAGCGCCGCGGTGGCGTTGGAACGCACCGGGATACCCGTGGCGCCCGTTTCCAGAACGCTGCGGATGGTGGTCACATTCCCATAGGGACGAGCGCCGCCGAACTGATTGCGGTCGGCGCCGAGGATTTTGATCTTTGCCATGATTGGCTCCTTTGGAAGTTCAGGAAGCGAGACAGGGGTCCGCGCCCCCTGCCCCAGGACTTACAGGCTGCGACCGAAGATCGGCACCACGGTGTCGATCACGGTGGCGCCGTGGTCGGTGAACTCGACCCGATCACCCATGTTCACGGCGAAGCGGATCTTGGAGGCGCCCAGGATGCCGCCGATCATCGCTTCGAGCTTGTCTTCGAAGTCATCGTCCTGCTCCTTCCAGAAGTACGGCAGGCCGTTGTGACGGCTCTTGGCGTAACCCTTGGCCAGGGCCTGGCCGCCCAGCAAGATGGCGCGATCCACTGCGAAGGTTTCGCCGAAGGACTGGGGCACCATCACGCCGGCCTCGGTCTCGCTGTCAAACTGCGTGCAGTACTTGATCTCATCGCCCGCGAAGAAGCGGATGGGCTTGGGCATCTTGACGATGAGCACACCGCTCCACAGCGCAACCTCGGGGTTGCGGAACAGCGGGTGATCCTTGGCGTTGCGCGCACGGGCCAGAGCCTGGGCCTGGTAGTTGCGGAAGTTCGGGTCGGTGGCGAACTTCTCGTACTGGGCATCCGACACCAGCAGCACCCGGAACGGGCTGTCCTTGGCCATCTCGTCACCATCGAACTCCACGGGCGGCGGCGGCAGCACCATCTGGCCGAGGAAGCTGCGGATGGCGTCCACGTTGGACATCTTCATGATGTCGGCCGTGGTCAGGTCCACCTCGCCGGCATTCGTCTTGAAGCGCTGCACCGAATCCCCGTCCACGATGAAGTGGCGGTTCTTGGTCGGCGCCTTCACGCGGTTGACCACCACCTTGTTGAAGCGCGGATCCGCCGCGAGGGGGATGCGCCAGGTGATGTTGTCTTCGAATCCGCGCGCGCCCGCCATGTGCACCAGCGAAAGCTGGTCCTCGTAGTTGTCCATGGCGCTTTGCAGCAGCGGTTTGGCCAGGCGGTAGATGTCCACCGGGCTGCGCACCTCGTCCATCACGCCGCCCAAGTCCAGCGGGAAGCGGGCCTGGTTCACACGCAGGCGGTCCTCGGACAGGCTCACGCCCTCGCCGCGACCGGCAGCGTATTCGCCGCCCATTATGGGGATGCCGCCCACGGGGTTGACGAAGTTGAACTTCAATTCGTCGCCCTTGCCCTTGCCCATGTCCATGGTCTGGACGATGGGCATGGTGTTGCTCGTTTGGTTGGCAATCGAGCTGGCGGCTGTATCGATCTTCGGGAATTTGCCCGTCAGGCGGTTGATGTTGGAATGGCGCTTCTGCGTCGCAGTGAAAACGCCAACGGCTTGTTGCACCAGCTTTTGCTTGTCGCTGGCCGACATCGCGGTCTTGGTCATGTCAGTCCTCGCTCAGTTCAGGTTTTTCGGTTGAGGAACCCTTCGCGCTGCTCTTCCGTGAGGTCGGCCATCGCGTTGAAGAGCTCCATGCCTTCGAGCGAATCCAGCCGCTCGAACAGGGACCCGCCACCCGGACGGCCACCCGGGATGTCCGAGAGGCTGTTGGGCACGGGCACTGCGAGGGCCGCCAGCTTTTCCTTGGCGGCCTTGGCCGGGTCGTTCGGGGGATCCTTTGAAGCGGGCGCGGCGGAAGCGCCAGTCGCGGCCTTGTAGTCCTTGAAGAGCTCGATCACCTGCTCGGTGCTGCCGCCGTCCAGCACGCCGCGAGCGGCGCTTTGCGCGTAGCTGGGCATGGCCTTGAGCCATGCATCAAACTCCGCGCTCTGGGCGATGGAATCCACGTCGGGGTGCGCCGCGTAGATGGCGTTCGAGTGCACTTCTTCGGCCGAGGCCTGGCGGTGCTGACGCAGGGGCGCCAACTCGCGCTCGACCTCCGCCTGCAGTTCCGCCTTCAGCTCTGCCTTGAGCTGCTCGCGGGTGGCCGCGTGCAGCTTCAGCATCCCGGCGCGAAGCCCTTCTTCCGAGTAGTCGCCGAACAGCTCCGGATCCGCGCCAGCCTCGATGGCCGCGCCTGCCTGCGCCGCCAGCTTGTCCGTCTCGGTCGGGGCCTTGCCATCGGCAGCGCGTTGCCCCGCCTGCGCCTGCAGCTCGGCCAGGGCGGCCTCGGCTGCGGCGGCACGGGCGGTCTCGCGCTCGGCCTCAGACTTCCAGCGCTGTTCGCCCTGGCGTGCCTGTTCCAACTTCTCGTAGGGGATGGTGTGCTTGCCATCCTTGGCCAGCACCACGGCATTTGCCGGGTCTGGCTCGGCCGACGCAGCATCGCCCCCGGGCTTCGCTACCGCTTCCGCAGCGGGTGCAGCAGGAGTGTTTGCCGGATCAGTGGCGGTCGCTGGCGCGCCGCCGGGTTCCTCGGACGCTGCCGAGGTATCGCCACGCAACCCAGCGTTGAGCATCTGGGTCAACTGATCGGCCGACAGTTCGCCGCCCGCGCTTTCAAAAGAATCCTGTTGTGATGTCGTCATGCCTGTCCCGCCACATATCGCCGTGGCCGCATGGGCCAGCAATCCGGAGCAGCGCCTGGGCGCCGCGCCATCTGCTCTTGAATCCGCAGCGCTGAAGCGCCGCAGTCATCGCCACAGCGGCATGCGCTACGGCTTGGAAGCAGTGTCAAAAAGCGGGGAACAAAAGACCAACCCTAGACGGGGCAACTTGCGAAACACACGGTTGCACTGCGGCATGGACGCGTGCGGACTGGGCCCCTACACTGACAAACCCTCTTTTTGATTCCGAAGGAGATGTGATGAGCGACAACCCCAACTGGCCCAGCAAGACTGGCAACCCCTCGGGTGGCGGACGCGGCAACAATCCGCCCAGCGGCGGAGGCAAGAAGTAAAAGCAAACGCCCCGATAGGGGCGTTTCTCTTTGGGGTCGCGCTATTGGCTACGGCAAATTGTCTGCCGCCGACGGGGTTTCGATGCCCTGCATGCCACGCGCCGGCTCCTGCGGGATGGGCGGGAAAGCGGGGCTGGTGTTCTCGCGCACCTGGCCAATGTCGCCGGCCGCGCCCGGCCCGCCAGACTGAGGCGCGGGGCCATCGGCAACAACTCCCGGCACCGGGAAGTCCGGATCGTCACCGCCTGGGTTGGGCTTCTGGTAGCCCGCGCCCTGCATGATGGCGTCCGCGATGGGCGCGATGGCAGGATTCATGGCGACCTGGGCCCCGCCCTGCATCGCCGAGAAAGCGGCCTGCACGCCCACCTGCACGGCGTCGGCCATCACCTTCTTGATCTGGGCATCGGTCAGGCGCTCCTTCATCTCCAGCTCGCGCGCCTTGAGGTCGTGCCCGGCCTTGGACAACGCGGCCTGCACCTCCTGCTGAATACGCTGCTCGACCTGCTCCGGGCTCTCCTGGGAGCCGGCCGCGCGCAGGGCTTCGATGATCTCGCGCTTGTAGGGCGTGTCCATGAGCGCAACCATGTAGGGCATGGCGGCCTGCTGGAACTGCGGCGGCATGGTCTTGATGACCTCCTGCATTGCATACAGCTGCTGGGAGCGATAGCCGGGCGTGCTGGGCACCTCCTCGAGCTGGACCTTCAGCAGGGTGCGCTGCACGTCGTTGCTCAGGTAGGTGTAGCCGGCCGGATCGGTCTCGATCTTGTTGAGCACCACCGAACGGTCCTCGGTGACGGCATCGCCCTCGATGATCACCGTCTTCTCCTTGGCGCCCAAGTCCTGAACGATCATGGCCAGCAGCATCTCGCCCATCAGCGTGCGCGCGCGGCGGAAGTTTCCCATGATCTCGCCCAGCGCCTGGTTGGCCTGTTCCAGTTGGGTGCGCTCCTGAAGACCGCTGGTCGCGTTGCCGCGCTGGCCCGTGAATGCCGCCGGCGCTGCGGACAGCTGCTCGAAGACCGCGCGGCAGTCGTTCATGAGCTGGTGCTGCTGCTCGGTGAGCTGCACGTCCCGCTTGACCTCAAAGCGCGCGCCGGGCTTTGCCATGTGCTCCTGGTCCAGTACCACATGGGCGTTGCGGCGCCCGATGGTGCGCCGCAGGACCGCGTCGGGCATATTCGTGGCGCCCTTCGTGTTCTCGACCCGGTAGGCGGACAGGCCCCAGCGCATGAGCGCCGTCCCGCTGTTCAGGCTGTCCTGTTGGTAGATCAGCCCGCGCACGTAGCCATAGGGCACGCGCGTGGAATCCTCGCGGAAGCCCCAGAAGACCACGTAGGGGAAATGGCTGTGCGGGTATGGCGAGGGGCTGTCGTGCAACTTGTGCGGCCCAAGCCAGTAGCTTCGGCGCACCTTCGCCACGATGGCCTTGAATGCCTTGGTCATGCCCGTGGCCAAGCCGTAGTTGTGGGCCTGGTTGCCCGCGTCGTACTCGACCACGCGGCCATCAGGGGACTCGATGAGCACCACCTCCACCCATCGCCGGTACCAAAGCTCGGTCAGGCACAGCTGCTTATTGGTGCGGTCGTACCAGCGCGCTTCCTCAACTGTCCAGCCGCGCGCATCCTGGCCCGCATTGGTCAGGCCCGTGGAACTGCCGCCCTGGTTGGCCAGCCGGCCCGGATAGCCCTGTTGCCACCACGTGGCACCATTGCGGCCACAGGACAGGATCAGCTCCCGCGCCTGCGGAAAGGCGCGCGCGATGCGCTCGGGATGCAGCCATTTGTCCCGCTTGAAATACCGCGCGTCGCTGAGGTCCCACTCTTCCGCCGTCCAGTCCCAACGCACCTCGCTACGGCGCACGACCGCGCATTTGTAGCGGTACTGCGTCGGATCGCTCACGCGCTGCACGCCCACGCAGCCAAATCCCACGGCGGCCTGGGGCCGGAAGGCATCGCTGCAGGCATCGTCGGCATGGGACTCGCGCTCGGCCTCGTTCAGTTCGACATTGAGCGCATCGGCCACGTCCTTGCTGCCCGTCTGGCCGTTGGCCGTGACCCTCCAGTCCGTGCGCGTGGTCTGCTCGTAGCCCGTGAGCGCACGCAGCGTGGGGCCGATGCGGTCTTCAATGGCCGGCGGAATGCCCTGCTCCTTCATGGCGTTCAGCAGCTCGGTGTCCAGCTGCTTGCCGTCGGCATAGTCCATCTCCTTGTCGGCCGCGATGCGCCAGGGCGGCTCCTCGTCCATCTCGCGCAGCCATTCGGTGTATTCGTGGAGCGACACCTCGCCCTCACCCATGCGCAGATCATCATCCCCGGCATCCAGAGAACCCTCGACTTCAGGCGAGTCCACGTCCATCGTGCTGGTGTTGATCAATTGAGCCTCCAATCGGTCTCTTCGGGTTCTTCGTATTCGTGCCGCTTGCTGCCGGGCTCAGGAATGCCCTGGACAAAGGTCATTGCCACCGCGTCGCCCTTGTCAGGTGAGCGGCCCAGCGCCTTGCGGATGTCGTCCTTGGACAGCATCTGGATCGCCGCGACCCGGCCCAGGGTCACCACCTTGTAGCGAACGGCTGTGAGGTCGGCCAGCAGCTCAGGGTCTGGCGGCAGCGCGATGGGATTGGGATTCGTCGGGTCCAGGGCCTCGCGCAGAAGCCAGTACATTTCCGCGCGCCGGTTCCGGAAGCGCAGATTGCCGGCCTTGGTCATGGCGTTGGACGTCTCCGATCCGTTGACCGCGAGCACCAGCAGATTCAGGCCCACGATGAAATCCAGGGCGCTGGAGCCGATGCCGATGCTGTCCACGCAGATGCACGCGCCGTCGCGCACCAGCGGCACCACAAAGCCCGCAGCCGTCGGCCCGTCCTTGGTCACCGCGCCAGGAGCGCTGACCAGCTCATCGAACCAACTGCCATGGCGCCGCGCCGCCGAAGTCTTGTCGATGCCGCCGCGCGCCGGGTCCAGGCCCAGGGCCGTCATGCCGCCCTTGGCCTCGCGCGGCTTCCACCGGGCCTGCGCCGCCTGCACCCACTCGGTGGGGATCACCTGCCAGGCAGGGTCCGCGCTGCCTGCATTGAAGTCGCCGTTCAGCATCTTGCTGCGGAGCGGCTCAGGCAAAGACTGCAGCGTGGCCTTGTAGCCCGTGGACAGCAGGAACAGGTTGTCGTTGACGCTGGAGGGGATGAACGTCCGGCTCTTGGGCGTCATCAGGTCCGGGCCGACCATGACAGGCTCGGGGCCTGGCACCTCCTGGTCCTCGCCCTTCTCATTGGTCACGAACCAGCGCAGCTCGCCTGGCTTGGCCGGGTTCGGGTGGGAAGGTTCCAGCCACGGTGCCCAGAAGCGCTTCACCCATTCCCCTTCGGGCTCGGTAGGCGGATTGCCCGCGCACACCACGCGCTGGCGGATGGTCGGGTCATCGGTACGCAGCCAGCCGATCAGGGAACGGAACTGCAGTTCGGTGAAGTGGGTGATCTCATCGAAGCCTTTGAAATCGTGCGCGCGTCCCTGGTACTTGATCCAGTCGCCCGGCTCCTTCACGCTGCCCAGTTCCAGGACCTTGCCTTGCGGCAGCCGCCAGATCCCGTCCTGGCTGTTGTAGCCATCGCGCGTGCCCAGAATCGAGGTCATGCGCTCTTCAATGCCGGTCAGCTGCACGGACTGGCGCCGGAAGATGATGCTGTGCTTTTGCTTGGTAAGCGGCAGGCCCAGCAGCAGATCGGTCTTGCCGCCGCCGGCCGCGCCGCCGTAGAAGACGATGTCGGCATCGGACTCGAAGGCCACGGTCTGCGGGCCAGGTTGCGGGACCCAGATGGGCGCATCGCCCGACAGCAGCAGGGAGTCCAGCTCCGCGCGCGTGTCCGCGTCCAGGCCCTTGAGCAGATCCAGGATGTCGGCCGTGGTCAGCGCGGGCGTGTTCATTCCTCACCCCGCTTCGCCGCGAGCGTGGCCAGCAGCATGGCCGCGCCTGGGCCGCCATTGAGCAGGGCCGCGAGCCGCACTGCACGCTCGGCATCGGTCATCTGCTTGAGCATGAAGGGGTCGCTCTTCTGCTCGTTGTCCTTCTCGTAGAGGCCGGTGTGCTTGAACAGCTTCTCGAGGATGGCTACCTTGTCGTGGAACATGACCTCGATGCCGTACTTCCCTTCCTTGGCGCCGGCATACAGCGCACGCGCGGGCGTGCTGAGCCTGCGAGTGTCCTTCGTCACCACGCGCGAATGACCATCGCCACCGCACTGCGGGCAGTCCGGGTTTGGCTCCAGCAGAGGGTTGAAGCCAATGCCACCCTGCTCATCGAAGTCTGCCGGTGCATTGCCCTTCACGGCCCAGAGCTCACGGTCAGCATTCATCTCGCCCACGGTGCGCTGGTATCGGTTGCCCTCGCCAAAGCAATGGCGGCAGCAGCCGGTCTTGACCTCGACCAGCTCACGAGGATCGGCAACCAGGATGTTCAGTGCCTCGGTGAGCACGCGGTCCGCACTGACCTGGGTGCGCTCCTGCTGCACCTTGCGTGCCTCTGCGATTGCCGCCTGCAGGTAAGGTTTTGCTAGGTTTTCCGTAGCAATCTGTTTGGCTGTGTGGACGCTGTAGCCGGCGCGGATGGCAGCTTGGGCGCCGTTGAGATCCACCAGGTACTCCTCCACGAAACGCTGCTGCTTCGGAGTCAGGGTCTGGGCATCCTGCGTCTTGGCCGGCTGCGCCCTGCGAGCGGGCTTTTTGATCGCCGGGCGCTTCGCAGGAACGACAGAGCCTGCGGCCTTCTTCGCGGCAGCAGGCTTTTTGGGTACAGGTTTCTTTTGAGGCGCGGACTTGCCGGCAGGACTTTGGGCCATGAAAGGAAATGTCAACCCCAGGGCTGTATCAACCTAACTCTAGACAGGGAAGGGGTCTCCGTGAAACGCCGACAGGTGCCGCAAACAGCTTTTTTGATGTACCAGTCCAGCGTATTCACTTGACACGCGATCGCCCTAGCACCGCGAAACCTTTGGAGCCAGCCGATTAAAGCAAAATATTACTAGCGTTACTAGTAGTTTCCGTTACACTTCAGTTCTGACTCATCAACATGGCAATCACAGGAGAAGCCGATGGCCACAAAGAAAACAACCACCGCAGTCGTAACTCTTAACAATGGCCGCGTAGCTGAACAATTGCGCGATTTAGCAGAAAAGGTCCAATCTGGCGAAATTGGCGGCTATCAATTCTCACAAACCGCCAACTCGATTACCCTCACTGTTGATTCTGCTGATGGTAACGAACGATTAATCAAGCATCGGGATGCTCGTCCGGGCCTTGTAAGGACCACTACAGAGCGCATTCAGAAGCAAGCTCCCGCAAAGCGGCGGATTGTGGTCAAAGAACTAGCACAAGAAGGACGTACACAGCAAGAGATTGCTGCGCGCACGATGCGCTCACAAAAGACTATCTCAAACGATCTTGCCAAGCTTAAGAAAGATGGCGAACTTTGACATGGTCATGCTTCTTGTATGCTGACACAGGCGTTGCCACTAAGTAGGTGCTGGTTGAAGGCGGGATAGCAGCCACGGGACTTTGGTCAAACGTGCAGAATTTGGGGGGAAAACTAGATAAGCAGGTCCCCCTGTCTAGAGTCCTGTCTTTTTAAAAGCTTAAGCGCCTTCACTTCTCTTTCCAATACTCGTCGCTTGGCAACTTCCTCTAGAAGTTGATCCTGCAATTCCGTGACACGCGTAAGTGCGGTGTGCTCCAGGGCCACGCCTGCCAGACCCTGGCCGAGGCGTGCGGCCTCAGGCCGGATGAGATGCAAGACATGCTCCCCGATCTCCACGATGGTTCGCCCATCGTTGAGGTGAACGATGACCACATCCCGCGCCGCCCCATGCTGATGCACCGGGCGGTAGCACTGCTTCACTGCCGCGATCATCCCCTCCCCTCGCAGCACCTTGATGCGGTCGTCCACGGTGGTGAGGTTCAGGCCCGTCATCTTGTGGATCCGGTCCCGCGTCGGCTCCTCGCCTGCTTCGTGCAACTGGCGGATCGCCTCGTAGACTTGCGTCAGCGTGGGCACGGCCTCGACCGCGCCCGTGTCCGGATTGCCGCCGGCTGTCTTGTGGATGGTGCTGGTGGTGGCTTGGTTCATGCGGGTTCACTCCAGAGTGGCAGGCGTTGTGGCCATTGGCCGGATTCGAGGATGGTGTGGCGGGTGATGCGGCCCCATTCGAGGCCGTAGTCCCGATGGGCTTCGCGGCCGCCGTCAACAAGGCGATATTGGTCATATGCGACGTGGCAGCCCTCCATGTCAGGGCGTGTGCAGCACAAGGGGAAGCCTGTGCGGTCGTCGGTCTTCATGCCCATGCCTTTGCCGAGGTTCAGATGAGCGTGCTGGCTGTAGCCGGCGATGCCACACCAAATGCAAGGGAGCGCAGCCACGGCGCGGCGGTAGGCCTCGCATTCGAGAACCTCGGCCTTGTGCACGACCAAGCCTGTGCTGGCCGCACCCATCACCACGATGCTGGTGCACGCCATGCCGGCCGTGGCGCGTGCACTGTCCATGGCGCGGGCCGCGCGCTGCGCCAGGCGCTCCTCTCGGTCTTGCGCTGGTGCGGCGGCGGGCCGGAGGCCGAAGCCGCGGCTGGGCCAGATGCTCCGGTTCTGGATCATCGGATGTCGCCCTCCACATCCACCTGCACCAGGAAGCCGTGGTCGTTCATCACGCACACGCGAGTGGGGCCGTACTGCTCAATGCGGCAGCAGCGGTTTTCCGACCAGACGGAGAAGCGGTAGCGCCCCAGGGCATCGGGACCTTCGATGCGCTCGCGCATTGCGGCGCCACGCCACAGGGGCGGGTGCTGGGCTGCGGCACGCACTGGGCCGCGCTGGCCACGGCGCGGAAGGTCGGGGCGGAAATCAAGCATGGGCACCGCCCTCCCCTGTGCTGGCATCGAAGTCCTGCACCTCCATGCCCAGATCCAGGGCCAGGCCGTGCTCCACGCGCGCGCCCTTGGACCCGCGCCAGCCGGGCAGCATGTAGACCGCATCGCACTTGCAAAGCTGCGGCAGTGCCAGGCGCATGTAGCCTGCCCAGCTTCCGCACGCAGGCGCGGGGTTCTCGGCCGGGTTCTCGACTTGGTGGCCCTGGGCTCGCAGCGTGGCGGCGGCGCGGTTGAAGGCCGGGTAGTTGAACTCGGGCAGTCCTGTCATCGGGCCGGCGATGTAGATGCGCTTCATGGCCGGGCCCTCCGGAAGGACCACGCAATCATTGCGGCGTCACGCTGGTGCTGATTGCTGCGGCCGTCCCAGCCGGTCAGGCGGCTGAAGGTGGCGGCATCGATCTTGGCGCCGTGGGCACTGCCGGCCTTCGCGCTGGGCGGCATGCCGAAGCAGGCAATGCCGAGGCTCGCGCACAGGGTCTCGATGAGCACGCACCATGCATCGATCTCGCCCACGTTGCGCGCCATCTTGGCCCGCGCCGCGGCGCTGCCCTGGCCGGTCCAGGTCTTCCGCGCCTTGCGGCTGTCCTCGAAGATCACCAGCGTGGGCGCCCTGCCCTGCAGCGTCTGCAGGATCTGCGCTGGCGCAATCTCCTCCAGCGCCTGCAGCTGGCCATCCACGATCCAGGCCAGGCCCGTGTGCTTGCCCGGGTCCATGCCCAGCACCGTGATCGGGCCTTGGTGGCCAGCAGGCACCGTCACGCGCGGGGCGGCGGGCGCCAGGCGAGCGCCTGCAGCTGCTGCACTACCTGCTGCTCGATGTCCACGAACAGCCGGGACTCGTCCCTGTCCAGCTCCCTGGCCCTGGCCTTGACATACTCCCACCACCCGGGTTGCTGGGCCAGCTTGACGAGGTGCGCCACGGCTGCCGCGCTGAGATTGTTTGGTTGTTGCTGCCATTGGTGTTCAGACGACAATGAATTCATGGGTATCGCTGCCGTGGCTGTTGACCAGCAGCTCGCGCAGACGGCGTTCGGTGGCGCGGTGCGCACGGATGAAGGTGCGGGCCGGGATCACCTCCAGTACCTGGCCATAGGCCTCGCCGAACTCGACCAGGTGGCCCAGTTGCAGAGCGTTGAGCCGCATCTCCTGGCCGTGGCCGTGCTTGCGGCCCAGGTCCACGACGGCCGCCACGGCATCAGCAAACAGGCTCTGGGCCTCGGGCTCGGTGAAGACGCCCATGCCCAGCAGCGTTTCGGACAGGTTCGCGGCGTCGGCCAGGTCGCGCCAGTGCTGCACTGTGGGAGCGGCGTAGCCCACGGCATGCACGGCTGCCAGCACTGCAGCGGCCAGAGGCTCGCGCTTGCGCTGGTGCAGCGGCTGCCGCTCGCTGGCAGACAGCTCCTGTGCCAGCGTGTAGGTGTAGGGCAGCCGCAGGTAGTCGCGGCTCACGGCGGAATGGATGGCGCTCATGGCTGGCTCCCCTGCTGGTGCTGCGCCACGGCGGCAGCAGTGCGGCGCTTGGCCTGGCCCAGGCGCATGCGGTCTGCACGGGCCTGGACTTGCACGGGTGTGAAACGCGTGGCCTTGAGTGCAAAGGCTTCGCGCAGTGTGGCCAGCTGGGCCAGCACTTCGCGCTTGGGTCCACTGGGCATGGACTCGGGCGTCGGCAGCGCCAGGGCAGCGCGCGGGGCCGGCATTTGCAGCTGCTCGCGCAGGTCGTCGGTCAGACCCTCCAGCCCGCCCGGCAGCCTGCCTGCTGTGATGGCCTCCTGCACCGCGCGCGTCCGGGCTTCGGGGTCGTGGCCCAGGCTGACCTGCACCACAGGGCGGCGGCGCAGTGCGCGGGCCTCGCCTGTGATCCGGCCATAGGCCTCGATGAAGGCCTGCCGCGCGCCGAACTTGTCGCCGGCACTGAGCAGCGGCGCGGCCACGGCCCAGGCCTGGGCGATCTCGTCGGTCCACACCACGGTGGCCTGCTGGTCGGCGCTGGTCAGGGCAAGGCCATAGGCTTCGGCCGGCAGCATGCGGCCCATGGCGTGGTCCACGTACTGCAGCACAGTGCCAGTCAGGATCGGGCCGCGATGCTCGGCACGGATGCGGGCCAGGGCCAGGCGCAGCACAGGCTTGTCGATGTGGGCCAGGTCTTCCGCCAGCAGCAAAAGCGCAGCAGGCCGGACCTGCTGGCCGCTCAGCTCCATCGTGGCGCCCAGCTCCTCCAGCAGCCAGTCGGCATCCAGATGGTCACGCATTGCCGCCCTCCCCGTTGCCCGGGCCGCCGCGCTGCCGCAGCAGCCGCTTGGCCTCCTCAATGGCGTCGAAATTGGCGCTCGTCTTGTCCGCTGCCTGCGCAGCCGTGCCGGTCACCGCCTGTCCACGGGCCCACTGGGTGCGGAAGCTCTCGGCCTGGTTCACCAGCAAGCCGACGCCGTGGGAGTTCTTCACCACGAATGCCTCGTTCACGCTGGCCACGTACCACGCAGCCACCAGCGGCGCTTCCTCGAAGCCCAGGCGCTTGACCAGCGTCTTCACGTTGGCGTTCACGACCTGGTTGCGCACCGGCTTGACGCCGTACCGCTGCTCATAGGCTAGGCTGTAGGCTGCCCAGGTGAGCTTGCAGGCTGCCTGCAGGGCTGTCTCGCCGTCGTCTGGATCACCGCCAGCCCCATCGCGGGCCGACGGCGCAGCCGGCGGGAATGATTCGTTGGCGGTTCCTTTACGGTTCCTATTACGGTTCAATGATGATTTGGGTGCGCCATCTGCACCCCTGGGGTGCGCCATCTGCGGGGGTTGAGGTGCGCCATTTGCACCCCCTGGTGCGCCATCTGCGGGGGGTGGTGCGCCGTCTGCACCCAGTGCGCCATTTGCGGGGGGTGCGCCATTTGCACCCGGTGCGGCATCTGCACCCGTGCCACGCTTGCGCTTCGCGGGCGCTGCAGCGGGGTTGAAGTTGGCCGGCGTGATGGTGTAGCTGGTGCTCGAGTTGATGCGGTACTCACGGAACACCACGCCCACCGTCTGCAGCCAGGCGATGGCATCCTGTACGGCGCGCTCGGACAGGCAGGTGCGCTTCGCAATCGTCGCAACGCCAGGCCAGCACACGCCGTCATCGTTGGCCTGGTCAGCCAGGGAAATCAGCACCGCCTTCTGCGCGGGGGACATTGCCAGCGGCCAGCAGGCCGCCATGATCATCGTGCTCATTGCTGCGCACCCTCCTGCGCCAGGCGGGCCTGGTGCTGGCCCCACAGGCCGGCAATCCACGTCACGCCCTTGCTGGTGAACTTGGCCTGGGTGAAAGCGTGGTCGCTGTGCTGGGCATGGCCAGCCTTCACCACGAAGCGGCCTGCGTCCAGATGCTGGGCCAGCGGCGTCAGCCGGCCGCCCAGGTGGTACATCACCTTGTTGTCCAGCAGGAACGCGCGGAAGCGCTCCTCGTTCGCGCGCAGTAGCTTGCAGACCTGACGGAAGCCCATGGCACCGGTCTCCGCAGATGCGAAGCGGTCCACGAACTCCACCTTGGGCGCAGCCAGGGCCAGCGCGGCCTGCTGCTGCTCTATCTGCTCGGCTTGTTCAGCGGCCAGGCGCAGCGCCTGAGACATCGTGCGCGGAACGGCTGGAGCGGCCTGGGCCTCCAGCTCCTGCCAGCGATCCACCAGGCGCGCGGTGAACTCAGGAGACAGCTGCGCCACCACGACATAGCTGTCGCGTTTGCACAGTTGGTAGACGCTCACGGTCTGGCCGAGATGGTTCCGAACTTCCTGCAACGCAGGGAGTTGGATCACGCCGCGCGCGCCCAGGCGCTCGATGGAGGTCTTCACGTTGTCGTGGCGGGACTCCACCAAAGAAGCGATTTCTTCGCTGCTCATGGTCAGCACGGCGGCGGAAATTGCAGTGATCGCGTTCATTGCCCGGGCCCCCAGAATTTCCGGGCCGGAAATGGGCCTGTCAAATGCTCCCGCAGGTCCATAGCATCAGCGTCATGCAACGCCTTTTCCGCAACCATCAACGTGTAAGTCTTCTCGTGGACCAGCAGGTAAATGCAGTCCCGCTGGCAGGCCGACGAGTTCTGTTTGCGCATGGCCGCACGACGCCTGAAAAGCTCCGCAGTCCCACTGTCAACCCACGTCTTCATGCAGGTGTCCAGAGCCCCATTGGGGCCAGCGATGCCGCGGGCAAACATCACGTCGCCACCTTCAGCCTCGTCCAACCGGGCCTGGGCATGGGCCAGCACACGCTCCGCTTCCTCGGGGGCCAGCCCCTTCAGCGCCTTGAGGATTCGATCTGCCGCGTCAATTTCCGCGCGGCTCAGTACTTGGGGGGCGTCACGCATGCGGACTCACTCCTCGGCTTGTTTTTTGAAAGGGGTGCCCGCCACCTCCCGGAGCAGAATGGGAGTTCCTACACAACCATTCCCGAGAGGGGCGGACATGAAACTGGAGAACACGGAATTGCTGGTCGCTGCGCAGGTGCTCGAGTTGGCCGCGTCGCATCGCCAGATGGCTTGGGCGAGGTACGCAAGGGAGAACGACTTGCCCGCACAGGCCTCACCCCAGGAACGGAAAGCCTGGAGGGAAGAGCACCCGGTGTCGGAGTTCGTGCCTGGGGCGCTTGCTGCTCTACAAGCCGTCGCGATGCAGATACGCGAACTCACGGCAGCCTCCAATCGGGATCCGGCGAAGGGCTGACGGTCAGCGCCAAGGCAGTGATCGACTGCTGGGCAGCCACCGTGGCCTGCTGCGACATCAGCCTTTTCATGTCGGCGTGTAGGTTCAGGCTGGCCTTTTGCCAGGCCTCCATGCGACGCTCCTGGCGGACGCGGTGCAAGCGCTTCTGGAACGGCAGTGGGCCGGGCCGCTTGGACTTGCGGGGGCTATGCATGGCCCTGCTCCTGGGTGGTGGGTTGTGCACGACGACGCCGTTTGCCCGGCTTTGACATTCGGCCAACAACGCCCATCACGCGGTCCGCTGTGGCTTGCGGAAGCACATCGGGCCAGAGGTAGATGGTCTGAACCGCGCGGTACCCCATCGCTTCAGCGGCCTTCTTTGGGGTTCCACCCAACAGCTCGATAGCACGATCTTTCTTCATGCTTGATTGTAAACATGTTTACAGACAAGCACGCAACCGAATTTACACACCAAGGATTAAGGTGCGTCATGCTTTACGGGGAACGTCTACTTCAAGCCATGCAGAAGCGATCGGAAACGCTTGGGCGTGAGATCGAGCGCAAGGACGTTGCCAACGCGGCTGGAACATCCGTCCAGAACATTGGCATGATCCTGACCAATGCCAAGGGGCGGGATCAAAAGCTGCGCACCGAAGCGCACGACAAAGTTGCCGCTTATCTGAAGGTGAATTCGAGATGGCTGCTGACCGGGGAAGGTCAGATGGAGCAGGCACCTACGATCAGCGCGCCATCAGAGCTAACGCCTGCAGCAGTTGAGCTGGGGGTGCTTTTTGACATGATCCCGCAGTCGGACAAGCTCAGTCGAGCAAAGGCATTCAACGCGGCGAGCACTGCCATCATGCAAGTGCTGCAAGACGTGTCCGCCAAGTCTTAAGCAGCTCCTCGCTCGGGAAGATCAAGGCTTTTACGCCCTGAGTCGTCAACTCGCGGATACACCCCTCAATCTCTGCGTCAGCTTCACACGCACTTCGCGCTCTGACGAGCGTGCGCCCTTCAGTCGCGTCCGAAAGTACTGTGTTTCCATACATGTAGCAATCATAGCTGCGACCAAAGATGCACCACAAGCGGAATCTTCCGGACAAGTAAAAATGAATTTTTTGTAAACTCATCTACAAATAATTGAACGCAAGCATGTAAACATGTTTACAATAAATTCCAGCAACCCGGCACCGCATGCGGACAGGCAGGGAAGTTGGGCACCACGGCATCGACCGGGCAAGCCCCCGGTCTTTAACAAGAGAGCTTGAGTACAGATTGGTTGAGGCGGCCGCTGACGGCGCGTGAGAAGTTCAGCGGGAAGCGGGCTGGATCGCTCCAGCCCGCCCCACTCGGTCACAGCATCAGTAGCAGAACGATGTAGCCGATGGCTTTGAGGCACTTGGCCACGTCGATCTTGATGCTCACACGCACAGAAGTCTTCATTTGGATTGCTCCGGTGAAGACCCGTGGCCACGGGTCAAGAACCCGCTTTGCACTTATTACGCGCCCTTGCTGGCGCGGCCAGTTGCTTACCGCGAATGGGCTTCTGGCACGGCTTCTCGGCTTTCGCACGCCCAGACGAGGGCTAGCCAGGCATCCACCTGACCGCTATGGACCGGATCACCTTAAGCGGCTTGACGGGCCGCAGTGGGCGGTGTCGGCGCCCGCAGCAAGTATCTCAGATGGCCGCCTCATCCAATCTGCACTCAGCTCGCACTGCACGCCGATGTTGCTTGCCCCACCTGAGGGGCATTCGTCCGGCGCAATGGCGCTCCTGGGCATGGGCCAGGTGAGCGCGCCGCGTCTCCGCGCGGTTGCCAGTCCGTCAAAGCACGGTTCACGGCATAGGGAAGGAACTGCGGGCGGGATGCCCTGTAGAGAGTAGGCGGGAGGCAGTGAAGGGTGTGCGCCAGCGCATCTGGAGCCGACGATGGAACACCGCCCGGGCATTCCGGTGACGAACGCAGTGAGATGACACCACGGAGCAAATAAACGGTGCGGCATGTTGATGCCGCGCAGCTGCTACCAGATGCAGCACGCCCTCCCCGAGCGCATCGGGGCGAAACAAAAGAGGCTCTCGTTGGGGGACGCGTTTAGTGCATGTGTTACAAACTGCCCATCCAAGAAGGGAGAGACCATGTTCAAAAGCCAGCAGACACTGGCCGCCATTGCCTTGGCATTCGCTGCAATAGGCCCTGCATCGGCGCAGGTGAAATGCACAATGCCAAATCAGAAAGTCATCACGCTTCAGACGGCCAGCAAATGTCCGGCGGATGCCTTGAAAGCAGAGACGCTGGATGGCAAGGACATCACGCCACCGCAAAGCGAACGTCGTACCCCGACACCAAAGCCGACCACCACAGCCGCTCCACCGCCGACGCCCAAGCCTATCGAAAACCATATCGTGAGACCCAGGCGGGAGGAGTACGTTGAGCCATTCGATGTTGCACGCAACATCTGCAAGGTTGTCAAAGATCACAAGGCAGGCATTTGCAGCATCAGTCAAGCAAACAGGGTCGAAAACACCCCTTACATTCGTGTCACCACCGACGGCACAGCTGACGAGTTACGCAAGCTATGCCAGATGCTCGCAAAATCTGCCCACGAATCGAGTAAAGGCAGTATGCGTGATCACTTTTGGTATGTGAGGGTGTATTCACGGCATGATTTCTTCACACCAGTGGACACTTGCAGGATTCAGTAGCTAGCTGCCGTGCCTGCTGCACGGGAAGTACGCAGTCGGCGGCCCCAGGAATCCATCTAGCCCCCTCGAAAGCAGCGGGGAGGTCAACAATACTCTGATCATGGATCGCAGAGGGCTTACCAATCACGGAAGGTTAAGCCCTGCAAATTTTACCTCTTGTACACGATTGCGAAAGCGTGTGCCGGGCATACTGACCTGAACAGTTTCTCGCCGAGCCTGGGCTTCCTCCTCCCTCCCTCTCTAATTCCCAGGCACGCCTTCAAGGCATCGGCACTTTCCACCAAAGCCCTGCAGCTTCACCAGTTGCAGGGCCTTTTTTGTTTCGTGGGTCGCCTTGTGCGGCATTTGGCCCGCCCTGCAGCAATGTGGGGCGGGCTCTTTTTTGGAATCCACCATGAGATCCAGATTCAACCGCCTGCGTGGCGAACGTGGCCGCGTCGCATACGAACCGCAGACCTATGCGGACTGGCGCGAAGAAGAGCGCCTCATCGCCGAGCAGGAGGCCCAGCGCCGACAGCAGCAAGCCACCAACCCCGCGAATCCGCCTCCTGGCGGATTTGTCGTTTCAGGAGAGCCGAAATGCAGCGAGTGATCCCCTCCGAACCTTTCAACCCCGACCCCGATGCGCGCTTCCTCCGCGAGGCCTCACGCCCTGGCCCTGTGGCCGAGCCGGGCCCAGCGCCCACGCCCGGCAGCTGGCTGCTGCTGTGCCTTGTCCTGCTGTCGGCCCTGGTGCTCAGCGCCTGTGCGGATGCCGGCGCGGCCCAGGAAACCGTGGCCAGCGCAGCGGACGTGCAGCGCGCGCACAGCGCCGCCCAGGCCTGCCCGCCCGGTCATGCCGTGGTCTGGATCGGTCCGAAGTCGATGGAATGCCTGCGCGAGCTCCCATGACCAAGCTTCTCGGATTTTTTCTCTGGTCGGCCATCTCGGCCGCCGGTATCGCTGCTGCGGCCGCCATCTCCGGAGCACCCCTTTTCTGAACCTGGAGCACCAGCTCATGAGCCATACCACGAACCCCATCGAAGGCGCGCGCGTCACCCGCGAAATCACGTCCAACCACCACGCCCATGCAATGACGCATGTGGCCGAACCCATCATCGAAATCCTGAGCGGCTATGGCCAGCGCAATGGCAACGCGTTCGCAGTCTATGGCGGCCTGTATGCCATGGGCTGCGCCCTGGCCAGCATTGGCACGAGCCTTGAGCCCGGTGTGGATCTGCGTCAGCAGCTCGAACCGATGCTCGCCGGCTACCAGGCGATGCGCGAGTCCCAGCTCAAGGCACAGGCCCACTGATCGCCATGCCGAATCCCGAGAAGCTCAACCTCTCGCAGATCTGCGCCGCCTTCGCGCCCGTGCTCCAGCTCAGCGCCGCCAACCTCGTCGCCCTGGGCGTGCCCTTCGAGAAGGACCGCAACGCAGTGCTGATGAACGCCAGCGACCTGCCCCGGCTGGCCGACGCCCTGATCGACCAGCTCTACCTGAAGCGCGAAGCATTCCTGGCCGGGCCCGCGCAGCGCGCGCCAGCCATTCCTGCGCCCGCCATCCAGCACCTGCCTGCCGACGACACCGAAGGCGGCGCCCTGTAACCCACCGTTTGGAGAACCCCATGTCGCAAACACCGGCAGATCTCTACGCAGCCGAGTTGCAGGCGCGGTCACAGGCGAATCAGCTCAGCACTGAGGCTGCCGCTCTGCGCAAGCAGACGAAGACATGCGAGCTTGCTGTAGATGCCCACGGCATGCGCCTGCAGGCCAAGGAACTGAACCTGGCAGCAGGCGCGGCGCGCGCACTGGCCAAAAGCCACCACATCGAGGCAGCCAACTGCCTGGAGCGGTGCGCCGCCGAAATGACCCATCGCATGCCCCCCGACTACCCCTCCTGGGGAATTATGAAAACGCGGGGCTACGTGAAGCTGCTGGAGATCGTCGTCAGCAACGCCAAGCGCGCCAACCCCAAGCTCGCAATCGCCACTGCCGCCCACACCGCGCTGCTGGGGCACGAGACCTGGACCGATGACGACGCATACCGCTTCGGATCGCTCCCCAAGAACCCCCAATCCCTCTGATCACCATGTTCACAAACCTGATCATTTACCGAATCGCCGAGCCCTGGTCCCCTGACCTGCAGGCTGTCGAAGCCGTGCTGGCCAAGTCACCGTTTGCCGAATGCGGTCCTACGCAGGAGCGCAGCGCCGGCTGGGTGCCGCCGCGCGGCGAGCCCCATGGCCCGCTGGCCGAGTCTGTGGCCAATCAGTGGGTGATGCGCTTCATGGCCGAGGCCAAGATGCTGCCGGCCAGCGTGCTCAACCGCCGCGTCAACGAAAAGGCTGCCCACATAGAGGCCACCGAAGGCCGCAAGCCCGGCAAGAAGGAAAAGAAGGATCTCAAGGACGAGGCCAAGCTGGACCTGCTGCCCATGGCCTTCACCAAGCAGGGCGCCATGTGGGTCTGGCTGGACCCGCAGGCCCGCACCCTGGTGCTGGACACCGGCAGCCAGGCGCGCGCCGACGAGGTGGTCAGCTCGCTGGTGGAGGGCCTCACAGGCTTTGCGCTGGCCCTGGTCGATACGCAGACCAGCGCCCAGGCCGCCATGGCGCACTGGCTGAACTCGCAGGAGGCCCCGGCTGGCTTCAGCGTGGATCGCGAGTGCGAGCTGAAGTCCTGCGACGAATCCAAATCGGTTGTCCGGTACGGCCGGCACCCGCTGGACATCGCGGAAGTGCAGCAGCACATCCAGCACGGCAAGCTGCCCACTCGCGTTGCAATGACCTGGGACGACCGCGTGAGCTTCGTGCTGACCCAAGGCCTGCAGCTGCGCAAGGTTGCGATGCTCGATGTCGTGAACGAGTCCAAGGATGGCGATGGCGGCTTCGATGCTGATGTGGCGATCACGACGGGCGAGCTGTCCAAACTCATCCCCGACCTGATTGAAGCACTCGGCGGCGAGGGTCGCACTGCCCTGGGCCAGGCCCTGCCCGCCTCGCTGACCACGACAGGACCGGCTTGTGCCCCGCCAGATCTGAAGCCAGGCGATGTGCCGTTCTGACATGGCCGTATCAGCCGAAAAGGTCTGCACCACCTGCGGCGAGCCCTGGCCCGCCGACGTGGGCTTCTTCCGCGCCCTGGTCAAAAGCCCCGACGGGCTGGCCGACCAGTGCAACGCCTGCGTTTGTGACAAGTACCGCCGCTATCGCAAGCGAAACCTCTCCCGCCCACGCGTCACCGACACGCTCGCCAGCGTCTGGATGCAGCGCCCGGCGGCCATGGCCTCGACAGCATGAACCAAGACACCGAACACCAGCCCACGCGCGCCGAGCGCGATCTGCCAGCCGCGCGCCGCGCCGCCGAACGTGCCAGAGCATTGTGGTGGGAAGAGCAGAAGCCCACGCACTGCTTCGGCTGCGGCGCTGAGCTGCCCGACGACCACCGCCGCGGCGATGCCCTGCCCGACGACCATCGCCGCGGCGATGCCCTGCCCTGCGGGCACTGAAGCTATACGTGCAAGCGCTCCAAGAACTTGGAGCGCACACGCACCTGAGTGCCTGCGTGCTCCGGCTCCTCCACTTCCACCAGCAGCATGTGAAACCGGGCTGCATCGTCATCCGACGGCGGTGGCCCTGGCGGAGCCAAAGCGCCGACTTCGTAGACTGAGACCCCTGGGTCTTCGCCCTCGCGTTTTACAAGAAGAACTCGCCGAACGAACTGAACATCGGCGAAATCGAGTTCCGCTTCGGTGATCCGAACATCCATAGCCCCCGCTCCTTCGTTGCTCCAGTGTTGATTGGTGGGAGCAAATTTACCTCAACAGCGCCACAGCGCAATCCATGACCATGACCTCTACATATCAGGACCTACTGGCCCGCAAGGCCGAACTCGAAGCCCAGATCGCAGCTGCTCAGGCCGAGCGCAAAGCCGAGGGCATCGCCCAGGCCCGCGCGCTGATCGGCGAATACGGCCTGAAGGATGCCGATGTCTTCCCCGCCCAGGGCAAGAAGCCCAAGGGCAGCGTGGGCGCCCCTAAGTACCGCGACCCCGCCACCGGCGCCACCTGGACGGGCCGGGGCAAGCCGCCGAACTGGATCAACGGCAAGGACCGCCACTCGATGCTCATTGATTAGGCGTAGTAGGGGGTGATTCTGCTTGCGCTGTCTGATATAGACCATTTTGTGGATCACCACCATTCAAATGGTTCGCAATTTCAAATTCATCCATTTTCTTGAAAGATTCAATTACCCTAGCAGCAACACCATTTGAGTCGAGCTTTACTGACTCAACGCCGTTAACTTTTTCAAAAATTAGTTGCGCATGATGATTTATGCCGACCGCTATCAATCCAAGAAATCGGAGAAAATCACGCGCATTACTTTCGGTCGGCCTTTCTTCATAAGCCTTAGCAGTAACGGATATCTGGACTGCCATGAGCTTAAGGTTAACAAACGCGTGCATCACATCGGGAGGGAATACCTCTGGCCTTATCAAGCGGACAGCCGCAATGTTCTCATTTAGGGCAACGCTCGTTAGAACAATCACCCCTTTCTTATTACTTTGAACGCCACAAGTGAGTCCTTGAGTCGCCTCAATCAGACTGATTACAAAATGCCTTGCATTTACTACTGCGCCTTTCCTTTCAATTCTGATTGGCGCACGAGAAATCCATATGGCAACAATTAATGCAATAACAGAGCCAATTGCTTGCACCCAGCTTGACCACTCTGACTTCGTCATGCACCAGACAAAGCAATGATTCTGAGATTGAGCGGAAGCAACAGCAGAACCGATACCAGAAATTAATTGAGCAGTATCCATCGCCCTCTCCTTTCATGAGTGGCGAATCCTAACCTCCCATAGCCCGTTTGGCGGTCCCCTCTCGGGCTTTTTGCATAGAACCCACAATATTCAGCCCACGCCTTGGCGACTGCCAAGCCGCGAACCGGTGATCGAACGCAATGCACCGCTGAAACAGCCAGGCCTTCAGAGCCATGTCCAGCCGCTGAAACGCGCAGGCCGCGTAATGGACGGCCGGACTTGGGACAAGATGCCCACAAACTGACAAGGCATGAGGAATTCGGCCAACTAAGATAATTGGTCCTTCATGTCCATTTCACGCAACGATTTCATACGATTCGAGCAAATTACTTGCGCCTCATAACATGATTTATCAAGATTCTCTAGCATCTTATACGACTCACTCGCCTGCTGGCCGATAGTTAGACGCAGTAAGCCAATAGCCTCGAATACATCCTGCATGGCGATAGCGGTTGGCGTATCAGGCAAATCCCAAAAGGGCAAGGCAGACAAACGCTCAGCATATATCTGAAACACATCCGATATAAGCCTATTGCCCTCATCGAAGGTTGAGCCAGTAGAAATTGCCGCCATCACGATACTATGTTTTCCATTGATCCTACGGATGCCATCAACCAAGCTAAGCGCCCTCTCCAAAGTAGATATTTGCCTCTCCAACCGCTCACCGTCTCTTGCTTTAATTGCCGCCATTTTCTGGTGATTTACCTGCCACCAGACTGCAAGAATAGCCCCAATGGAGCCAATGGCTTGTATCCATCCAGATAAATTACTCTTCCCGCCTATCCAGCAAACAAAATCATCACCCACACCCGCAATAAGCGCCCAAACAACAAAGAAGGACATGATCGCTCCCGCCCCTATAGCGGCCTGAGTGTCAGAGATCGGGATAATTTTCTTAGACTTCGCCATATAGACCTCTCTTTCAATAGAGAGGATAGCTCAACCCTCGAAGCCTGATCGGCGCAAGCCGCTCGGGCTATTCCTCATTCCTGGAGCCTCCCATGAACCAAACCCGCCTGGGCTCATTGATCGAGACCCTGATGAACGTGGCCATCGGGCTGCTGGTCAGCATCGTGGCAAACGCCCTGGTGTTCCCCAGTTTCGGCTTCGCGCCCAGCCTGGGCGAGAACGTGGCCATCAGCCTGATCTACACGGCCATCTCCATCGCTCGCCAGTACGTGCTGCGCCGCTGGTTCAACGCCAGGCTGCAGCGCGCGGCCGCCCGGATGGCGGAGGCGGTCGGCACATGAATACCATTGAATTCGGCGACTGCCGAGACACCATGCGCGCCTGGGCGGCCCAGGGCGTCCGCGCCCAGATGTGCGTCACCAGCCCGCCCTACTTCGGTCTGCGCGACTACGGGCATGCCGGCCAGCTGGGCCTGGAGCAGTCGCCGGAGCAGTACATCGCTGCGATGGTCGAGGTGTTCCGCTGCGTGTGGGACGTGCTGGCCGACGATGGCACGCTGTGGCTCAACATCGGGGACAGCTACGCCAGCAACGCGGGCGGCTACGATGCCACGGGCAGCCGCGGCGCAACCTCCCACCCCACCATCGGCAAGGGCACGATGGCAGCGGTCGTCCAGAACCGGCGGCGCGTGCCGGCGACAGGCCTGAAACCGAAGGACGTCATCGGCATTCCCTGGATGCTGGCGTTCGCGCTCCGGGCCGATGGCTGGTATCTGCGCCAGGACATCATCTGGCACAAGCCTAACCCGATGCCGGAGAGCGTTGGGGACCGCTGCACCAAGGCGCATGAATACCTGTTCCTGTTGTCCAAGGGCCCGCGCTACTTCTTCGACAGCGATGCCATGCAAGAGCCTGCGGCCGGCCTGAACAACTACCCACCGATGGGCGGCCCCGTGCCGGGTGCGCCACCACAGGGAAGGCTCAGGCCCAGCGTGAAGCGCGGCGGGTTCGCAGGCAAGACCAACGCCATGCCGGGCCGCGAGGCCTTCCGCGCGACCAGCCCCACGCGCAACCGGCGCAGCGTCTGGACAGTGGCCACCAAGCCCTACAAAGGCGCCCACTTCGCAACGTTCCCACCCGCGCTCATCGAGCCGTGCATCCTGGCGGGATCTCGAGCAAATGACATCGTGCTGGACCCGTTCATGGGCAGCGGCACCACGGCCGCCGTCGCGCTCCAGCTCGGCCGCCAGTACCTGGGCTGCGAGCTCAACCCCGGCTACGAGCCCCTGCAGCGCGAGCGCATCGAGGCCTCTGCTGCACCGCCGCCCGCGACCAGGACCCGGCGCCGCGCCACACGACCACCCGAACCAGAGCCCGCACAACGCGGGCTTTTCTCATTCTGAGGAGCCGCATGCTTACCCCTCAATTTCTCCTGCCCCTCGCGGCCAAGCTGGTGATCGACCTGTTTGCCGGTGGCGGCGGCGCATCGACCGGCATTGAGCAGGCCATCGGCCGGCCCGTCGATGTCGCCATCAACCACGACGCCGATGCCATCGGCATGCACGAGGTCAACCACCCGCAGACCAGGCACTACCGTTCCGACATCCGCGAAGTGGATCCCCTGGCCGTGACACGCGGCGAGGTGGTGGGCCTCCTCCACGCATCGCCCGACTGCACGCATCACAGCCAGGCCCTTGGCGGCCAGCCCCGCAACGGGGAAATCCGGTCGCTCGCGTGGATCGTCATCCGCTGGGCCGGCAAGACCAAGCCCGATGTCATCACGCTAGAGAACGTCGAGCAGATGATGCAGTGGTCCCCGCTGATTGCGAAACGCGATCCAGCCACCGGCCGCGCCATCACGCTGGACCGCATCACGGACCCCGCCACGGGGAAAGCCACCTTTCGCGTGGCCGAGCCCGGCGAAGTGGTGCCGCGCGGCAATCAGTTCCTGGTGCCGGACCCCAAGCACAAGGGCCGCAACTGGCGACATTTCGTGCAGGCCCTGCGCGACCTGGGCTACAAGGTGGAGTGGCGCGTGATCTGCAATGCCGACCTGGGTGCGCACAGCACTCGCACTCGGCTGTACCTCATCGCCCGCCGTGATGGACTCCCCATCGTGTGGCCGAAGCAAACCCACGCGAAGAAGGCGAGGCCAGGGCTGCAGGCCCACCGCCCGGCCGCCGAGTGCATCGACTGGCGCATCAAAGGCCAAAGCATCTTTGGCCGAAAGAAAGACCTCGTGCCGGCCACCATGCGGCGCATTGCTCACGGCATCGTGAAGTTCGTGACGGGGAGCGATGACCCGTACATCGTGCCAAGCTCATTCATGGCTTCCGGGGCGCTTGTGCCCGTTACCCACTCCCGGGACATCTCCTACGACCTGCAGAAGCCATTGCGCACGATCACGACGGCGAAGGGCGGCGAGACAGCGCTGATGGCCGCCCATCTCGTCCAGATGGGCTACGGCGAGCGACCGGGCCAGGCGCCGCGCTCGCTGGACCCACGGGGTGCGCTGGGCACCATCACTGCAGGCGGCGGGAAATTCGCGGCGGCTAGCGCATGCCTGGTGCATGCCGGGCACGGCGAGGGCAAAGACGGCGGCAAGCGATGGAGTCATGGCGCCAACGACATCAACGACCCCCTGGGCACTGTGACCGCAAGCGGTGGCGGCCAAAGCCTGGCGACAGCGTTCATGGTGCAAGCCAACGGCGGGCACAACGCCACGCCAGCGCTGCCCCTCGGCCGCCCTATGTCCACAGTGACCACCAGCGGCAGCCAGCAGCAGCTGGCCGTGGCCCACCTTTGCACTCTGCGCAAAAACAGCATCGGCCGAGACATGCGTGAGCCGGTGCCCACGATCACGGCGGGCGCTGAGCACCATGCGCTGGTCCAGTACGAGCTGAGCCAAGAGGACGAGGCCGGTGCCCTGCGCTGCGCAGCGTTCCTGATGCGGTATCACGGCGACGGCGGCCAATGGGCGGACCTGCGCGACCCGATGACCACCATCACCACGCGCGACCGCCTGGCGCTCGTGACCGTGTGGCTCAAGGGCGAGCCCTGGGTGATCGTGGACATCACTCTGCGCATGCTGGTACCGCGCGAGCTCTACAACGCCCAGGACTTCCCACCTGGCTACGTCATCGACCGGACCGCCTCCGGCAAGCCCCTGACGAAGACCGCCCAGGTGCGCATGGTCGGCAACTCCGTGAGCCCCGTGCCCATGCGGCAAATCGTCTCGCTCAACTCGCCCGAGTCCACGGCCTGGCAACTGCGCCGGGCCGCCTGATCCCTCCAACCCGGCCCGCCACGCGCGGGCCGCACTGTTTTCGCATGACCCCGATCCGTCCCCAGGCCGATTGCCAGCTACTGCTGCTCGCCATCCACGTCATTTCCAAAACCGCCACCGCATGGCAAATCGAACGGAGCAACCCATGACCCACATCCTGATCCCGCGCGAACCCAGCACCGCCCTGCTGCGCCCCTTCATCGGCTGCAACAACCAGGAACTCCACGAGGCCTGGGCCGCGATGGTGCGCATCGCAGAGGTCCAGCACGACCGCGCTGACAGCCAGTGCCTGGCCCAGATCGAGGAGCCGCCCCAGCCCGTGGCGCCCGTGCTGGACGACCGCTGGAAGGCCCGCATGCTCGACGGCCGCGCGCCAGAGCGCGATGAGATGGGCTTTGGCAATCACCCCGAATTGCCCAGCCTGGACGAAGGCATGATGCCCCGCAGCTTCTTCGCCGCGCTGGGCTTGGAGCTGGCCCACACGAGGGCCGAGGACCAACTCGACGGCGATGCGCTCGAGGCCATGAGCGAGGCGGTGAATTGGACCGGCTGGACGCCCACGCCGCCTCCAGGTGACGGATGGAAGCTGGTTTCCATCTTCGACACCGAGGACGGCCCGGCTGCTTGGTGGCTGCGCGAGTTGCCCGAAGCCGAAGACGGCACCACGACCATCCGCAACCTGCAGGCCGAGGTCAAGAAGCTGGCGGCTCGCATAGCACGCATCTCCCGCGCCGGGGCAGCTCCTGCTGCTGTGGCGCCGGCCGGCGGCGACATTGACTGGGACGTGCTGACCGAAGACCCCAGCGAGCGCGCCATGTTCGACCGCAACTTGGGCCTGCTGTACGGAGGGGACCCCCGCGTACCCATTGCCACCTCGCTGCGCATCTGGGCCCAGACGAATGGCAACGGGTCGTTCGGCGCCCAGTGCGCGGTCTATGCCAACGAAGTCGCCAAGATGCACCTCGCCGCGCCCGCCCTGGAAGCGCCTGCAGGCCCAGAGTCCGCGCCCTGGTGCCCGGATGTGTGCCCGATCACAGGCCGTCCCTTCTTCATGTGGATCGATCACTGGCAGACCGGCAAGCCTGTGCCGACCTACGGCGGGCCATACGACAGTTACACCATCCCGGCGAAGGATAGCGACGGCTCTTTCGAGTGCGAGCGCTACGACCACGACGAAGGCGGATGGTTGACCGAAGGGGCTGGCTGGCATTGCCTGGGCGTGAAGTTGGTGAACGACCAGTCGTTCGTCGTAGACCCGAGCAACCCTCGCTACAACGAGATCGAGGCCTTCGCGGCAGCAGCGCCCCAGGCATCTGCTGCGCCCGTGGTTGTGCCCGCTCAGGGCGATCCTGCGGCCTTGCTGCAGCTCGCAGAATTGCTTGAAAGCGGGCGGTCATTGATCCACACCGAGCGCAAAGAAGCAGCGGATGCGCTTCGGCATCAAGCTGCCGCCGCCAAGGCGGCACCCGTTGCGCCTGTGGGCTTGCCCTGGCGCACTGGCATCCCACCATGGACCGATGACAGGTCCGTGCGCGTGATTGCCGTCACGGCACACGACGACTTCGGCGACGTCCAGGTCCACGACATCCGCGCGAGCGACTTCCACACTGATGGCGACGGGGACGGCGCTGAAGTTGCCCGCGTGTGCACGCACTGGGCATACCGCGACGACATCTGGCCGCGCGCCGATGCAGTAGCGCCTGCAGCGCCCATTCCCTGGGACAACTTCCCAGCCTATCTGATCGACCACTGCGAGGGCCAGACGATCACCGAGGAAGGCCTGCAGCGCGCTCTGTCCGCCATGCTGGCGAATCCTCAATACGCGGCGGCAGCACCTGCTGCGCCTGCAGTGGATTCCGACCCGCAGGGCCTGCGTGATGTGGGCGAAGCGCTGATGGAGACCATCGAGCGCAATGCTGACGCGCTCAAGGCGGTCGGCTGGCTCGGTCCGATGGACTGCCCCAGCGAAATCGTGGTGGACCTGCTTAACCTGCTGGACGAAGCCAATGCCACGTCTGCCCTGGGCGAATGGGTGGCCACGCTCGAAGTGGACAGCGAGGGAGGCCTCGACTACGAGATCGTGCCACCGTGCACCCTGCCAGCCGGCTGCTACCCGCTCTATCGCGCAGCCCAGGCAGCAGCCAAGGGGACCTGACCATGGCCAGCAAGAAGCACAAGGACTGGCGCGACAAGCGCGCGCCACAACCCGACGACGAACCAATCACCTGGCCAGCACCCGCTGGCCTTTTTCATTGAGGACGCCCATGTCCAAAAGCATCACTCTGAACTTTGCACCTGCCGTGCTCGGCCGCGAGCATGCCGCAGCCTACGTGGCGCTGAGCGTCAGTTCCTTCGAACAACTGGTGCGTGAGCGCCAGATACCCCAGCCCCGCCAGCTGTCTGCCAGGCGCGTTGGCTGGCTGCGCGCGGAGCTCGATGACTGGTCCGCCCGTCGGCCAGCGTCCGAGCTGCTGCCACCTGAGAACACCGGTGCCCCTAAGCCCCGATGAACTCCTCCAACTTCGCATCGAGCGCCGCCAGCCATTGGCCGCGCTCGGCGTCGTACCGGTAGAGGTTGTAGTCGCCCGCCACGCCTGGGAGGACGTGGCCAAGGATCGCCTCCCCCACCTCATGCGGACAGCCCATCGACGCAAGGATGGTGCGCCCCGTCCGCCGAAGATCATGCGGCGACCAATGCGTCACGGTCAGCCGCGCCCGCTTGTGCTCGGGCTTCGTCTTGCTGTAGGGCTGCAGATAGTGCACCTTGGTCTGCATGTAGGCCTGGGTCTGCCCTTTAAGCACACCATCGCGCCCGATGCTCGGGAACAGCCATTGCCCCTCATTCGCCAGCAGACGTCGCACGATCTGCTCGGCACGACCGAACAAAGGCACACGCAGGTCATGTGCGACCTCAACGTGCCGAATCTTCATTGCCTCCTTGGGCACGGTCCACCAAAGCACACCCCCCTCCTCCGACAACTGCTTCTTCTGCATCTGGCAGATCTCCCCGCCACGCGTGCATGTCCACAGCTGCAGCGTCAGGAAATCCTGAACCTGCTGGCTGAACATCGTCAGCTCGCTGCCGATCAGCGTCTTGATCTCCGCGCCGCTCAGCACGCGCTTGCTGGTGCCCTTGTGTTTTCCATCGCGCACTGCCCCTTTGCTGCGAAGCTTGTGGGACGTGCGTTCCGCCCACCAGTTGGGCATGCCGTCAGGAATTCGCCCTGACTCCAGCCCCACGCGCCATGCAGCTGCCATCTCCGTCTTCACGGACTTGGCCAAGACGGGGCGGTCGGCCAGACCTTCAATGACGTCGTAGACAAAAGAGCGGCCCACCTCGGTCACGGATGTCGACTCCCGTCCCGAGATCGCATTGCGCAGACGCTGCTCGATGTTGCGGGCGCCCTTGGCCTCCCGGTTGACCATGAGATACCGGGCGGCATAGTCGTCCACCAGCCTGGCCAATGTGTAAACCTGTGCAACCGGTTGCGCCAAAGCCTTGCGCGCCAGCTTTCGCTCATCCGCTGGATCTCTTCCCTGCTCACGCAGGTCCCGTGCTGCCTGCCATTCGGCTGCAGCCTGGGCTGGCGACATGGCTGGCCATTGGCCGAGCTTGACCTGCTTGAGCTTTGCCGAATCCGCCAAGCTTCTGTAACGATAGGTCCAAGATTTCGTGCTGGCCGTCGCTTCGAGCCTCAAGCCTGGGCAACCTTGTACGACAATGTGTTCGCCCTGCTTTAGGGCCTTGGCTGAACGTGCGTCAAAGAACATCTGAAGCTACACCTTGAATGCCGGAAAAACCTACACAAAACCTATACTGAGCGGTGAAGTGTAGACGAGTCCAGGCAAGTGCAGATGAAGCACAAAGGTAAGCGCAGGAATTGAATAAATCGTTTGCCGACAACATCTTGCGCGGCAAACCGGAGATAAATCAAAGGCTTATGACAGATTCACAGGCAATGAACATCATCATTCTTGACGACTACCAGGACGCCGTGCGCAAGCTGGACTGTGCTCGTCTGCTGGAGCCCTTCAACGCCAAGGTCTTCACCAATACTGTCAAGGGCGTTGGCCAGCTGTCGGTGCGGTTGCGCGATGCGGACATCATCGTGCTGACCCGCGAGCGCACGCAGATCAGCCGGCAGCTGCTGGAAAAGCTTCCGCGCCTGAAGCTGATCGCGCAGACCGGCAAGGCCGGCGCCCATATCGATGTGCAGGCCTGTACCGACCAGGGCGTTGCGATTGCCGAGGGCGTGGGCTCGCCCATTGCGCCGGCAGAGCTGACCTGGTCGCTGATCATGGCGGCCACGCGGCGGCTGCCGCAGTACATCGCCAACCTCAAGCACGGCGCATGGCAGCAATCGGGCTTCAAGGCTGCGTCCATGCCTGCGAATTTCGGACTGGGCAGCGTGTTGCACGGGCGCACGCTGGGCATCTGGGGCTACGGCCGCATTGGACGGCTGGTAGCGCACTACGGCCATGCCTTCGGCATGCAGGTTCTGGTCTGGGGCAGCGAAAGCTCGCGCCAGAAGGCGCAGGCCGATGGCTTTGCGGCGGCGGAATCGCGCGAGGCTTTCTTTACCGAATCCGACGTGCTGTCCATGCATCTGCGCCTGCATGAGGCCACACGCGGCATCGTCACGGCGCAGGATCTGGCACGCATGAAGCCGACCGCCCTGTTCGTGAACACCTCGCGCGCGGAGCTGGTGGAGGCCGATGCCCTGCTGGGTGCGCTCAACCGGGGCCGGCCGGGCCTGGCGGCCGTGGACGTGTTCGAGAGCGAGCCCATCCTCCAGGGCCATGCGCTGCTGCGGCTGGAGAACTGCATCTGCACGCCGCACATCGGCTACGTGGAGCAGGACAGCTACGAGCTGTACTTTCGCGCCGCCTTCGACAATGTGGTGAACTTCGTTGCGGGGCAGCCCAGCAACATCCTCAATCCCGAGGTGTTCTCAGGCCCGGCCCGCGCAGGCTGACGACCGGGTCAGGCGGGGGCTTGCGCCGCCCGCCCTTGCCCGGCACTCAACGGCTGCCCTGGCCGGAGTCGCCACGTGCGGCCGTGGCGCGAAAGGCCAGTTCATCGGCCACCGCCTCATAGACGGCCTGGCGCACGACGGATTCCACCTCCTCGCGCAGACGCACGACGATGGACCGTGTCTGCTGCTGAACCACGGTGGCAATGGCGTCGCGCAAGCGCTGGTCCAGCACCAGGTCCACACGCTGCATGAGGCGATGGACCAGATATTCCTCGGTGACCTGCTGCGCATGACTGTCCCATATGGACTCCATGGTGGGGGCTGCCGGCATGGCGGGGGAAGCCGGCGTCGGCCCGGCAGCCGCCTCTGCCACGACAGCCTGCACCACCGGGACCACCAGGTCGGCAGGGACCACTTCCCCGGCCGGTGCCACGTCGCCCGCTGAAGCCACATCTGCCGCACCTGCCACATCTGGCGCATCAGTCACATCAGCCATTTCGGCCAGACGGCTTTCCTGGGCCAATTGCATTTCCACGGACGGGGCGCTGGGCGGCTGATAGTCCGAGAGCACAGGCTGCATTGCAGGTGTCGGGATTTCCTCAGGTGCATCCTGCTCGGCGACCATGGGCCGCTGCGGTTCCAGGTCCTGCGGCAGCGGCGGCAGGGACGCAGGCAGGGTGACCACGCCACGCCGAGGCGCCAGCATGCCTTCGCTGGCCCAGGGCGTCGCTTCGTCCGTCAGCGGCAGTTCGGACACGGGGTGTGCCAGGGGTGCCGGGGGTTCGACCGCCTGAACCGGTGCCTGCACCGCATCCACCGCAACGACATCGGTGAGCGTGGGAACAAAGCGCGGTGGGGTTTTGGAGGGAGGAGCGCTCATGGCTTACTCCTTGAGGACCAGGTCATGGCGCTTGATTGAAATACCCTGGGCCGCATAGTGCTTCCAGCGCTGCCGGGCCAGGTGGCGGTCTTCCTCGTCGGTGGCGGAAACCACTTCGACGACACGCGCAAAGCGCTCGAACCCTTCGGGCACTTCGCCGCCCAGGTTGACCAGCATGTCGTGGTGCGGCGCGCCGTCCAGCCGCTCCAGCAAAACGATGGGCGAGAAGGCCATGATGTCTGCCCCATCGCCTTCTCCGGCATGGGCCAGGAAGTCGGTGGGCGAGACACTCCACAGCCTGGGCGACAAGGCCTTGAGCAGCGGCGGCGACCCCAGCACCACCAGTTGCGTGCGGTGCCTGAGCGCCTTGCGCGCCAGACGGCAGACATAGGCCAGCTTGTCGGGCGCGTTGAAATGGAAGGCCACTTCAGTCAAGCGATGCTCCCTTCAAACAGGCCCGGGCTGACGGGGACGATGCGCTCATGCCTGCTCCGGCTGAGCGGCAACTGCAGCCTTGCGGCGGCTGGCAGATCCTGCCTTGGGTGGCACCGGCTTCTTGGGTGCAGCAGCTTTATGGGGTGCCGCAGCCTTGGCCTGCGCCTTGCCAGCATCGATGCCGGCCAGCAGATAGTGCAGCAGCAGGCCCACGGGGCGGCCTGTACCGCCCTTGGCGGCGCCGCTCTTCCAGGCCGTGCCGGCGATGTCCAGGTGCGCCCAGGGAATGTCGCCCACAAAGCGCTGCAGGAACTTGGCTGCCGTGACCGCGCCACCCGCGCGGCCAGCCACATTGCCCATGTCGGCGAAATTGCTCTTGAGGCCTTCGCCGTACTCCTCGTCCAGCGGCATGCGCCAGCAGGGGTCCAGTGCCGCATCACCGGCCTGCTCCAGCGCGCGGGCCAGTTCGTCGCTGGGCGAGAACATGCCGCTGCGCAGCCCGCCCAGGGCGATGACGCAGGCGCCGGTCAGCGTGGCGATGTCCACCATGGCGCGGGGCTTGAAGCGGGCGGCGTAGGTCAGCGCATCGCAGAGCACGAGACGGCCTTCGGCATCGGTGTTGAGGATTTCTATGGTCTGACCGCTCATGCTGGTGACCACGTCGCCCGGCTTGACGGCAGCGCCGCCGGGCATGTTCTCGGACGCTGGAATGAGGCCGACGACATTGACGGCCGGCTGCAGCCGGGCCAGCGCATGGAACACGCCCAGCACGCTGGCGGCGCCGCCCATGTCGAACTTCATCTCGTCCATTTCAGCGGCAGGCTTGAGCGAGATGCCGCCGGTATCGAAAGTGATGCCCTTGCCGACCAGCACCACGGGCGCGGCACCCTTGGTGCCGCCGTTGTAGTGCAGTTCGATGAAGCGCAGCGGCTGCTCCGAACCCTGGGCCACGGCCATGAAAGCGCCCATGCCGAGCTTGGCGACTTCGGCGGGGCCGTGGATCTTGCAGCTGATGCCGGGCAGCTTGGCCAGGGCGCGGGCCGCGTCAGCCAGCAAGGTGGGCGTGGCGTGGTTGGCGGGGCGATTGGCCCATTCGCGTGCCAGGGTCATGCCTTCGGCCTGGGCCACGGCGGTCTTGAAAGCGTCGGCAACGCCATTCTTGTCGCCCGCCTTGACGGCTGCGGCAATCACCAGCTTCTTGAGCGCCACGGGCTTGGCCTGGGGCTTGGTGTGGGTATAGCTGTAGCAGGCATCGGCCGCCGCCAGAACGGCGGCAGCAACGGCAGGGCCTGCCGCATCGAAGCCAAAGCACAGCAAGGCCTTGCCAACACCGGTCGCCTTGAGCGCGGCACCTGCGCCGGCCACGGCCTGGCGCACTTCCCGTGCCGAGCCGTTGCCCGCGCCCAGCAGCACGACGCGGCGTGCAGCGACGGCTGGCAGGCCGTACAGTGCCAGCTGTTTGCCGGCTGCCGTTTCGAAATCTCCGGCCTTGACCGCGTGTGCGACCAGGGTGGACAGCGCGTCGCTGCCCGTGACCGTGGATTCGGTCACCAGCACCAACAACAGGTCACACTTTTCACGTACTGCTGCGGCAGTCGTCAACGGCTTCAGTTCAAAGTTCATAATCGGCGTTTTCCTTTCAGCCAATGTTATTCGATTCATCCATACGCAAAGAGCTGGCCCGCAGCTTCGGTGCCACGGTCGTGGTGCTGATCACGGTCGTCATGACCATGATGCTGATCCGCACGCTGGGCCAGGCTTACAAGGGCAATGTCAGCCCTTCCGACGTTCTGCTGGTCATGGGCTATACGGTGCTTGGCCAGTTGCCCACGATTTTGGGCCTGGGGCTTTTCGTGGCCGTGGTCGGCTCGCTGTCGCGCATGTACCGCGACAGCGAGATGGTGATCTGGTTCGCCGCAGGCCAGGGGCTGGCCAGCCTGCTGCGCCCGCTGCTGCGCTTTGCCTGGCCGGTGCTGGCCGTGATCGCCGTGCTGGGCCTGGGCATCCTGCCCTGGGCCAACCAGCAGATCGAGCAGATCAAGACCCAGTTCGAGCAGCGCAGCGATATCGACCGCATCGCCCCCGGCGAGTTCCAGGAGTCTGCCGGCGGCTCGCGCGTGTTCTTCATCGACAAGGACGTGCCCAGCGCCACCGCTGCCAACAATGTGTTCATCGTGGCCAATGAGCGCGGGCGCGAGTCCGTGACCTCGGCGCGCGGGGCACGGCTGGAAGTGGTCAAGGGCGAACGCATGGCCGTGCTGACCGACGGCCAGCGCATGGAAACGCAGACCAGCGACGGCTCGGTGAAGATCAGCGAGTTCAAGGAATACGGCACGCAGCTCGGCAGCGGCAGCAATCTGGCCGCCGCCGAGGAAATGGCCGCGCGCAGCACGTACACGCATGAGCTGCTGCCGCGCACCGAACCCATCTACCGCGCCGAGCTGGGCTGGCGCATCGGCCTGCCGCTGGCGGCGCTGAACTTCGTGATCCTGGGCCTGGCCGTGGCCAGCGTGAACCCGCGCGCTGGTGGCAGCGGCAGCCTCATGCTCGCGCTGTTCGCCTTCATCGTGTACTACAACCTGATGACGCTGGGCGAGAACTGGGTGGCCTCGGGCAAGCTGAGCATGCCCGCCATGACGGCCCTGCTGCACGGAGGAACATTGCTGCTGGCACTGCTGGTGCTGCTGGCACGGCACAAGCGCTGGTCGCCGCGCGACCTGTGGCGCAGGCCCTGCAAGCCGGCTGCCCTGGACGACGCAAAGGCGGTGCCCTGATGAGAGTTCTGAGAAACCTGCTGTACCGCGACATCATCGCGGCCGTCAGCTATGTGACGCTGGCCTTCCTGGCGCTGTTCTTCTTCTTCGATCTGGTCGATGAGCTGCGCTGGGTCGGGCGCGGCGGCGACAACGGCTACCAGATCACGCACGCCCTGCTCTTCGTGGTGCTGCGCATCCCCAGCCACCTGTACGAGCTGATGCCCATCACCGTGCTGATCGGCACCATCTACGTGATGGCGCGCTTTGCCCAGAGCTCGGAATTCACCATCATGCGCACCAGCGGCATGGGCCCCTGGCTGGCGCTGCGCACGCTGATGGTGCTGGGCCTGGGTTTTGTGCTGGCCACCTTCGGCACGGGCGACTACCTGGCGCCGGCGGCCGAGAACGCGGGCCAGAACATCCGCGCCATCCACCTGGCCCAGCTGTCGCGCGGCGCCACGGGTGCCTGGCTCAAGGAACGCCAGGGCGATCATTCCATCGCCATCAACGTGCGCGCCATCCGCGGGCCCGGCGATTTCTCCAATGTGCGCATCTTCGACTTTGACGGCCAGGGCCGCATCTCGGCCCAGATCCATGCGCAGGCGGCGCGGGTCAGCGAGGATGGCGAATCCTGGACGCTCCAGGGCGTTGAGGCCAGCCGCCTGAAAGCCAAGGCCGACGCAGGCATGGTGCTGCTGCGCGAGAAAGAGGACAGCCTGGTCTGGAAGACCGGCATCAGCGCCGAAATGGTCTCGGCCGCGCTGCTCAAGCCCGACCGCATGTCCACCATTTCGCTGTTCCAGTACGTGCGCCACCTGGAGGCCAACGGCCAGGCCGCGCAGAAGTACGAGATCGAGTTCTGGCGCAAGGTCTTCTACCCCATGAGTTGCCTGGTGATGGTGGTGCTGGCCCTGCCCTTTGCCTATCTGCATTTCCGCTCGGGCGGCATCGCGGCCTATGTGTTCGGCGGTGTGATGGCCGGCATCAGCTTCTTCCTGCTGAACAACGTGTTTGGCTACATCGGCACGCTGCAGACCTGGTCGCCCTGGCTGACCGCTGCGGCGCCGGGCCTGCTCTACAGCCTTCTTTCATTGACCGCCTTCACCTGGCTGGTGCTGCGCCGCTAGATCCGTTGCCATGCAAAACGACACAAAAGCGGCCGGCATTGCCGGCCTGATCCTGCTGGCCCACGGCTCCCGCGACGCCCTGTGGCGCCAGCCCATCGAGGCCGTGCTCGGCGCCGTCCGGCAAACGCGGCCCCACGGCCTGGCTGCATGCGCCTACCTGGAAGCCTGTGCGCCCGACCTGCCCACCGCCGCGCGCGGGTTGATCGAGGCGGGCGCCACGCGCATCACCGTGCTGCCCCTGTTCCTGGGCACGGGCAAGCATGCGCGTGAGGACATCCCGAAGCTGGTGCAGGAGATCCGCGACACCCACCCACAGGTGGCCGTGGAACTGGAGCCGGCCGTGGGCGAGCATCCGCGTGTCACGGCCCTGCTGGCAGAGCTGGCGTTGGCGGCCATGGAGCCTCCCGGCAGGTCAGGAAGCTGAAATAACGAATCGCTTCTTTATATAAATGCAGCATAATGGCGCGCTGCACCCAGCTGTCACCGCCATGAACCTGCACCAATTCCGATTCGTCCAAGAAGCGGCGCGCCGCAACCTCAACCTCACCGAGGCGGCCAAGGCCCTGCACACCTCGCAGCCCGGCGTCTCCAAGGCCATCATCGAGCTGGAGGAGGAGCTGGGCATCGACATCTTCGCGCGCCACGGCAAGCGCCTCAAGCGCATTACCGAGCCCGGCCTGGAGGTGCTCAAGAGCATCGAACTCATCATGCGCGAGATCGGCAACCTCAAGCGCATCGGCGAGCAGTACAGCGCCCAGGACAGCGGCACGCTGTCGATTGCCACCACCCACACCCAGGCCCGCTACGTGCTGCCGCCCGCCGTGGCACGGCTGCGCGACCTGTATCCCAAGGTCACCATCAGCCTGCACCAGGCCACGCCAGCCGAGGTGGCGCGCATGGTCATCGACGAAATCGCCGACATCGGCATGGCCACCGAATCCCTGGCCGACTACCCCGATCTCGTCACCCTGCCCTGCTACGAATGGCAGCATGTGCTGGTCATGCCCACGGGCCATCCGCTGGCGCAGAAAGAGCGCATCACGCTGGACGACATCGCCCATGAGTCGCTGATCACCTACCACCCCTCTTTCACCGGGCGCGGCAAGATCGACCAGGCCTTCGCCACGCGCCGGCTGCGTCCGCGCATCGTGCTGGAGGCCATTGACTCCGACGTGATCAAGACCTATGTGCGCCTGGGCCTGGGCATCGGCATCGTGGCCGAGATGGCCATGCGCGACGATCCGGTCAACGACCTCGTGGTGCGCCCCATGGGCCATCTGTTCGGCCAGAGCGTGGCGCGCGTGGCCATCAAGCGCGGCGCCTATCTGCGCAACTTCGTCTACCGCTTCGCAGAACTGCTCAGCGACCGCCTGACGCGCGACCTGATCATGCGCGCCATGAGCGGCCACGTGCACGACTACGAACTCTGATCCTCCGCCCCACCGGGCCCGCAGTGCGGGCCCGTTCCCGTTTTCCGCTGCCTCCGCCATGACCTCTGCCACGCCCCGCACGCCCGCCTTCCCCAGCCGCCTGCCCCATGTGGGCACGACCATCTTCACCACCATGTCGGCGCTGGCCGCCGAACACCAGGCGGTGAACTTGGGCCAGGGCTTCCCCGACTTCGGCTGCGACCCCAGGCTGGTCGATGCCGTCACGGCCGCCATGCAGGCCGGCCACAACCAGTACCCGCCCATGCCCGGCCTGCCGCAGCTGCGCCAGGCCATGGCCGACAAGATGGAGGCGCTTTACGGCCGCCGCTACGACGCGGGCACCGAGATCACGGTCACGGCCGGCGCCACGCAGGCCATCCTCACCGCCATCCTGGCCACCGTGCATGCGGGCGATGAGGTCATCGTGCTCGACCCCTGCTACGACAGCTACGTGCCCAATATCGAGCTGGCCGGCGGCGTGCCCGTGCGCGTGCCGCTGACGCCGGGCAGCTTCAAGCCCGACTTCGCCAAAATTGCCGCCGCCATCACGCCGCGCACACGGCTTTTGATCATCAACAGCCCGCACAACCCCAGCGCCACCATCTGGAGCGATGCCGAGATGCTGCAGCTGCAGGAGCTGCTGGCGCCCACCGACGTGCTGCTGATCAGCGACGAGGTCTACGAACACATGGTCTACGACGGCCGCCAGCACCAGAGCGCCGCGCGCTTTGCCGGCCTGGCGGCGCGCGCCTTCATCGTCTCCAGCTTCGGCAAGACCTACCATGTCACGGGCTGGAAGGTGGGCACCGTCGCCGCGCCGGCCGCGCTCACGGCCGAGTTCCGCAAGGTCCACCAGTTCAACGTATTCACCGTCAATACGCCCATGCAGGCGGGCCTGGCCAGCTACATGGCCGACCCTGCGCCCTACCTGCAGCTGCCCGCCTTCTACCAGGCCAAGCGCGACCTGTTCTGTCAGGGCCTGGAAGGCTCGCGCCTGCGCCTGCTGCCCACGGCGGGGACCTACTTCGTCTGCGCCGACATCTCGGCCGTGTCGGACCTGGACGAAGCCGCGTTCTGCCAGTGGCTGGTCCGGGAGCATGGCGTGGCGGCCATCCCGCTGTCGGCCTTCTATGGCGACGGCTTCGACCAGCGCGTGGTGCGCTTTTGCTTTGCCAAGCAAGACAGCACGCTGCGCGCGGCGTTGGAGCGGCTGCGCAAACTCTGAAGCCGGGCGCGGGGCAGCGCCCACGCCGGGTTGTCCCGTCATCCTCTGAGATGACATGGCCCCTCCGTCCCTGGTCTTACGCTCGGGCGACAGGAGACACAAGCCATGCGAATCGACCACGCCCCACGCGCCTTGCGGCGCGTTTTTCCATCCACGGCCGCCTTTGCCGCATCCCTTCTCATGGCGGGCTGCGGCGGTGGCAGCAGCCCCACTTTGGCCGATGCCGCAACGCCGGCGGCCGCCTGCGCCGACCTGCCTGACAGGGCAGGCCTTGCGGCCACCCGGCTGTCCACCAGCTATGTGCCGCCCGACACCCGCAGGCCGGGCGGCGCCAGCACCGGCGCGCTGCTGCCCGGGCACTGCGTAGTCACCGGCGCCATCAACCCGCGCGTGGGCGTGGACGGCAAGAACTACGCCATCGGGTTCCAGCTCAGCCTGCCGGACCAATGGAACGGCCGGTTTCTCTTCATCGGCGGCGGTGGCAACGACGGCATCCTGCGCGACACCTCGCTGAGTTCCAGCATCTCAGGCGCAACGCCTTCGCCGCTGGGCCAGGGCTTTGCGGTGGTCTCCACCGACGCGGGCCACACCGGCACCACGGCCAGCTTCGGTGCCGACCCTCAGGCCCGGCTGGACCACGCCTACAACGCCTACGACAAGACCGCCGTGGCAGCCAAATCGCTGATCTCCACGCGCTACGGGCGCAAGCCTGAGCACTCCTATTTTTCAGGCTGCTCGGGTGGCGGGCGGCAGGGCATGGTGTTCTCGCAGCGCTTTCCCGACTACTTCGACGCCATCACGGCCGGTGCCCCTGCCATGCGGGTATCGAGCGGCGCCACGGTGGCCGCGATGTGGAACACCATCGAGTTCGACGCCATCGCGCCGGCCGACAGCAGCGGCCGGCGCATCCTCTCCCGAGCCTTCAGCAACGAGGACCTGAACCTGGTGGCCAAGGCCGTGACCGCCTCCTGCGATGCGGCCGACGGCGTGGCCGATGGCATGGTGAACCACGTCAAGGCCTGCCATTTCGACCCCGGCGTGCTGCAGTGCGGCGGCGCCAAGACCGGCAGCTGCCTGAGCAGCGGACAGGTGAACGCGCTCAGAAACGTGTTTGCCGGGCCGCGCAACTCGGCAGGCCAAGCCCTGTATGCGGGCCAGCCGTGGGATCCGGGCCTGGCAGCGCCGGGCTGGCGCACCTGGACACTGGGCAGCTCCACCACCGCCACGCCGGATTCGCGCTACGTCACGCTGATCGTGGATGCGCTGGTCAACGAATTCCTCACCCCGCCAGACCTGGGCTTCAACCCGCTGGCCTTCAACTTCGACACCGACCCGGCGCGCATGCAGGCCTACTCGGCCATCTATGACACCTACCGGGATGACAGGCTCACGGCCTTCCGGCAGCACGGCGGCAAGATGCTCTTCATCCACGGCATGTCCGACCCCATCTTCTCGGCGCTGGACACGCTGGACTACTACGAGCGCCTGGCCGCCAACAACGGAGGCATGCAGGCCACGCAGGACTTTGCGCGCACCTTCCTCGTACCGGGCATGAACCATTGCTCGGGCGGCCCGGCCACGGACAGCTTCGACTCCATACAGGCCATGGTCGACTGGGTGGAGAAAGGCATCACCCCGGACACCATCGCCGCCAGGGCCCTGCCGTCCAGCGCGGACTTTCCGCAGCGCACGCGCCCGTTGTGCCCGTATCCGAAGATTGCCAGGTACAGGTTCGAGGGCGCAACCGCCGGCACGGGCAATGTGGAGGATGCGGCCAGCTTTGTCTGCGCCCTGCCCTGAGCCTGTTCATCTGCGGGCTGGACGCCACGGGCCGTGGCCGCCGCAGGGCCGGAGCAAGCCTGCAGCGATAATGAGAAGCGTTCACTGCAGCGAGCGCTTCCCGCCACCGCCTTTCCGCCTCCGCCCATGCCCGCCCCTTCCCAGCGCTACACCACGGCGCAGCTCGACGCCATGCGCCAGCGCCACGGTTTCAGCGTGCGCTTTCTCTCCACCGTCTCCGAAAACGATTGCATCTTCGAAGGTCAGGTGCAGGAGCACCAACTGCCTTCGGGCCTGCAGCTGGTCAGCTCCGACATCCGCATCAACCATGGCTATGAATCCACGTCCGAGCATCCACGTCGCTTCACCGCCGTGGTCCTGCTGGACGGCCAGGCCGAGCTGCAGCTGCCCGCCGCCCGCAAGGCCCTGAGCGTGACGCGCCATGCCGCAGCGGCATTCTCCTGCGGCGACACCGAGGTGCTCAAGGCCACCCATGCGGCAGGCCAGACGGTGCGCGGCTTCAACCTGTCCATCGAGGCACCCGAGGCCTGCGCCGATGCCGAACTGGCCGAGCTGCTGCACCATGCCCTGCGGCAGTCCGGCCCGCCGCTGCATGCCTGGTCGCTGCCCGAGCATCTGGCGGTGTCGCTGCGCCAGCTGCTCGATGGCGTCTGGAGCGGCAGCCTGGCCCGGCTGCACCGCGAAGGCATTGCGCTGCAGGTGCTGGCCTGCGCGCTGCAGGCACATGCGCAGCCACGGCCTGCGCCATCGCCGCGCATCCATCCCCGGGACAGGCGCGGCCTGGAGCGCGTGCGCGAGTGCATGGATGCAGCGCCGGGCCAGGCGCACAGCCTGGACGACCTGGCGCGCCTGGCCTGCATGAGCCCGACCACGCTGCGCGAGAAATTCCAGGCCGCCTACGGCCAGACCGTGTTCGGCTGGCTGCGCGAGCGCCGCATGCAATTGGCGCGCGAGCGGCTGGCACAGGGCTGGAGCGTGCAGGAAGCGGCCGACTGCGTGGGCTTTCAGCACGCCAGCAATTTCGCCACGGCCTTTCGCCAGCGCTTCGGCCACGCGCCCAGCCAAGGCAGCCTGCGTCGCAAACCATAGGACTGGCGTCGCCGGGAACAGGCGGCGGCGGCGCACATTTCCCACAATCCGGGCTCACGCCCAGGACCATGGAAATGATGAGCATTCGCATTCAAAACCCCGCCCCGCGACACCCCCAAGGCGCGCGGACCCCGCTGTCCCTGCTGATCTGCGCCCTTTGTGCAGCCCCTGCGCCAGCAGTCTGGGCCGCCGACGAGGACAGGCCCCCTGCCAGGAAAGGCGACACCGAACTGGGCACCGTCACCGTGCGCGCCACCGCCGATGCGGGCATCACCGAAGGCACGGCGCGCTACACCAGCGGCGCCACAGGCACGGCCACGGGCCTGCAATTGTCGGCGCGCGAGACACCGCAGTCGGTCAGCGTGATCACGCGCCAGCTCATGGACGATGCAGGCCAGCTCACGGTCTCGCAGACGCTGGAGGCCTCCGCGCCCGGCCTGTCGGTCAGCCGCAGCGACAGCAACCGCTACCAGTTTTCCTCGCGCGGCTTTGGCGTCAGCAACTTCCAGTTCGACGGGCTGGCCTCGCCCATCAACAGCCTGTGGAACTTCGGCGCCACCGACATGGACACCGCCTTCTACGACCGTGTGGAAATCGTGCGCGGCGCCACGGGCCTGCTCAATGGCTCGGGCGATCCGTCGGCCACGGTGAACTTCGTGCGCAAGCAGCCGCGCGAGACGGCGGGCGGCCATGCCTCGCTGACGCTGGGCCGCTGGAACCTGCGCCGCGCCGAGGCCGATCTGTCCCTGCCGCTGGACCGCGAAGGCCGAGTGCATGGCCGCGTCGTGGCCGTGCAATCGGACAGCGACAGCTACGTCAGCCACTTCGGCCAGCGCAGGCAGGGCCTGTACGCCGTGGTCAGCGCGGCCCTGACGCCCGCCACCCGGCTCGTGACCAGCCTCGAATACCAGAAGAACACCAGCCCCGGCATGGGCGCCGGCTTTCCGCTGTTCTATGCGGACGGCAGCCGCACGGACTTCGACCGCTCGGTGTCCAACAACACGCGCTGGTCGCATTTCGGCACCGAGAACACCACGGCCACGCTGGACCTGACGCACCGGCTGGACAACCGCTGGCTGCTGCGCGCCGCCTACAGCCGCAACGACGGCAACTACGACATGCGCTACGTCTACCGGGGCGGCGCGCCGGACGCCACGACCGGCCTGGGCATGGCCAACTCCTTCATCAAATACCGGGGCGACCGCTCGCGCGACAGCCTGCACCTCACGGCCAGCGGCCCGGTCGCGCTGTTCGGGCGCCAGCACGAGATTGCCGTGGGCTGGAACCATGTGCGCGACGACATCGACATCCGCCGCTACGCACCGTTGGGCACGCCGCCTGCCACGGACAACTTCCTCGACTGGCGCAACGGCAGCCTGGCCGAGCCGGGCTGGTCCGATGTCTCCAACGGCGGCGACGACAGCCGCATGCGCCAAAGCGGCGGCTATGCCGTGGGGCGTTTCTCGCTGGCCGATGGCTGGACGGCCGTGGCCGGCGCCCGCCTGAGCCGCTGGTCCACGCGCCAGAACTACTTCGGCAGCCTGCGCGACTACCGCTACAGCAACGAAATCACGCCCTACGCCGGCCTGCTGTGGGACATCGATGCCCGGCACACGGCCTACCTGAGCTACACGGAAATCTTCACGCCCCAGAACTACCGCGACAAGCAAGGCAGCATCCTGGACCCCGTCACCGGCCAGGCCTTCGAGCTGGGCCTCAAGGGCTCCTGGCTGCAGGACCGGCTGCAGGGTTCTGCCGCGCTGTTCCAGACCCGCCAGGACAACCTGGCGCAGGACACGGGCGAATTCATCGACGGCACCACGGACCAGAAGGCCTATCGCGGCGTCAAGGGCGCGCAGGTGCGCGGCATCGATCTGGAACTCAGCGGCGAGCCGGCCCGGGGCTGGCGCCTGGGCGCCAGCTACACGCACTACACGGCACGCAGCGCCAGCGGCGCCGCCTTCAACACCACGCACCCGCGCAGCCTGGTCAAGCTCACGGCCATGCGCAGCTTCGAGGGTGCGCTTCAGGGCCTGAGCCTGGGCGGCAACCTGCGCTGGCAAAGCCGCATCTGGCAGAACGTGACCAACCCGCTGCGCCAGAGCGTGCAGGTCGGCCAGGGCAGCTACCTGGTGGTCAACCTCTCGGCCCACTACCGCATCGACCCCACCTGGTCGGCCAGCGTGCAGCTCAACAACCTGCTGGACCGCCAGTACTACAGCCAGATCGGCTTCTACAACCAGGGCTGGTGGGGCGAGCCGCGCAATCTGACGGTGAGCCTGAAGGCGGATTTCTAGGAGGACTTCGCCACCGGATCGGCGCTGGCATCGGCAACGATGCTTTGCGCTCCACCCTAGCGCCCCAGCATGCGCCAGCAGACGGCCAGCGTCACCGCCGCAGCCAGCAATCCAGCAGCAAAGCCACCGCCGTAGCCCACGGCCGCCGCCAGCGATGTCACCAGGGTGGAGGCCAGAATCTCCCCCGTGTCGCGGGCGCTTTGCACGGCCGTCATGTCGGTGCCGGCCTGCGGGCCGGCACCGGCAAAGCGCATGGCCAGCGTCATCACGGCCACCGAAGATGCACCCGTTCCAAACGCCCCCAGCGCCTGGGCCGCAAAGGCAGTGCCCATGTCCAGCGGCAGCAGGCCTGCGGCCAGGGCCATCCAGCCCAGCGCCGAGGCGGCGCAGGCCGCCAGCCCGCAGGCCAGCGCCGGCCTGGCGCCCAGCCGTGCCACCAGCCAGGCGCCCCCGCCACAGCCCAGCAGCACGGTCACCGCACCGCCCGCCATGCCCACGCGCCCCACGGCCTCGACCGGCCAGCCTGCATCCACGAGAAACAGCTTGGCCAGGCCAAAGCCGCTGACGGCCGTGATGGACGACAGCACGGCTGCCGCCACCAGCGGCCAGGCGCCGGAGCGCTGCACAAAGGCCTTGAGACGGGCTGGTGGCCGGCGAACGCCCGGCCGGCTGCGCAGGCCCTGCAGCGCAGCCGGCTCACGCCACAGCGCCACCAGCAGCAGGCTGAAGGCCACGGTCAGGCACAGGACCGCCAGCGCCAGACGCTGTCCCAGCAAGCCCGCCAGCACCATGCTGCCGGCCCCGCCCACAAAGAAGCCCACCATGGTGCCGCCCACCTGCAGCGCATTGGCGCCAGCCAGACCACGGCCCCTGAAATGCTCGGCCACCAGCCCGTCCGTGGCAATGTCCTGCGTGGCACTGGCCAGGGAACCCAGGGCCGCCAGCGCCACGATGGCCGGCGCCGTCTGCAGCGTGATGCCCAGCGCAGCCGATGCCGCCAGGCACAGCAGCACCAGGGCCTGCATGGGCAGGATCCAGCTGCGACGGCGCCCCAGGCGGGCCGACCACCGGTTGTCCACGCGTGTGGCCCACAGGAATTTCAGCACCCAGGGCAGGCCCACCAGGGGCAGGAAGGCCAACGCCCCCAGCTGGGCGCCCTCGCTGCGCAGCAGTGTGGGCACGGCGTCCATGGCCAGGCCCAGGGGCATGCCCTGGGTCAGGTACAGGCCGGCCACCATCAGCCAGGTGTGCAGGTCCGGCTGCGACATCGCAGGGGCGCTGTCCGCATCGTGCAGGGGCGGGTTCATGGCTGCACCTTCTCGTGCTCGCTGCCACGCGCGGGCGTGATGAACATCAGGCGGCCCGGCTGCACCGCTTCCAGCCGGTGCCAGCAGCCGCGCGGCACCACCAGCATCTGGCCTGCCGAGAGTTCCAGAACCGGAGCCTCCTCCCCGCGCCGCTGCGGGCGCAGCAGCACACGCACTTCGCCGTCCAGCAGGCACAGCACTTCGTCGCCGACGGGATGGCGCTCCCAGTGCCCGTCATGCAGCGAGGCACCGTCGCTGAAAGGCTTGATGCCAATGATCCAGTCGCTGGCCGGGTCCAGCTTTTCGTGCGGGCCCAGCACGCGCACCTGCGAAGGGGCGCACAGGCCGATGAGGTGGCTGGCCTGCGCCAGCGGCCGGGCGATGAGGGAATGGGCGTTCTTGTCCATGGTGTGTTCCATCGATGGTGAAGCGGGTTCTCAGAACTCGGCGCGCAGGCTGAGCGTGGCGCTGCGCGGCTCGCCATAGCGGTTGTTCCAGCCCGTGCCGGACAGGCTCTGGTAGTAGCGGCGGTCCGCCAGGTTGTCCACCTGCAGGGCCGCCGTGAGCTGGCGGTTGATGCGCCAGCCCAGGCGCAGGCTGGCCAGCGCGTAGCCGCCCTGCCGCAGCGTCACGCCCTGCGCCTGGTTGTAGAAGTCGCTTTGCGCGCGCAGGCCCAGGCCGATGCTGAAGCGGCGCTCTGCCACCGGCACCTGGTAGCTGGCCCACAGGCGCAGGATGTGGCGCGGCGTGAAGCTGGCGAAGGGCAGGCCCTGGTTCTGCGCGTCCTGCAGGTACTGCGTGCGGTTCCAGGTGTAGGAGGCGCTCAGGCGCAAGTCGCGGTGGGGCTGGCCTTCGATCTCGGCCTCCAGCCCTCGGCTGCGCACCTCGCCGGTGGCGATGTACCAGCAGGCATTGCCCACGCAGGGATGGGCCGGATCGGCCTGGGCACGGTTCTTCTGCCGGATCTCGAACAGCGCCAGGCCCAGGTTCAGACGGCCGCCCAGCAGTGCGCCCTTGATGCCGGCCTCCAGGTTGTTGCCCTGTACCGGGTCCAGCAGTTCACCGGCATAGGTGTAGCTGCTCTGAGGCTGGAGGATGCGCGCATGGCTGGCATAGGCGTTCCACTGCGGGCCGAGTGCGTACACCAGGCCTGCATAGGGGGTGAACTGCGTGCCCATGCGCGTGCGCACGCGGCTGGCGGCTCCGCCTGCGCCGCCCGTCTCTTGCTCCCAGCGCGTGAAGCGCCCGCCCAGCACCAGCTTCAAGGGGTCGGCCAGCTGCAGCCGCGCCATGCCGTACAGGCCGCTTTGCCGCGTCTCGGTGGGGCCGCGCGTGGCGTAGCTGCCGACCAGGGGCAGCGGCACGCCGTGCGGATTCCAGTTCCAGACATCGACCGGGCTTTGCGGCAGATTGAGGATGGAGGCGGCCCATTGCGTGCTGCGCGTGCGCTGGTGGTTGAAGCCGGCCAGCAGCTCGTGCGTGCGGCCCCACAGCTGCACCGGGCCGCTGGCAAAGGCATCCACACTGGTCTGGCTGTCGTCGAAGCGGTAGGCCGCACCCGTGAGGCGCCCGCCCAGGCCCGTGGCGGGATTGACAGCGCCGTTGGCCCCGGCATAGAGCAGCTCGGAATCGCCGGAGAGGTGATTGAGGTTGAGCCTGGCCTGCCACCCGTTGCTCCAGACATGCTCGACGCCGGCAAAGCTGCGCGTGGTGTTCCAGTCGAAGCGGTCCCAGGCCGCGTCCAGATAGGTGCTGCGCGGCAGGCCCACATCGCGGCCGTCTGCATAGAAAGGCACGCCCGCCATGTTGGTGGTGGAGCGTATGCGCTGATGGTGCACCCCGGCGTGCACCGTGGCGCCGGGCGCCAGGTCCAGCTCGGCAATGGCGTAGAGATTGCCGGTGCGCTCGCCAGCCACGTCGTAGAAGAAGTCACGCTCCTCCTGCGTGGCCACCACGCGGGCACGCAGGCTGCCCGAGGCATTGAGCGGGCCGCCGACATCGGCCTCGGCGCGACGCCGGCCCCAGCTGCCCAGGGTCAGCCCCGCGCTGCCGGCAAACTCCCGCGTGGGCCGCTTGGGCACGAGGTTGACCGTGGCGGCAGGGTTGCCCGTGCCATGCAGCAGGCCTGCGGCGCCGCGCACGATCTCCACGCGCTCGTACATGGCCATGTCCATGCGCGGGCTGGCCGTGTTGCCCATGAGAATGGGCACGCCGTCCTGCTGGAACGAATCGATCTTGAAGCCGCGCTGGTAGTAGCCCGTGGTCAGCAGCTGGAAGGGCTGCACGGTGACACCGGGGGCGTTCTGCATCACGTCGTCCAGGCTGTAGAGGTTTTGTTCGCGCATGCGCTCCTGCCCGATCACCGTGACCGACTGGGCGATTTCCTGCAGGCTCTGGCCCAGCTTGTCCACGCCCGTGCCGGTGACTGCGCTGGCGCGGACCGTGATCCCTGGCAGTGCGGCTGTTTCAGGCGCGCTGCCTGCATCAACCGCCTGCGTCTCGGCATGCAGCCGGGCCGATCCGCCCGTGGCAAAGGCCAGGCACAGGGCCAGTGCCAAGGGGCGCAACACCAGGGGCCGCGCCGCTTTCATTGACGATGAATCCATCACTCCTCCCGAATTTCAAATGAGAACCAATCTCATCCAAATTCTGAAAGACGTGGGCAGCGTCCATGCGCGATTGCGTCACGGCCTGCCGCGATCCCGGCACGATCACGGCAAAATCACGGCACGACTGCAGCGCTGCAAAGCGGCTGCGGAGCCTGACCTGGGATGGAGACTATCCGCGCCGCAAGGCGCTGGGCAGCACGCCATGGTGGCGCTGGAAGACCTTGCTGAAATGCGAGGGGCTGTAGCCGCTGAGCGCGGCCGCCTGGGCCACATCCATCCGCGCAGAGGCCAGCAGCTCGTAGGCGCGCGCCATGCGCTGGGCCTGCAGCCATTCGGCCACCGTGCAGCCAAAGCACTGGCGAAAGCCCTGGGTGAGCTTGTTCACGTTAAGCCCCACCTCACGCGCCAGAGCGCGCAGGCCCGGTGGATCATCCAGGCGCTCGCGCAGCAGCTGCGCCGCACGCTCCAGTTGCTGGCGTCCGCGCCCGGACAGGTCTTCTTCCCCGGGCCGGGGCATGCACAGGGCCAGCAGCTCCAGCCCCTTGCCCGCCAGATAGAGCTGGCGCGCCGCGCCCTGCAGCGGACAGTGCAGGATCTGCTGCGCCACCGCGCGCTGGGCGGCACTGGCCTGGGCATCGCGGATGAGCGAGCCGCAGGCGCCGGATGCACCGGAATCTCCAGGAGCGCCTGCCTCCATCGCATCGGCCAGCCCCTGCGGCGTCAGGCCCAGGCTGGACGCCAGGCCGGACATGGGCAGGCTGGCCGACACGTACTCCAGATCCGAGCCCTGCTCCATCCCATGCAGCACGTCATGGGGTGCATCGCGCAGGCGCAGGTGTACGGAGGGACCGCACAGCCGCACGGGCGCCGAGCGTTCCAGTTGGTAGCTGATGCTGCCGGACAGCACCAGCACGAGCTTGACCCCGGCCTGCTCGCTCTCGCTGAACCACTGCGTGCGGTCAAAGCGCAGCCGGCCTGCCGACAGGCTGAGCATGGGCGTGGGCATTTGAACGGCGCCGCCGGGAGAAGAAGCAGGAAGGGTGCGGTCCTTTTTCATGGGCGGGTCCGGGCAGCTTGCGCCGAGGTGGCAGGGATCATGAGGGGCGCATGTTAATGCAATCCATTCTCATTTGCCGAGCAAGGCCGAACAGGTCATTCGCCCGCCGCATGACATCCTGCCAAAACATTGATTGACGTCAAGACAGCCACCGCCCAGCATTGGCCCGCCTGAAAAATCCGCCGCCAGCCCCAGCCGCTGCGCCATCAGAACACCGACAAGGAGACATCCCCCATGCCCCGTACCCTTTCACGCAAGCAACTCCTGCGCGCTGCCGCGCTGCTCGGCGCCACGCTGCTGCCCCTGCCCCAGGCCTGGGCGGATGCCTATCCCACCCGACCCGTCAAGCTGGTCGTGCCCTTCGCACCTGGCGGCAATACCGATGTGCTGGCGCGCATGGTGGCGCAGGGCCTGTCCGAATCGCTGGGCCAGCCCGTGATCGTGGAAAACATCTCCGGCGCCAACGGCTCCATCGGCGCCAGCCGCGTGGCTTCGGCGGCCAATGATGGCTACACGCTGCTGTTCGGCACGGCCGGCACCCAGGCCATCAACCAGAGCCTGTACAAGAACCTGAGCGAGAAGAGCCTGGGCGATTTCGAGTACGTGGCCCTGGTGACCACCATTCCCAATGTGCTGGTCGTCAACGAGACGCGCACGCCCGCAAGGACGGTGAAGGACCTGGTGGCACGCGCCGCCGCGCAAAAGACCGGCATGAGCTATGGCTCGCCGGGCAGCGGCTCCACGGTCCACCTGTCGGGCGAGCTGTTCAAGAGCGCCACCCAGCTGGACATGGTGCATGTGCCCTACAAGGGCAGCGCGCCGGCCCTGACCGACCTGCTGGGCGGCCAGATCGATTTCATCTTCGAGAACGTGACGCCCGCCCTGCCCTTCGTGCAGTCGGGCAAGCTCAAGGCCCTGGCCGTGACCTCGGAGCAGCGCCTGCCCGCCCTGCCCGATGTGCCGACCATGAAGGAAAGCGGCTACCCCACCTTCGTGACCGGCACCTGGAACGGCGTGCTGGCACCCAAGGGCACGCCGACCGCCATCGTCAAGCGCCTGGAAGAGGCCACGCTCAAGGTGGCGGGCCATGCCGACTTCAAGTCCAAGGTGACGGCACTGGGCGGCGAAGTGCGCCTGCTGGACTCCAAGGCCTTCCGCGAATTCACGCGGGCCGAGTACCAGCGCTGGAATGCGATCGTGCAGACGGCGAAGCTGGAGCGGCAATAACGTCGGCACCGGTCCCCGCCTCCGGCGCCCGCTGGCGGCGGGCCCAGAACGGCTCGGCAGCCCAGCGCGGCTCCAGCGCGTAGTAGTGCTGGTGATGGGTGCGGTACGCAGCGCGTATCGTGCCGATCCACGAACTCCAGGACTGCAGCGCATCGGCATCGCCCGCCAGGCTGCGGCGCACGGCCGTGGCGGCCTCGCTGCCCGTGACCAGGCTGTTGAGCAGGCCCTGCGATGCCAGGGGATCGAAGGACAGGCCTGCATCGCCCACGGCCAGCCAGTCCGGCCCGCTGGCTGCATCAAGCCATTGTTCGTGGGCGGCGGCCACGCGCAGCGGCTCCAGCAGCCGGCTGCCCCTGCTGCGCGCGCCCACCAGGGCCGTGTGATGCGCCATTTCCAACAGATCGGCCGTGCTGCGCAGGCGCCGGGCTTCAGGCAGGTCGATATCGGTCTGCCAGGCAATCACGCAACTGCCATCGGGCAGGTCGGCGCTGTACCACCAGCCTTCGGCGTCCGATTCGATCATGGTGGTGCCTGCATGCTCATGCGATGGCGGCTCCACCCAGGCGTGAAAGCAGACCAGGCGGCCACCACGGTGGACCTGGGCGCCCGCCTGCCGGGCCACGCGGGCCGCGCGGCCCGTGGCATCGACCACGATGCGGCAGGACAGCTCCAGCGGGCCGTGCGCCGGGTCGCCCTGCGCCCTATCGATCAGGCAGCGCCAGCGCATGGGTGCGCCCGATGGCTGGCGCTGCAAGCTGCGCAGCGTGGCGGGCACCAGGCAGGGCACGCCACGGCTGCGCGCAGCCTCCAGCAGCATGGCGTCGAAGCGCTTTCGGTCCAGGTGCCAACCCGCGCCATGCGGGTCGAACAGCGCGTCCTGAAAGATGACCTCGGAGCTTCCCCACAATGACCGCCGCGACCAGGCAGGACGGTGGCCCTGTGCCGCGAACGCATCCCACACGCCCAGGTCGGACAGAATCACCCGGGCCGCAGCGGGCAGGGTTTCGCCAATGGCCCGCCCAGCCTGCACGGCACGCCCTACCAGCGCCACGCGGCAGTGCCCTGCCAGCTGCGCGGCAACGGCCGCGCCCGCCGGTCCCGCGCCCACGACGAGCACATCCAGTTCATCCGGCAGCGGCGCGGCGGCCATGGCGTGCGACGGCATGGCCGGCACTCAGCGCGGCAGCACCGGGCCGCGCTGCGTCATGGCGCGCAACTGCTGCTCGTTGTCTGCATCGAAGGGCTCGATGCGGGGAGGCGCCTCCTGCCCGTCCGGTTGCACCGCAGTCTTGAGCATGTGCAACGGCGCCGGGGCGATGCGGTTTTCCACCTGCATCACCGGCGGGAAGTCCTTGTCGCCCCGCACTCCGGGCCGACTCTCGATGACGCCCATGTCACCGAAGTGGCTGATCATGCGGTTGATCTCGCTCTCATAGCCTTCCTCACCCAGTGTGCGGAACCACGACTCGCGGCGGTTGAAGGCGGCAACGCGCTGCTCGCGCGGCAGTTCGGTGTCGATGACCCTTTCATAGGCCTCCTGCGTCAGCACCTGGTTGGGCACGCGGGCCGGCCAGAACGTGGGCAGGTAGGGGTCGTAGCGTGGGCCATAGCCGGCGTAATAGCCGCTGCGGCAGCTGGCGGTGTCGGTCTGCCAGGGGACCGCCATCCAGCGCGTGAGGTCGCCGGCCACCTGCGCATACAGCGGCCCGCTCTCGGACAGGGCCACCGCAGGCGTGAGCCGGGAGCCGTAGAGCTGCAGCTCGGGCGGGTTCACTGCCGCCTCGCGGATGCGGAACGGCGCCCGGTACATGCTGGCGTGCCGCATGGGCCAGGTGATCTCGCAGCCCGGGTGGAAGGCGTCGGCCAGGCAGTCGTCCATGGCGGCATGGTCGAGCATGGTCGGCTGCTCCTGCAGCGGCACGTCGGCGAGCTGGGCAGGGTACTGCTGGCCGGGTTTCAAGTCGGACAGGAAATGGCCACCGGCCCACAGGTCCAGCATCCTCAGCTGCGTGGCCGTCAGCGCCGCATGCTGGCGCGGTGTGTCGGCGGGCGGCACGGCCATGGCGTCGCCATACAGCCAGGGCCAGGGCTGGGGAGATGCGCCATCACGGTCAAAGCGCCGGAAGGCATTGGCCACCTGCTGGCGCAGCTCGGCCCAGGTCGTGCCCGGGCTGTTGAGCCTGGCGATCCACGCCTCGTCATCCGCACTGGCCGCCCCGCCCCAGCCGAACTGGGATGCAAAGCCCTTGTTCGCCCACTGCAGGCTGCTCTGGCGCTGGAGTATGGGCAGGATGTGCCGGCTGAAGGAGACGTGCAGCGGGAAGGCGGCCATGCCCGAGTGGATGTACACATCCTCCATCAGGTCCTTCATGGTGCGCACAGACTTCATCTGCGGGCCGTAGTTGGGCGGCGCAACCGTGACCCATGCCGCATCCACCGGCACGGAAACGCCGGCCACGACGACCTTGGCGCGCACGGGGCCGTCGGCCACATCGTCATGCCAGCCCTCGTTGTTCGCAAACGTGGTGGCCTTGGAGCCATCCACGGAGGCAGAGACGCCACGGCCTCCCAGCACGAGAAGCTGGCCCGTCTTTTCAATGCGCAATTCGCCCAGATAAACCGGCTTGCCGCAGAAACTGCCGCTGTCGAATGCCACCGGGGCCGAGCCTTTGGCAATGCGGCGGGCTCCCGGTCGAATGGCCAGGCTTTTCCGGTCCTTCACCGTGGCATTGCGCAAAATCGTGGGATCGGCCGTTGCGGCTTCAGGCACGTCCAGCGCCAATTGGAATTGATACCAGGCAGCCTTGGTATTGGCGAGTTCGACTTCCCATTCGATCTGGTCCTGGTCGGACGTGAGTTCACGCACCACCTCGCCCGCGGCGTTGTAGCCGTAGATGCGAAAGCGCGCCGCCTGCCGCTTGAGCGCGCCCTGCGCATCGCGCAGGCTGCCCGGCGCCATGGGCGGCACATGCATCAGCTCGGGGCCGACATAGTACTCATCCGGACTATTGCCAATACGCGCCACACCAATTCCCGGGTGTATGCCTGCACGCACAATGGTGGAGTCGATTCCCATTCGTCGCCCTTTCAGTTGCTGAGGCACTGATTGCAACAAACAGTATCAAAAAAGCCGAGACAAAGTTAATTATCGGGAATCAACAATCCATAGCAACGCAAGAATGAGTTCAATTGAAACCACTCATTCGCCAATAGATGCACTGCTATTGATAATGAATTAGCAGGATAAATATCAATTCACAGCAGCACGATGTCGTATTGCTCCTGTGCCATGGCTGTCTCGGCCTGCAGCGAGATGGGCTTCTTGATGAAGTCGGACAGGCCTGCCAGGTGCTGGCTTTCCTCGTCCAGGAACATCTCCACCACCTTGGGCGAAGCCACGATGCGGAACTCGCGCGGGTTGAACTGGCGCGCCTCGCGCAAGATTTCGCGCAGCACCTCGTAGCAGACGCTGCGCACGGTCTTCACATGGCCCTTGCCCTGGCAGACCGGGCAGGATTCGCACAGCATGTGGGCCAGCGATTCGCGCGTGCGCTTGCGCGTCATCTCCACCAGGCCCAACTGCGAGAAACCGCCCGCCATGGTCTTGACGCGGTCGCGCCCGAGCTGGCGCTTGAATTCGGACAGCACCTCGGCCTGGTGGTCGTCGCGCACCATGTCGATGAAGTCCACGATGATGATGCCGCCCAGGTTGCGCAGGCGCAGCTGGCGCGCGATCTGCTGGGCCGCTTCCAGGTTGGTCTTGAAGATGGTGTCGTCGAAGTTGCGCGCCCCCACGTAGCCGCCGGTGTTGACGTCCACCGTGGTCAGCGCCTCGGTCTGGTCCACGATCAGGTAGCCGCCGGACTTGAGGTCCACGCGGCGGCCCAGCGCGCGGGCGATTTCCTCGTCGATGGCGAAGAGGTCGAAGATGGGCCGCTCGCCGCGGTAGTGCTGCAGCTTGGGAACGGCCGCCGGCATGTACTCCTGGCCGAAGGTCATGAGCAGGGCGAACTGCTCCTTGGAGTCGATGCGGATGCTCTGCGTGCCCTCGCCCACCAGATCGCGCAGCACGCGCTGCAGCAGGTTCAGGTCCTGGTGCAGCAGCGACATGGGCGGCAGGCGCACCGAGGCGTCCTTGATGCGGCTCCAGGTCTTGCGCAGGTAGCGGATGTCGTCGGCCAGCTCGGCGTCGCTGGAGTCCTCGCCATTGGTGCGCAGGATGAAGCCGCCGCCCCCGCCGGTTTCCTTGGTGCCCACCAGGCCCTGCAGGCGGGCGCGCAGCGCGTCGCGCTCGCCCTGCGGGATTTTCTGCGAGATGCCGATATGGTCATCCTGGGGCAGCAGCACCAGCAATCGCCCCGCAATGCTGATCTGCGTGGACAGGCGCGCACCCTTGGTGCCGATCGGGTCCTTGATGACCTGCACCATGATGGTCTGGCCTTCGAAAACCTGCTTTTCGATGGGCACGACAGGCATGTCCTTGCGCGCGAACATGGGGGCCTCGCCCCCTTCCTGCCGCTGCCAGACATCGGCCACATGCAGGAAGGCTGCGCGCTCCAGGCCGATGTCGATGAAGGCCGACTGCATGCCCGGCAGCACGCGCGAGACCTTGCCCAGATAGACGTTGCCGACCAGGCCGCGCTCCAGCGGGCGCTCCATGTGCAGCTCCTGGACGGCGCCGTTCTCGATGATGGCCACGCGCGTTTCCTGTGGCGACCAATTGATCAGAATGTCTTGCTGCATGCTGTGCCTGTGGTGTGCTTTGTCGTTTGTATTTCTCGGCCATGGCGGCCCGGCAATCATTGCACCGGTGGCCGCTTGCCACTATCTTGCCGCGCCATCCGCTGCCATCGGCGGTCTGCGCATGCCTGCACGCCCCTGCGGGCCTAGGTCGGGGAGCCGGCCTACAGTGCCCAGCCCAGCTCGCGCAGCAGCGCCGCCGTCTCGAACAGCGGCAGGCCCATGATGCCCGAGTAGCTGCCGTGCAGCCACTGCACATGGGCCGCCGCGCGGCCCTGTATGCCATAGGCGCCGGCCTTGCCCATGGGCTCGCCCGAGGCCACATACGCGTCGATCTGCTGCGCGCTCATGGCCGAGAAGCAGACCTGGGACACCGACAGCGCAGCCAGGCGCCGCGTGCCGTGCTGTATGGCGACGGCGGTCAGCACCTCGTGCTCGCGGCCCGCAAGCGCGGTCAGCATGCGACGGGCATCGTCGGCATCGGCAGGCTTGCCAAGAATGCGGCCATCCAGCGCCACCGTGGTGTCCGAGCACAGCACGGGCGCCACAGCCAGGGCGCGGCGCGCATGGCGGGCCATGGCGGCATCGAGCTTGAGCGCGGTGACGCGCTGCACATAGTCGCGCGCTGCCTCATCGGCCAGTTCGGCCTCTATGGCCTCGGCATCTTCGGCAATGTCGCCCTCGGCGTTGGGCAGCAAAAGCTCATGGGCCACACCCAGCTGCTCCAGCAGCTGGCGGCGGCGGGGGCTCTGGGAGGCAAGGTAGATGAATGGCGGCATGATAAGAATGAGAAATGCCTTCAGCCCTTTGTTGCAAAGCGCTGAAGGCTATCAAAATCATAGTATCACGAGATCCTCGGATCCGCGTGACAGGGCCGCTGGCAGAGCCTGGGAGCCGGGACAGGCCCTATTCCCGGTGGTAGGGATGGCCGGCGTTGACCGACCAGGCACGGTACAGCTGCTCAATGAGCAGCACCCGCACCATGGCATGCGGCAGGGTCAGGTCCGACAGGCGGATGCGCTCGTGCGCAGCCTGCCTGAAGGCGGGGTCCAGTCCGTCCGGGCCGCCGATGATCAGGGCCACGTCGTCGCCCTCCAGCTGCCAGCCCTGCAGGCGCTGGGCCAGGGCCTTGGTCGTCAGATTGGTGCCGCGCTCATCGAGCACGACGATGCGCGTGCCACGCGGAATGGCGGCCTCGATGCGCTTGCGCTCGGCCGCGTACAGGGTCTCTACCGTCTTGGAGCCGCGCGGCTCGGTCTTGACGGCCTTGAGCTCCACTTTGAGCTCCGGGGGAAAGCGCTTGGCATAGTCGTCGTAGGCCGTCTGTGCCCAGTCGGGCACATGCTGGCCCACGGCCACGATCAACAGCTTCATGCAGCGTCAGTCCCGAACCGTTCAGGCCTTCGCGCGGGGAGCGCGCTTGGCGGCCGGCTTGGCAGCGGCACCTGCCTTGGGCTTGGCGGGAGCACGGTTGACCACCACGGTCTTGATGGCCTTGGGCGCTGCCGTCTTGCGGGCCGGCGCCTTGGCGGCGGCAGACTTCACGGCGGCGGACTTGGGAGCGGCCGACTTTGCAGCAGCCGTACGGGATGCGGCCGGCTTGGCAGCTGCGGAACGGGGTGCAGCGGCCTTGGCTGGAGCTGCCTTCTTGGCAGCGGGCTTCTTGCCTGCGGCGGGTGCGGCGGCAGAAGCGGCCTTCTTGGCAGCAGGCTTGGCGGCCGTTGCAGCAGCCTTCTTGGAAGCGGCCTTCTTGGCCTTTTCCTCGGCCTTGTCGGTGGCGGCCGAGCGCGTGGGCTTGGGAGCACCCAGCTTCAGGCGCACAGGCGTCTCGCCCCAGATCTCTTCCAGCCGGTAGTACTGGCGGATGGCTGGCTGCATCACATGGACCACGGCCTGGCCGCAGTCCACGATGATCCACTCGCCGTTTTCTTCGCCTTCCTGGCGTGGCACGGGAAAACCGGCCTGCTTGACGGCGTCGCGCACGCTGGATGCCAGCGCCTTGGTCTGGCGGTTGGAGGTGCCCGCAGCCACGATCACGCGCTCGAACAGCGGCGAGAGCTTTTCGGTATTGAAGACCTGGATGTCTTGGGCCTTGACGTTTTCGAGGCCGTCAACAATGGCGCGTTGCAGCTTGGTCACGTCGCGCTTGGCTGCGGAATCCGATTTGGTGGAAGTGGTCATCAGGCGGTGATCAGTGGAATAGAAATGGGATCAATATAGCGCGAGCGCCGTGCGGCCCGTAGAGGGCTTGGCTGTAGCGGCGCTCCAAAATGCATGGAGTTCGCCCACAGATCGCCGGAAGATTTCGCGCCGAAGAAAGTGGAGAACGCAGCCAACGCTGCGCCTCAAGCTATTGAAATTATAGTTTTGCCGCCTATTCCCTTGCACGCGCGGATTTCGCCACGCGGCCGGAGATGGCGGCAATGGAACTCAAAGCCAGTCGCGGCGCACCAGGAATTGCTCCAGCAGCGCGCGCTCGGGCGTGCCGGGCGCGTCCTCGCGCTGGTAGCTCCAGCTCGCATGCGGGGGCATGGACAGCAAGATGGATTCCGTGCGCCCGCCGGACTGCAGGCCGAAGTGCGTGCCCCGGTCCCAGACCAGGTTGAACTCCACGTAGCGGCCGCGGCGGTAGCGCTGGAAATCGACCTGCTGCTGCCCGTAGTCCATGGCCTGGCGGCGCTCGACGATGGGCAGGTAGGACTCCAGAAAGGAATCTCCCACCGAACGCAGCATGTCGAAGCTGCGCGCCTGGCCCAGCTCAGAGAAGTCGTCGAAGAAGATGCCGCCGATGCCGCGCTGCTCGTTGCGGTGCTTCAGGCAGAAGTACTCGTCGCACCAGGTCTTGAAGCGCGGGTAGAGCGTGTCGCCAAAAGGCGCCAGCGCATCGCGGCAGACGCGGTGAAAGTGCTGTGCATCTTCCTCGAAGCCGTAGACCGGTGTCAGGTCCATGCCGCCGCCGAACCAGCAGGTGGGCTCGTTGCCCGGATGCCCTGCCGCACCTGAGTCGGCCGCACCTGAGCCAGCCGCAATCATTCGCACATTCATGTGTACCGTAGGCACAAAAGGATTGCGCGGATGGAAGACCAGGGACACGCCCATGGCCTCGAACGGCGCACCCGCCAGTTCAGGCCGGTGCTGCGTGGCCGAGGGCGGCAGCTGCGGCCCGCGCACATGCGAGAAGCCGCAGCCCGCGCGCTCGAACACGCGGCCGCCCTCCATGATGCGGGTGATGCCATCGCCCTGCAGGCGCTCGCCGGGGCCCTTGCTCCAGGCGTCGGATAGAAAGCGTGCACCGCCCTCGCCTTCCACCTGCTCCAGCGCCTGCGTGATGCGGGCCTGCAGGCCCGTCAGGTACTCGCGCACCTGCGCCACGGGCAGCGCCTGCCCGGTCGATTGCTCTGCCATGGACTCAGTTCTTCACAGCACGGAAGCCGATGTCGCGGCGGTACTGGGCACCATCGAAATGGATGCCACGCGCCACGTCATAGACTTTTTGCTGGGCCTGCTTGACGCTGTCGGCCAGCACGGTGACGCACAGCACGCGGCCACCGCTGGTGACGGGCACGCCGTCCTTGAGCTGGGTGCCGGCATGGAAGACCATGGCATCGGCGGCGTCCTGCGGCAGCCCGCTGATGGCATCGCCCTTGCGCGGGTCCTCGGGGTAGCCGGCCGCAGCCATAACCACGCCCAGCGCCGTGCGGCGGTCCCATTGCAGCTCGACCTGGTCGAGCTTGGCATCGGTGGCCGCCAGCATGACGTCCACCAGATCGCTCTTGAGGCGCATCATGATGGGCTGGGTCTCGGGGTCGCCCATGCGGCAGTTGAACTCCAGCGTCTTGGGATGGCCGGACGCGTCGATCATCAGGCCCGCATAAAGGAAGCCGGTGTAGGGAATGCCGTCCTTTTCCATGCCGCGGATGGTCGGCAGGATGATCTCGCGCATGGCGCGGGCATGCACGTCGGCCGTGACCACGGGCGCGGGCGAGTAGGCGCCCATGCCGCCCGTGTTCGGGCCCTGGTCGCCGTCCTTCAGGCGCTTGTGGTCCTGGCTGGTTGCCAGGGCCAGGACGTTCTTGCCGTCGCACAGCACGATGAAGCTGGCTTCCTCGCCGGCGAGGAATTCCTCGATCACCACGCGGGCGCCGCCGTCGTTGTGGGCCACGCCGTACTTGTTGTCCACGAGCATGAAGTCCACGGCGTCGTGGGCTTCCTGCAGCGTTGTCGCAACGACCACGCCCTTGCCTGCGGCCAGGCCGTCGGCCTTGACCACGATGGGCGCACCCAGGCGGTCCACGTAGGCATGGGCCGCCACCGGGTCGGTGAAGGTTTCATAGAGCGCCGTGGGGATGCCGTGGCGCGCCATGAAGTCCTTGGAGAAGGCCTTGGAGCTTTCCAGCTGGGCGGCCGCCTTGGAGGGGCCGAAGATGCGCAGGCCGTGGGCGCGGAACTCATCGACCACGCCGGCAGCCAGCGGAGCCTCGGGGCCGACCACGGTCAGCGCGACCTTCTCGGCCTGCGCCCACTCGCGCAGCGCCTGCGGGTCGGTGATGTTGAGGTTCTCCACCTTGCCGCCGGCCAGGCCCGTGCCACCGTTGCCGGGGGCCACATAGACCTTGGTCGATTTCGGCGATTCAGCCAGTTTCCACGCCAGGGCGTGCTCGCGGCCTCCGCCACCAATCACAAGAATTTTCATAGTTCAGCGTTGTGGTAGACGTCCTGTACGTCATCCAGGTCTTCGATCATGTCCAGCAGCTTTTGCATGCGGGCTGCGTCATCGCCTTGCAGGGCGATGGTGTTTTCCGGGCGCATGGTGACTTCAGCCACCTCCGGCGTCAGGCCCTTGGCCTGCAGCGCGTCGCGCACGGTTTCGAACTCTGCGGGTGCGGTCAGCACCTCGATGGCTCCCTCGTCATCGGTGATCACGTCCTCGGCGCCGGCCTCCAGAGCCACTTCCATGATCTGGTCCTCGTCGCTTCCGGGAGCGAAGATCAGTTGTCCGACATGCTTGAACTGGAAGGACACGGAACCTTCCGTGCCCATGTTGCCACCGTACTTGCTGAAGGCGTGACGCACATCCGCCACAGTGCGCACGCGATTGTCGGTCATGGTGTCCACGATGATGGCCGCGCCGCCAATGCCATAGCCTTCGTAGCGGATTTCCTCGTAGGTCACGCCTTCGAGGTTGCCCGTGGCCTTGTCGATGTTGCGCTTGATGTTGTCGGCCGGCATGTTGGCCGCCTTGGCCTTTTCCACCGCGAGGCGCAGGCGCGGGTTGGCGCTGAGATCGCCCCCTCCCGTGCGTGCCGCCACCATGATTTCACGGATGATGCGGGTCCAGACCTTGCCGCGCTTTTCGTCCTGGCGGCCTTTGCGGTGCTGGATATTGGCCCATTTACTGTGTCCTGCCACAGGCTGTCCTTTGATATTGATTTAACCTTGCGGCTGGGATTTTACTTTTGACCGCATGCTCCCCCGAGGAAACCCGAAATGGCCGCTCCACTTCTGATCGCCCGCCACTCTGCCACAGAATGCCTGCTGCTGCCCGCACTGGCCAATCGACATGGCCTGATCACAGGCGCCACCGGCACCGGCAAGACCGTGACGCTGCAGAAAATGGCCGAGGGATTCTCCGAGATCGGCGTGCCGGTGTTCATGGCCGACATCAAGGGAGACCTGTCCGGCATCAGCCAGGCTGGCAGCACGGGAGCCAAGATGGCGGCCTCCCTGCAGGAGCGCGGCATCGAGATTCCCCAGGCCCTGGCCTGCCCCACCACGCTGTGGGACGTGTTCGGCGAGCTGGGCCACCCGGTGCGGGCCACGGTCTCGGACATGGGTCCGCTGCTGATCGGCCGCATGCTGGCCCTCAACGACACGCAGATGGGCGTGCTCAACCTGGTCTTCAAGATTGCCGACGACAACGGCCTGCTGCTGCTGGACCTCAAGGACCTGCGTGCCATGCTCCAGCATGTGGGCGACAACGCCAAGCAGTTCACCACCGAGTACGGCAACATCAGCGCGGCCAGCGTGGGTGCCATACAGCGCGGGCTGGTCGCCATCGAGTCCCAGGGCGGTGACAAGTTCTTTGGCGAGCCCATGCTCGACATCAACGACCTGATGCAGACCGATGCCGGCGGCAAGGGCGTGGTCAACATCCTGGCCGCCGAGAAGCTGATGAATTCGCCGCGCCTGTACTCCACCTTCCTGCTGTGGATGCTGTCCGAGCTGTTCGAGCGCCTGCCCGAGATCGGCGACCCCGACAAGCCCAAGCTGGTCTTCTTCTTCGACGAGGCCCACCTGCTGTTCAACGACGCGCCCAAGGTGCTGCTCGAACGCATCGAACTGGTGGTGCGCCTGGTGCGCTCCAAGGGCGTGGGCGTGTATTTCGTCACGCAAAACCCAATGGACGTGCCCGACACCGTGCTGGCCCAGCTGGGCAACCGCGTGCAGCATGCGCTGCGCGCCTTCACGCCGCGCGACCAGAAGGCCGTCAAGGCCACGGCCACCACCATGCGGCCCAAGCCCGGCCTGGATATCGAGGCCGCCATCACCGAGCTGGCCGTGGGCGAGGCCCTGGTGAGCTTCCTCGACGACAAGGGACGCCCCGGCATCACCGAGCGTGCCTACGTGATCCCGCCCGGCAGCCAGATCGGCCCCATCAACGAGGAGCAGCGCAAGACCCTGCTGGCACAGTCGCTGGTGGCCGGCGTCTATGAAAAGGCGGTGGACCGCGAATCGGCCTACGAGGTGCTGCGCGGCCGCACGGCAGCGACCGGCGACGGCACAGCGCCAACCGGCACGGGCCCGGCCGGTGCCACGCCCGCAGCAAGCGAAGGTGGCGCCATGATGGACGGACTCAAGGACCTGCTGTTCGGCACCACGGGCCCGCGCGGCGGCAAGCACGACGGCCTGGTGCAGACCATGGCCAAGTCCACCATGCGCACCATGGGCAATTCGCTGGGCAAGGAGATCCTGCGCGGCGTGCTCGGCGGCATCCTGGGCAACAAGAAGCGCTGAAGCACTGGCGCACCGGCACTGCGCCGCATCAAACACCATAGCACCCAGCCGTTGCCATGCAACGGCTGGCGCATTTCAGGGCTCTGAAAGCCCGCGCATGCGGCTATGATCGAAAGCGCCTCCATCCACTTTGCGGAACCGCACGCCATGACGACGAACAGCCCTCCCTCGCTGCCCACCTATGACGATGTCGCCGCCGCCGCTCGCCGGCTGGAAGGCGTGGCCCACCGCACACCCATACTGCGCAGCCGCACCGCCGACGAGCTGCTGGGCGCCCAGCTGTTCTTCAAGTGCGAGAACCTGCAGCGCACGGGCGCCTTCAAGATACGCGGCGCCTACAACGCGCTGTCGCAGTTCACGCCCGAGCAGCGCAAGCGCGGCGCACTGGCCTTCTCCTCGGGCAACCATGCCCAGGCCGTGGCCCTGGCCGCGCAGATGCTGGACATGCCCGCGCTCATCGTCATGCCCGAGGATGCCCCCGCCTCCAAGATGGCAGCCACGCGCTCCTACGGCGCCCAGGTGGTGACCTATGACCGCTTCACCGAGGACCGCGAGGCCATCTCCCGCCGTCTGGCCGACGAGCGCGGCATGACGCTGATCCCGCCGTTCAACCACCGCGACGTGATCGCCGGCCAGGGCACGGCAGCCAAGGAACTGTTCGAAGACGTGCCCGACCTGGACTACCTGTTCGTCTGCCTGGGCGGCGGCGGACTGCTGTCCGGCAGCCTGCTGGCGGCCAGGCAACTGGCGCCGCGCTGCAAGGTCTACGGCGTCGAGCCCCAGGCCGGCGACGATGCCCGCCAGTCGCTGCGCGCAGGCCAGATCGTGCAGATCCCCACGCCCCACACCATTGCCGACGGTGCCCAGACCCAGTCCATCGGCGATATCACATTCGCCATCATCCGCGAGCATGTGGAAGATATCCTGGCCGTGGCGGACGAGCATCTGGTGCAGGCCATGCGCTTTTACGCGGAACGCAAGAAAATCGTGGTCGAACCCACGGGAGCGCTCTCGCTGGCGGGCGCCCTGCATGGCGGGGTTGCGCTGTCGGGCGCGCGCGTGGGCATTCTGATCAGCGGCGGCAATGTGGACCTGGCGCGCTACGCACGCTTTCTGCACGACTGAACCGCCCCCTGGCGCCGGCCGCAAATGCCGGCGCCCCTTTTTTCCAGAAGAAAACCATGAGTACTCTGCACCTGATCGACCACCCGCTGGTCCAACACAAGCTCACGCTGATGCGCCGCAAGGAAGCCAGCACCAACAGCTTTCGCCGCATGCTGGGCGAGCTGTCCACGCTGATGGCCTACGAGATCACGCGCGACATGCCGCTGCAGGACATCGAGATCGAAACCCCGCTGGAGACCATGACCGGCAAGGTCATCGACGGCAAGAAGCTGGTGCTGGTGTCCATCCTGCGCGCCGGCAACGGTTTCCTCGACGGCATGCTCAACGTCGTGCCCGGCGCGCGCATCGGCCACATCGGCCTGTACCGCGATCCCGAGACGCTGCAGCCCGTCGAGTACTACTTCAAGATGCCCTCCGAGATGGAAGAGCGCGACGTGCTGGTCGTCGATCCCATGCTGGCCACGGGCAACTCGGCCGCCGCCGCCGTGGCGCGCCTGAAGCAGCTGAACCCGAAGTCCATCAAGTTCATGTGCCTGCTGGCTGCGCCCGAGGGCGTGGCCACCATGCAAAAGGCCCATCCCGACGTGGACATCTACACGGCCGCCGTGGACCGCCAGTTGGACGCGCACGGCTACATCCTGCCGGGCCTGGGCGACGCGGGCGACCGCATCTTCGGCACCAAGTAGGCCTGGTGCACGCACCCGCAAAAAAGCCGCACATCGTGCGGCTTTTTTGCTGGGGAGCGGGGGGCAGCGGGATCAATCCACCAGCCCCGCATAGACGTGCTGCACGTCGTCATCGTTCTCGATGCCGGCCAGGAAGTCCTGCACTTCCTCCTGCTGCTCGGCCGACAGGCTGGCCATGCTGACCGGCGTCTTGGCCTTGTAGCCCAGCTTGGCCGACAGCACCTTGAAGCCCTGGGCCGGCAGCGCCTTGCTCACGGTATCCAGGTCCGTCGGGTCGGTGATGAACAGCGTCGTGCCCTCTTCCTCGCCGGGCTCGAAGTCCTGTGCGCCGGCCTCGATGGCGGCCAGCTCGGCATCGGCACCGCCTTCGGGCTCGCCCTCGATCATGCCCACATGGTCGAAGTCCCAGGCCACGGCCGTCATCTGGCCCTTGCGGAAGCACACGCGCATGTTGGGCGCCGTGCGGTTCACGTTGTCGGTCAGGCACTCGATCATCACGGGCACGCGGTTGGGGCCGTAGCCTTCATAGACCACGCGTTCGTAATTGACGGCATCGGCACCCACGCCCGAGCCCTTCTTGATCGCACGCTCGAGCGTGTCCTTGGGCATGGAGGCCTTGCGGGCGGCTTCCACGGCCATGCGCAGGCGCGAGTTGCCTGCCGGATCGGCGCCGGCGCGCGCCGCGACGATGATTTCCTTGGCCAGCTTGCCAAACAGCTTTCCCTTGGCATCGGCGACCAGCGCCTTGCCCTTTGCTTTCCATTGCGCGCCCATGGCTGCTTTTCCCTTGCGGATTCTCTGGTGGGTAGGAGGCGCCGCCGACCGCCCCACGCAGGGACCCGGCCCGGCGCCGAAAGAGCGCTGTTTATACACCCGCGCAAGTGGCTGCGCGGGCTTTTTGCACAGTGGTTGACAGGGCGCCGCTGGCTCTGGCCGCGTCGTGCATGATGTTTGCCAGATCAAAGCCGCCCGACTGCACTGCAGCGCAGTCGGCCGGGCCGCATGCGCATCGTGCACGGTGACGGGCGCCTCGCGCCGGCACTGGCTGGCCTGCCCCCTGTGGACCGGCAAGGTGACCGCCCGCGAGCAGGTGCTGACGCGCCTGGGCCAGCGCGTGCGTGATGTCCGCCAGGGACAGGACGGCTGGCTTTACCTGCTGACGGATGCCCAGGACGGGCAGTTGCTGCGCGTCACCGCCACGCCCTGAGCCCCGTCACGCGCGGCGGCTCACTGCACGGTGATGCCGTTGGCCTTGACCACGGCATCCCAGCGCTTGCGCTCGGCCGCCACGAAGCCCGTGAAGGCGGTGGAGGAACTGCCCACCGGCGTCAGGCCCAGCTTTTCAAGGCTGGCACGCGTGGCCGGCAAGGCCAGGGCCTTTTGCACCAGGTCCTGCAGCTTCTGCACCGTCTCGGGCGCAGCGCCTGCGGGCAGGAAAAAGCCGTTCCACTCCGTGACCTCGAAGCCCTTGATGCCGCTTTCCGCCACCGTGGGCACGTCGGGCAGGTCGGGCATGCGCTTGGCCGAGGACACGGCCAGCGCCTTGAGCTTGCCGCCCTTGACGTAATTGATGCTGGAGGCCGCGTTGGCAAAGTACACATCGACCTGGCCGCCCATGACATCGACGATGGCGGGCGCCCCGCCCTTGTAGGGAACGTGGACGGCATCGAACTTGGCGTCTGCCTTGAGCAGTTCCGTCGCCATCTGGGCCAGGCTGCCCGGACCGTAGGAGGCATAGGTGAGCCTGCCGGGCTTTTGCCGCGCGGCATTCATGAAGTCGGCCAGGCTGTTGTAGGGAGAGGACGGTGCGGCCACGAGGATGTTGGGCACACTGATGGCCTGGGACACGGCAATGAAATCCTTGGCCGGGTCATAGGGCAGCTTGCGCAACGCGGGGTTGATGGCGAAGGACGATGCGTCATACAGCACCGTATAGCCATCGGCCTTGGCGCGCGCCACGAGGGCGGCACCAATGGCGCCGCTGGCGCCGGCCTTGTTGTCCACCACCACGGTCTGGCCCGAGACCTCGCCCAGCGCCTTGGCGATGATGCGCGCCGCATTGTCCGCACCGCCGCCGGCCGAGAACGGCACGACGACCGTGATGGCCTGCGCGGCCGGATAGTCGGCCGCATGCAGCGTGCCCTGGAACAGGCCCAGCCCCGCCCCAATACCCAAGGCCAGCACCGTCATGGCGGGCCGCAGTGTCTTGATCTTCTTCACGTTTCTGTCTCCTGTTGCTCAATGGTGAAAACCTGGCTGCGAGGCTTGCGTGCCCCGCGCCCTCAATCGAATCCGTACAGCTCGGCGGCGTTGTCCACCAGCACGCGGGCGCGCAGCGCCGCATCGGGAATCCAGCGTGACAACAGCGCCAGCAGCATGGGGGTCTGCGGCGGATGGGCAGCTTCGGTGACATGGGGCCAGTCGCTGCCCCAGACCAGGCGCTGCGGGGCCTCGGCCACCCAGGCCTGCGCCAGCGCGTCGCAGTCGGCATAGCCTGCGGCCAGGCCCGCCCGGCTGTTCAGATACGGGCCCGAGAGCTTGACCCAGGCCCTGCCCTGCTGCACCAGCCCGCGGACCACGCTGAAGGCGGGCTCGTGCACGCCAGCGCCGTCAGCACTGTCAGCGAGCCGCGCCATGTGGTCGAACACCAGGGTGCACGGCAGCCTGTGCAGCAACGCCGCATGGGCCTCGATCTGGCTGGCCAGCCAGTGCAGCTGCACATGCCAGCCCAGCGCGGCAATGCGCTCGGCCAACGGCTCCAGCATGTCCAGCCGCACGGCTGCATCGTGCTCGGTGTGCAGCGAAAAGCGGATGCCGCGAATGCCGCCGTCATGCAGCGCCTGCAACTGTGCGTCGGTGATCTCGGGGTGCACTACGGCAATGCCGCGCGTGCTTGCAGCGCCCAGCGACTGGATGGCGTTCAGCGTGACCCGGTTGTCCGTGCCATGCGCACGCGGCTGGACGATGACGGCCCGCTCCAGCCCCATGCCGCCGCGCAGCTGCGCATAGTCGGCAGCCGTGGCATGGGCACCAAAACGCGTATCAAAGCGCGTATCAGAACGCGTACCAAAGCGCGGATCGAAGACATGCAGATGGGCGTCGCAGGCGCCTGCAGGCAGTGCGTGCATCAGCGGCTCTCTTGCGCAGCGGCCTTCAGCGCCTCGGTATGCTGGCCCAGCGTGGGCGCGGCAAAGGCCGGTGGGCCGGGCGTGCGGTCGAATTCGACGGCGCCGGCAAAGCCCCGGTAGCTGCCCAGGGTCGGGTGCTCGAAGCGGGTGACCATGCCCTCGGCCTGCACCTGCGGGTCGTCGAACATGTCTTCCACCGTGCGGGCCGCCGCGCAGGGCACTTCCTCGCCAAACAAGGCCTCCCATTCCAGCGCGCTGCGCCCCGCCAGCGCCCGGCGCAGCAGGGGCACCAGCACGTCGCGGTGCTGGGCGCGCTTGCGCACGGAGTCGTAGCGCTCGTCGCTGGCCACCTCGGGCAGATCCAGCTTGCGGCACAGCGCCGCCCAGAAATGCGCGGTGTTGGCCGAAATGTAGAGATATCCTTCGCGCGTCGGGTGGATGCCCGTGATGCCGCCCGAGCGCATGTCGCGCCCCACCTCGCGCGGCTCGCCCTCGGCCCAGACCATGCGTGCGGACTGCATGGTCAGCGCCGCGCGCAGCAGGGACACGCCCACATGCTGGCCCAGCCCGCTTTTCTCGCGCTCGTACAGCGCCGACGACACACCACCCGCCACCAGGGCCGAGGCGTAGTAGTCCACCACGGAGCCGTAGAGAATCTCGGGCGGCCCGCCTGCCTTGCCCTGCATGGCGCACATGCCGGTCATGGTCTGCAGCACCTGGTCGTAGCCCGCCTTGGCCTTGAGCGGCCCGCGGCTGCCATAGCCGGTGACGCTGCAATAGATGAGGCGTGGGTTGATGGCGGCCAGTTGCGCAAAACCGATGCCCAGCCGCTCGGGCACGCCGGGGCGGAAGTTGTGGACCAGCACATCGGCCTCGCGCACCAGGCGCAGCAGCACGGCATGGTCGGCCTCATCCTTCAGGTCCAGTACCATGCCCCACTTGCTGCGGTTCACGCCCAGGAAGGCGCGGCTTTCCGCTTCCAGCGTGGAGGGGTACTTGCGCAGGTTGTCGCCCACGGGCGGCTCGACCTTGATCACCTCGGCGCCCTGGTCCGCCAGCAGCGAGCAGCCATAAGGCCCCGCGATATAGGCGCTCAGATCCAGCACGCGCACACCGCTGAGCGGGCCTTTCGGTCCCTGGCGTTCACCGGGCACAAAACTCATTCGTTTCTCCTGATAGGGAAGCGGGAAGGCCTGGGGCGCCTCCCGCCAGCGGCCGGGTTCAATCGGCCTGGATATTGCGGTCCTTGGCGAGCTGCTTCCAGCGCGCCACGTCGCTGCGAATCACCTGTGCGAACTGCTGCGGCGTCACGGGGTTGGCAATGGCGCCTTCGCGCAGGAAGCTGGCCTGGATGGTCGGCTTGGCCAGCACCTGGTTCACGGCCTGGTTGAGGCGGTCCACGATGTCGGTGGGCGTGCCCGCAGGCGCCAGCAGCCCCCACCACAGATCGAACTCATAGCCCGGGATGGCCGTTGCCATGGGCGTCAGGTCCGGCGCAATGGGGCTGGGCTTGAGGCTGGTGATGCCGATGGCGCGCAGCTTGCCGTTGCGCACCATGGGCAGGATGGACGGGCCGCTGGAGACCAGCATCTGCACCTGGTTGCCGATCACGTCGGTCACGGCCGGACCCTGTCCCTTGTAGGGCACATGCATGATGTCCATGCCCGGCACCATGGAGCGCATCATCTCGGTCGCGAAGTGGTTGATGCTGCCGGTGCCCGAGGTGGCGTAGTTGAACTGGCCCGGGCTGGCCTTGATGGCGCGCACCAGATCCTGCGGCGTCCTGGCGGGGAATTCGTTGTTCACGGCCACCACCAGCGGGCCCTTGGCAAACATGGCCACGGGCGCCAGGTCCTTGACGGGGTCGAAGGGCATCTTGGCCTGTACCGCAGCATTCGTGGTCATGCTGGACGAGACCGCCACCAGCGTGTAGCCGTCTGCCGTCGCCTTGGCCACCGAGGCCGTGCCGGTGTTGCCGCTGGCGCCGGGCCGGTTGTCCACGATCACGGTCTGCTTGAGCAGATCGCCCATTTCCTTGGCGACCTGGCGTGCGAACACATCGTTGGAGCCACCGGGCGGATAGGGAACCACCATGGTGATCGCCTTGGACGGGAAGGCGCCCTGCGCCATCAATCCCGGCGAAGCCAGCCCGGCCAGCGTGGCCACCGTTGTGGTGGCGGCCAGCGCCACCAGCCTGCGCCGCGCGCGGCAATGGGAAATGCTCATGTCTTTGTCTCCTGTACTGTTTCTTGTCATGGGGATGCCCGGCATGCGGGATGCCGGGGCACCGGATTGCCGGCCGCCCGTTCAGGCCGCCAGCAGCCCCTGTGCGTGCGCCGCAGCCACGATGGCCTGGGCACGCAGCACAAAGGGCTTGTCCACCATCTTTCCGTCCACCACATAGGCGCCCAGGGCGTTGGCATCTGCCTGGCGGGCCGCCTCCACCACCTTCAGGGCGTGCCCGATTTCCTGCTCGGTCGGCTGGTAGACCGCATTGGCCAGGGCGATCTGGCTGGGGTGTATGCAGGTCTTGCCCAGAAAGCCCAGGCCGCGCGACAGGCGGGCCTCGGCGCTGAAGCCCTCGCTGTCGCGGATGTCGGCAAAGGCGCCGTCGTAGGCGTAGACGCCGGCCTCGGCGGCGGCCATGCGCACGGCAAACAGCGCCTGGGCAATGGCGGCGGGCTCGCGCCGGTTCACGCCAAAGGGCTCGAACAGATCGCCAAGCCCCATCTGCAGGCCTGCCACGCTGGCATGGGCGCTGGCCAGCTCGACAGCGCAGCGCAGGGCGCGGGGTGTTTCTATGTTGAGCAGCAGGCCAGGCGCCTGGGCCACTCCATTGGCATCTGCCGCCTCGGCAATGCGCTGTGCGGCCTCGCGCACCTGCTGCACGGTCTCGGGCTTGGGCAGGTTGATGAGGTGCACGCCGTCGCGCACCATCTCGGCGATGTCGGCGCCGAAATGCGGCGTATCCATGGCGTTGACGCGCACGATCAGCGTCTTGCCATGGCCACGGCTTTCAGGGCTGAGCAGGAAGCTGCGCAGCAGGCCGCGCGCCTCGTCCTTGCGGGCCTCGGCCACCGCGTCCTCCAGGTCGAAGGACAGTGCGTCGGCGTCGCCGGCCAGGGCCTTGGCGAACAGCTCGGGACGCGATGCGGGAACAAACAGTTTGCTTCTCATGCACCGCATTGTGGGCGGCAGAAAGCCAAGAGAAACACAGGTAATATTTGTTCAAACCACACAAATTTTTTGTTTATGGAAACCAGCTACCTGCACAGCTTCCTGCTCGTGGTCGAGACGGGCTCCATGGCCGAGGCCGCGCGGCGCCTGAACATCACGGCCGCCGCCGTGGCCCAGCAGATCCGCATCCTGGAGCGCGAGTTCGACGCCCCCCTGCTGGCCCGCGCAGGCCGCACCGTGCTGCCCACGCCAGCCGGCCACCGGCTGTCGCAATCGGCCCCGCTGCTGCTGCGCGAACTGGCCAACGCCAAGACCCATGTCAACCATGAGGGCGCCGACGGCGAGCTGGTGATAGGCACCATCAACACGGCCCTGCACAGCCTGCTGCCCGACATCCTGGCGGGCTTTGTGAAGAAGTGCCCGCAGACCAAGGTGTTCCTGCGCTCGGCCACCACGCGCGAGCTGTACCAGGCCGTGCAGCAGGGCGAGCTGGATGCCGCCGTCTGCCTGCACCCCTCCTTCGCCCTGGCCAAGACCTTCGACTGGACACTGCTGCGCGAGGAGCCGCTGGTGCTGCTGGTGCCGCACCAGCTGGCGCACCTGGACCCGCACACGCTGCTGCGCACCCAGCCGCTGATCCGCTATGACCGCAGCCTGGGCGGCGGGCAAATGGTGGAGCGCTACCTGCGCGCCGCGCAGATCGCGCCGCAGGAACGCTTTGAACTGAGCTCGCTGGTGGCCATTGCCATGATGGTGGAGCGCGGCCTGGGCGTTTCGCTGGTGCCCGACACGGCACTAAACCTGCCCGATGGCCAGGGCGTGGTGCGCCTGGCCCTGCCCGAGGAATCGCAGTCGCGGCGCTTTGGCGTGATGTGGCTGCGCTCGTCGGCACGGCTGCCGCTGATCCACAGGCTGGTGGACTGCGCACGCACCGTGGTCAAGCAGCGCGGCGGCCCGCGCGCTGCTGCACGCGCAGCAACCAGGACGCCGTAGCCCGCACCTTCAGGACTCTGCCACGGCCGCCGTGGCAACCAGGTCCTGGAACCTGCGCAGCACGGCCGACGCATCGCCCACGCGCGTGGCCAGATGCAGGGGAGCGGCCAACCCGGGGCACTGGGACAGCGCACGGTAGACAATGCCGTCGCTGCGCAGGCGCTGCATGGAGGCCGGCACGATGGACAGCCCCAGCCCTGCCGAGACCAGGCTCAGCGTGGCCGTCATGCGCGGCGCCTCCTGCACCACGCGCGGGCTGAAACCCGCCTCCAGGCAGGCCTTGAGAATGGCGTCGTACAGGCCCTGCCCTACCCTGCGCCGGTACAGCACGAAATCCTCCGAGGCGAGCTGCGGCAAAGGCACGGGCCGGCGCAATGGGCGTGCCAGCGCATGCCCTGCCGGCAGGGCCAGCAGCATGGGCTCCTCCAGAATCGGCACGGCCTGCAGCCCCTGGCTGCCATGCAGGGGCGAGCGCACAAAGGCCGCGTCCAGCCGCTCGTGCAGCAATGCATCCATGAGTTCACCCGTGCCCGCCTCCTCCAGCGCCACGGCCACGCCGGGCACCTGCTGGCGGAACATGCGCAGCACGCCGGGCACGAAGGGATGCAGCGCGGCCGAACTGGTGAAGCCCACGGCCAGCCGGCCCGTCTCACCCCGGGCGGCGCGGCGCACCACCTCGGCCAGCACGTCACAGCGCTCCAGCAGCGCCTTGGACTCTTCCAGCAGCGCCAGCCCCGCCGCCGTGGGCCGCACGCCGCGCGGCAGGCGCTGCACCAGCTCCACGCCCAATTCGTGTTCCAGGCCCTGCAGCAATCGCGTCAGCGGCGGCTGCTGCATGCCCAGGCGCTCGGCCGCACGCGTGATGTGGCCTTCCTCGGCGATGGCGACAAAGGCGCGCAGTTGGCGAAGCTCGGGCACATCAATACTTTCAAGGTATGGGAAGACTTCAATTGTGGCATTTGCAATCATGGATGGACGGATTTACGCTCGCGCCCCACAAACACACCTACCTGAAAGGCAACACGATGACCTGGTCCGCAAAGCAGTACACAACGTTCGAGCAGGAACGCACGCGCCCCGTGCGCGACCTGGTGGCCGCCATTCCCGATCTGCCTGGCCGCGCCGTGCGGCTGGCCGTGGACCTGGGCTGCGGCCCCGGCAACTCCACCGAGGTCCTGGCCCAGCGCTTCCCCGAGGCCACCGTGACGGGACTGGACAACTCCGAGGACATGCTGGATGCCGCACGCAAGCGGCTGCCGGGCACGGCCTTCTCCCTGGCCGACATCGCCACCTGGCAGCCCGACCAGCCGCAGGACGTGATCCTGGCCAATGCCTCGCTGCAGTGGCTGCCCGACCACCAGCAGCTTTACCCGCGCCTCGTCAGCCACCTGGCACCCGGTGGCAGCATGGCCGTGCAGACGCCGGACAACCTGGAAGAACCGGCCCACCGGCTGGCGCGCGAAGTGGCCGCCAGCGGCCCCTGGGCCGCCACGATTGGCGATGTGCGCCACCCCGCACGTCACAGCGCGGACTTCTACTACGCCCTGCTTCGCCCGCACTGCAGCAACGTCGATGTCTGGCGCACCACCTACTTCCACCCGCTGGCGGGTGGCCATGCTGCGGTGGTTGAGTGGTTCAAGGGTTCGGCGCTGCGTCCCTTCGTCGCGCCGCTGGACGAGGAGCAAAAGGCCGGCTTCTACGCAGCGTATCTGCAGGCCATCTCCCAGGCCTACCCCGCGCTGGACGATGGCACGGTGCTGCTGCCTTTCCCCAGGCTGTTCATCGTGGCCAGCCGCTGAAGCAGCGCGCCTTCGGCCCTCAACGCGCCGGCTGCGGCTCGATGAGATCCCACAGATTGCCGTAGAGGTCTTCGAACACGGCCACGGTGCCGTGGGGCTTGCGCTGGGGGTCCTGCACAAAGCGCACGCCGCGCGAGCGGTAGGCCTCGAAGTCGCGCAGGCAGTCGTCGGTCTGCAGGAACAGGAACACACGCCCGCCGGTCTGGTTGCCCACGCGCGCGGCCTGCTCCTCATTCGTGGCGCGGGCCAGCAGCAGGCGCACACCGCCGCCACCGGGGGCCACGGTGACCCAGCGCTTGCCCTCGGACAGGGCGGTGTCCTCGATCAGCACGAAGCCCAGCGCGCCCACATAAAAGCGCAGCGCCTCGTCATAGTCGCGCACGGCGACGCTCACCTGTCCTATCACCTGGGGCATGGAATCCTTTGCAGCAATGGTGCGGTCCTCGGACCACGGGGCCGCGAGGATAACGGAGCCCTGTCAATGCCCTGCCGCCCTGGCCCGTAAGCCCTGCGGCTGGCCCCACAATGGCGGCTTGCAATTGCCTCGTGAGGGACGGGAATCCATGCTGAATGCCTTGTGGCTGGGCTTTTTTCTGGTGGCGGCCGTGGCTGCGCTGGCGCAATGGCTGGTCGGCGGCCAGGCCGGGATTTTCTCGGCCATGGTGCAGGCGCTGTTTGCCATGGCCAGGCTGTCGGTCGAGGTCATGGTGCTGCTGTTCGGCACGCTGACGCTGTGGCTGGGCTTTCTGCGCATCGCAGAGAAGGCCGGCGTGGTGGAGTGGCTGGCGCGCGTGCTGGGCCCATTGTTCGCCAGGCTCATGCCCGAGGTGCCGCGCGGCCATCCGGCCCTGGGCCTGATCACGCTGAACTTCGCGGCCAACGGGCTGGGACTGGACAACGCGGCCACGCCCATAGGCCTGAAGGCCATGCGCTCGCTGCAGGAGCTCAATCCCCGGCCCGACACCGCCACCAATGCGCAGATCCTGTTCCTGGTGCTCAATGCGTCGTCGCTGACCTTGCTGCCCGTGACCATCTTCATGTACCGCATGCAGCAGGGTGCGCCCGATCCCACCCTGGTCTTTCTGCCGATCTTGCTGGCCACCTCGGCCTCGACCCTGGTCGGCCTGCTGGCCGTGGCCGCCGTGCAGCGGCTGCCGCTGTGGAGCCCCGTGGTGCTGGGCTACCTGCTGCCGCTGGGCCTGGCGCTGGCGGGCTTCATGGCCTTTCTGGCCACGCTGTCGGCGGCCGCGCTGGCGCAGCTGTCATCGCTGCTGGGCAACCTGACGCTGTTTGCCCTGATCGTGCTGTTCGTCACCCTGGGCGCCTGGCGCAAGGTCGCGGTCTACGACAGCTTCATCGAAGGCGCCAAGGAAGGCTTTGACGTGGCCAAGGGCCTGCTGCCCTACCTGGTGGCCATGCTCTGCGCCGTGGGCGTGTTCCGCGCATCGGGCGCGCTGGAGTATGCGTTGTCGGGCATACGCTGGGTGGTCGATGCCCTGGGCATGGACGCCCGCTTCGTGGACGCCCTGCCCACGGCCCTGGTCAAACCCTTCTCGGGCAGCGCGGCGCGCGCCATGCTGATCGAAACCATGCAGACCCAAGGCGTGGACAGCTTCGCCGCCCTGGTGGCCGCCACCATCCAGGGCAGCACCGAAACCACCTTCTACGTCCTGGCCGTCTACTTCGGCGCCGTGGGCATACAGCGCGCCCGTCACGCCGTGCCCTGTGCCCTCATCGCCGAACTGGCCGGCGTGGTAGCGGCCATCGTGGTCTGCTACAAGTTCTTTGGCTGAAGGCACAAATGGGCGCTGCGCCTAAAGCCGATGCGGCCCAAGGCGAGGAACACCGAGCAAGGGCCTACACCACCCGCCCCGCCTCGCCCCGCCGCGAGGGTGTCGCACCTCTCGGGAGAGGCCGCGCAGCGGCTCAGGGGGACTAAAGTTCCGGCATGATCGCCTCGGCATAGTCATACAGCGCCCCCAGGATTTCCTCGCCGCGCTCGTCGGCAGTTTCCGATAGCTGGTCCACCATGGCAAACATCTGCTCGGCCGTGCGTGCGCCGCCCTTGCCTTCGATCAGGCAGGCCGCGCAGTGCTGCAGCCAGCGCTGGCGCTCGGCCGGGTTCAGGCTGGCGGGGAAGTTGCGGGCGCGGTAGCGGAACAGCAGTTCGGTCAGGCGGGCATCGTCGAATCCCGTGCGGTCCAGCGCCAGCTCCTGCGCGGACAGGCTGCGCAGGTGGTTCAGGCGTCGCCGGTCTTCATTGCCCACAAAGCCGCCGTACAGGTCCTGGTCGGCATCCAGCCCTTCCTGCGCAGGGCGCTGGTGAACGGCACGCCACAGCGCGCTCATGTCGGGCAGGTCACGTGCAATGGCCGCATGGCCCATGCACTGCTCCACATCGATGCCCCATTGCGCGGCCATGGCCGGGCTCAGCGTCTTGAGGCTGCCGACCACCATGGGCGACTTGTTGACGTGGATGCTCTTGATGGGCAGGCGCTGCATGCCTTCGGGCAGGTCGGCCGCGCGCGAGAACAGGCGCAGGCGCAGCGTGTCCACGTCGATGGAGGCCAGCTCGGACGGGTCCTGCGCCAGATCCCAGCAGATGATCTCGTTCTTGTTGGTGGGGTGCGTGGCCAGCGGCCACATGACGGCGATGCAGCCGCGCTCGGGCCGGATCATGCCGCTGACGTGCAGGAAAGGCCTGGCATGCGCCGGCTCGGCCGGCAGGCCCATTTCCTGCAGCACGCGGTCCTTCTTGTGCAGCGAGAAGGCGAAGTCGAACAATCTGGGCTGGACCTTGCGGATCAGCCGGGCCAGCCCGATGGTGGCACGCACGTCGGACAGCGCATCGTGCGCCTTCTCGTGCAGCAGGCCGTTGGCGCGGGCCAGATCCTCGAGCTTGAAGCTCGGAGATCCATCCTCCTTTTTCGGCCAGGCAATGCCTTCGGGACGCAGCGCATAGACCATGCGCACCACGTCGAGCAGGTCCCAGCGCCCGCAGCCGTTTTGCCATTCGCGCGCGTAGGGGTCGATGAGGTTGCGCCAGAACATGAAGCGCGTGATCTCGTCGTCAAAACGGATGGTGTTGTAGCCCACGCCCACGGTGCCTGCCTGGGCCAGTTCTGCCTCGATGCGGGCGGCGAACTGGGCCTCGGGCATGCCCTGCTCCAGGCATTGCTGGGGGGTGATGCCGGTGATCAGGCAGGACTGCGGATCGGGCAGGTAGTCGCCTGCCGGCTGGCAGTACCACATGACGGGCTCGCCGATTTCATTGAGTTCCGCATCGGTGCGGATGCCCGCGAATTGCGCGGGCCGGTCATAGCGCGGCTGGGCGCCGAAGGTCTCGTAGTCGTGCCAGAAGAAGGTATGGGCCATCGGGCGAGTATGCCTGCGAAAAACGGGCCACCGGCCCTCACAGCAGGGGCGAACACAGCCGCGCGCCCGAGTCGAACAGGCGCAGCGCAAAGCCCAGGTCACGCTTGAAATGCACGCGCTGGGCCTGCTCCAGATCGGCCTCGAACTGCTTGGCCAGATCGCCGTTGAGCGCAGGCCCGTAGGCGATGGCGCAGACCTCGTAGTTCAGGAAGAAGCTGCGGTAGTCGAAGTTGGCCGTGCCGATGATGGCGATGTTGTCGTCCACCACCAGGGTCTTGGAGTGCAGCATGCGCGCCTTGTACTCGTAGACACGCACGCCGCAGCGGATCAGCTCGTCGTAGTAGGAGCGCGCGGCCGCCGTGACCAGGGCCGAGTCCGAACGGCGCGGCACCAGCAGCTGCACATCGACACCGCGCAGCGAGGCATTGGTGAGCGCTGCCAGCGCGGCCTCCGTCGGCACGAAATACGGCGTGGTCAGCCAGACACGTTCCTCGGCCGCGTTGATGGCCGCAAGATGGGCGCGGTAGATGGCCTGCAGGCCGTTGTCGGGGCCCGAGGTGATGATCTGCACGGGCAGCGGGCCCTCGGGCGCGTCCGGCAGCAGCAGGTCGATGTCGGCGGGCTCGTTCTTGGGGTCCTTTTCCAGCGCATAGGCCCAGTCTTCGAGGAACACGGTCTGCAGCCAGTTGACGATGGCGCCCTCCAGGCGCAGGTGCACGTCGTGGTAGGCATCGGACATGACACGCGCGTTCTCTTCATCGGTCACGTTGACGCCGCCCGTGAAGCCCACCTTGCCGTCGCACACCAGGATCTTGCGGTGGGTACGGAAGTTGATGACCGGGCGCAGCCGCCGGCCGATCTTGGTGCCATGGAACAGCGCGACCTCGGCACCCGCGTCCTCCAGCGGCTGCAGAAAGCGCCGTCCCAGCTTCTTGGAACCCAGGGCATCCACCAGCAGGCGCACCTGTATGCCTGCGCGGGCCCGCTGTATCAGCAGGTCGCGCAGGGCCGTGCCGGTCTGGTCCGGCTCGAAGATGTAGTACTCCAGGTGGATGTGGTGGCGCGCCGCATTCACCGCCTCGATGATGGCGTCGAAGGTGGCAGCGCCGCCCACCAGCAGCCGCAGGTCGGCGGCCGTGCTGACGGGAAAGTCGCTGGTGGCCGCCACCAGCCGCGCGACCTGGTGCAGGCGCTCCGAGCTGCCCGGCATGCGCTCGCGCAGGCGCTGCACGCCTGTTCGCACACGCGATGTCTTGCGCGCACGCAGCCGCTTGATGCGCTGGCGCTTGAGCCGCTGCGGGCCGAAGAAGTAGTAAATGGCCAACCCGCCCACGGGAATCGCCGCCATGGACAGAAGCCAGCTCAGCGTGGCCACGGGCGCACTGCGCTGCAGAAGGATCCACACCGCGACGATCACCACATAGACCGACCAGGTCACCGACAGCAGCAGCAGCGCATTCTCATGGGTCAGGTACTGACGAAGCCACTCCACAAAGACTCCTTCGGGCGGATCAAAGAAAAAGCCGGCAGCCCGGGGGGCTGTCGGCTTGCGCGATGGGCATCAGGCGATGCACATCAGTCGGCGGTGGCCTCTTTAGGCTCGGCCGGCTCGGAAGCCGGGTCCTGCTTGGGCTGGGGCGTGATGTCGAGCTTGACTTCGCCCTTGTCGGCATCGTCGGCATCGGCCACCCAGTCCACTTCCAGGCGGCCACCATCGACCAGCTGCCCGAACAGCAGCTCGTCGGCCAGCGAACGCCGGATGGTGTCCTGGATCAGGCGCTGCATGGGGCGAGCGCCCATGAGCGGATCGAAGCCCTTCTTGGCCAGGTGCTTGCGCAGCGCATCGGTGAAGGTGACCTCCACGCGCTTTTCGGCCAGTTGCTGCTCCAGTTGCAGCAGGAACTTGTCGACCACGCGCAGGATGACCTGCTCGTCCAGCGGCTTGAAGCTGACGATGGCGTCCAGACGGTTGCGGAACTCCGGCGTGAACAGGCGCTTGATGTCGCCCATTTCGTCGCCGGCCTGGCGCGGGTTGGTGAAGCCGATCGAGGCCTTGTTGATGGTCTCGGCGCCCGCGTTCGTGGTCATGATGAGGATCACGTTGCGGAAATCGGCCTTGCGCCCGTTGTTGTCCGTCAGCGTGCCGTGGTCCATGACCTGCAGCAGCACGTTGAAGATGTCCGGATGCGCCTTCTCGATTTCGTCGAGCAGCAGCACCGAATGCGGCTTCTTGGTCACGGCCTCGGTCAGCAGACCGCCCTGGTCAAAGCCCACATAGCCCGGAGGCGCGCCGATCAGGCGGCTGACGGCGTGGCGCTCCATGTACTCCGACATGTCGAAGCGGATCAGGTCCACGCCCAGGATGTAGGCCAGCTGCTTGGCCGCTTCCGTCTTGCCCACGCCCGTGGGGCCCGAGAACAGGAAGGAGCCGATCGGCTTGTCCGGCTTGCCCAGGCCCGAGCGCGCCATCTTGACCGAGGAGGCCAGCGCTTCCAGCGCCTTGTCCTGGCCGAAGACCACACTCTTGAGGTCGCGCTCCAGCGTCTGCAGCTTGCTGCGGTCGTCGTTGGACACATTGGCAGGCGGAATGCGCGCGATCTTGGCCACGATGGCCTCGATCTCGGCCTTGTCGATGGTCTGCTTGCGCTGCTCCACCGGGATGATGCGCTGCGCGGCACCGGCCTCATCGATCACGTCGATGGCCTTGTCGGGCAGGTGGCGGTCATTGATGTACTTGGCCGACAGCTCGGCCGCAGCCTGCAGGGCGGCGGCGGCGTACTGCACGCTGTGGTGCTCCTCGAAGCGCGACTTCAGGCCCTTGAGGATGTCCACGGTCTCGGCCACGGTGGGCTCGACCACGTCGACCTTCTGGAAACGCCGCGACAGCGCCGCATCCTTTTCGAAGATGCCGCGGTACTCGGTGAAGGTGGTCGCGCCGATGCACTTGAGCTGGCCGCTGGACAGCGCCGGCTTGAGCAGGTTGGACGCGTCCAGCGTGCCGCCCGAAGCGGCGCCCGCGCCGATCAGCGTGTGGATTTCGTCGATGAACAGGATGGCGTTTGGCCGGTCCTTGAGCGACTTGAGCACGCCCTTGAGGCGCTGCTCGAAATCACCACGGTACTTGGTGCCCGCCAGCAGCGCGCCCATGTCCAATGAATAGACCACGGCTTCGGTCAGCACCTCGGGCACCTTGCCCTCGGTGATGCGCCAGGCCAGGCCTTCGGCGATTGCTGTCTTGCCCACGCCGGCCTCGCCGACCAGCAGCGGGTTGTTCTTGCGGCGGCGGCACAGGATCTGGATGGTGCGCTCGACCTCGTAGTCGCGCCCGATCAGCGGATCGATCTTGCCGTCCTTGGCCGCCTGGTTGAGGTTCAGCGTGAACTGCTCCAGGGGCGAAGCCTTTTCGTTGCGCTCGCCACCGGCGCCCTCTTCGGACTCCGCAGGGTTTTCGGCCTTGGCGGGCTCGGGCGGTTCGCCCTTCTTGATGCCGTGGGCAATGAAATTGACCACGTCCAGACGCGTCACGCCCTGCTGGTGCAGGTAGTAGACGGCGTGCGAATCCTTCTCGCCGAAGATGGCCACGAGCACGTTGGCGCCCGTGACTTCCTTCTTGCCGTTGCCGGTGGATTGCACATGCATGATGGCGCGCTGAATCACACGCTGGAAACCCAGCGTGGGCTGTGTGTCCACCTCATCGGAGCCTGCCACCTGGGGCGTGTTGTCCTTGATGAAGTTGGACAGGGCCGAGCGCAGGTCATCGATGTTGGCTGAGCAGGCGCGCAGCACTTCCGCTGCACTGGGGTTGTCCAGCAGGGCCAGCAGCAGGTGTTCCACGGTGATGAACTCGTGGCGCTGCTGGCGCGCTTCGACAAAGGCCATGTGCAAGCTGACTTCCAGTTCCTGGGCGATCATTGATGACTCCTTTTCGCTTGCTGGGGATTATTGACTGCAACCATAAATCAGGGCGGCCCGGGTTTATTCAACAGGCTCGAACATCGCCTGCAACGGATGGCCTGCCTTCTGGGCCGCCTGCAGCACCTGTTCGACCTTGGTGGCCGCCACGTCGCGCGAGTACACGCCGCAGACGCCGCGGCCATCCAGATGGATCTTGAGCATGATCTGGGTGGCCGTTTCGCGGTCCTTACCGAAGAGTTCCTGCAGGACGATGATGACGAATTCCATGGGCGTGAAGTCATCGTTGAGCATCACGACCTGGTACATCTGCGGCGGCTGGACGCGCTGGCGTCGCCGCTCCAGCACCACGGCACCGTCATCGTCGGACACGGGCCGCACTGTAGGGATGGCAGGAGGGATCGAAGGGGGTTGGGTTGCCATGAAAATCATTCTAGCCATCGGAGCCACTGTTTTCCGGAAGGGATATGCGAGGCATGCCTGAAGAATTCAAGCGCGGTGCCCGCCCGGGCCGGCAAGCACGCACCAAAGCAGTGCCTGCTCGCCGCCATCGGGCGCTGCGCCACCTTGCGGGTTATTCGTAGACCACCTTGACCTGGGCACTGCCAGCCTGGGCGTACCAGGCCGCCAGGGCCGCATCGCTGGGATAGAAGCGGCTGGCATCGCCCAGTGCCAGCTCGCAGCTGGCCGAGCCGCGCTCGTCCTCGCAGACCAGCCCCAGGCGCACTTTCATGCCGCGCTGCAGCTCGCCGTGCTCGCCCTGCTCCACCACGGCGGGGAACTGGCGCAGCAGGCCAAGCACGTCAGGCATCTTCTCCCCCACGCTGACCTGCAGGTAGCGCGCAAAGCGGCAGCGCGCGTCTGCCAGATTCCACAGCTGCTGGGCCTTCATGCGCAGGCCGCCGCTGAAATGGTCGAGCTGCAGGCGCCCGGTGATGACGACGAATTCATCGTCCTTGAGCAGTTCGCGGTAGGTGTTGAGCGTGTTCTCGTCCACCGAGGCCTCGATCACGCCCGAGCCGTCATCGATCTTGAACAGGCCCAGCCGCCCGCGCTGGCCGTTGATGGCGCGGAAGTCGCTGATGATGCCGGCCAGCGTCTGGGGCTCGCGGCTGTCGCGCAGCTCGGCCAGGGGCGTGCGCACGAAGCGGCGCACCTCTTTCTCGACCTCGTCGAACAGGTGGCCCGAGAGGTAGAAGCCCACCGCCGTCTTTTCCTGGGTCAGCCGTTCCTTCACGCCCCAGGGCAGTGCCTCGACCAGCGGCGGCTCCTGGGTGCTGGAGCCCACGGCGTCATCGCCCATCATGTCGAACAGCCCGCCCTGGTTGGCATTGGCCAGCGTCTTGTTGCCGAACTCGAAGGCATGGTCGATGGAGGCCACCAGCGACGCCCGGTTGAGCTCGATGGCGTCGAAGGCGCCGCCCTTGATCAGGGCTTCCAGCGTGCGCTTGTTCAGGCGCGTGCGGTCCACGCGCACGCAGAAGTCGGCCAGGCTCTTGAAAGGACCCTTGTCGGCGCCGCGCGGCCCCACGCCGCGGCCTTCACGCGCCGCAACGATGGCCTCGATGGCCTGCTGGCCCGTGCCCTTGATGGCGCCCAGTCCATAGCGAATGACCTTGTCGGTGACGGGCTCGAATCGGTACATGCCGCGGTTGACATCCGGCGGCTCGAAGCTGATGCCCATCTTGAGCGCGTCTTCGTACAACACCTTGAGCTTGTCGGTGTTGTCCATTTCCACGGTCATGTTCCCGCAGTAGAACTCGGCCGTGTAGTGCACCTTGAGCCAGGCCGTGTGGTAGGCCAGCAGCGAGTAGGCGGCGGCGTGCGACTTGTTGAAGCCGTAGCCCGCGAACTTCTCCATCAGGTCGAAGACCTCATCGGCCTTTTCCTCGCTGATGCCCTGCTTGGCCGCGCCCTCGCGGAATATCCCGCGGTGCATGACCATTTCCTCGACCTTCTTCTTGCCCATGGCCCGGCGCAAGAGGTCGGCGCCGCCCAGCGAGTAGCCGCCCAGCACCTGGGCGGTCTGCATCACCTGCTCCTGGTAGACCATGATGCCGTAGGTCTCGGCCAGCACCTGCTCGACCAGCGGGTGCGGGTACTCCACCACTTCCTTGCCGTGCTTGCGCGCAACGAAGCTGGGGATCAGGTCCATGGGGCCCGGACGGTACAGCGCGTTCAGTGCGATCAGGTCTTCCAGGCGGCTGGGCTTGGCGTCGCGCAGCATGCCCTGCATGCCGCGCGATTCAAACTGGAACACGGCCTCGGTCTTGCCCTCGGAGAACAGGTGGTAGGTGCGCGCATCGTCCAGCGGGATGTTCTCGAAGGCGAAGTTCTCCTGGCCCTTGTGGCGCTTGATGATGAACTCGCGCGCGATCTCCAGGATGGTCAGCGTGGCCAGGCCCAGAAAGTCGAACTTCACCAGGCCCACGGCCTCCACATCGTCCTTGTCGTACATGGCCACGGCCGAGTCGCTGCCCGGCTGCTGGTACAGCGGGCAGAAGTCGGCGAGCTTGCCCGGAGCGATCACCACGCCGCCCGCGTGCATGCCGATGTTGCGAGTCATGCCTTCGAGCTTCTGGGCCATTTCGATCAGGGTCTTGACGTCTTCTTCTTTTTCGATGCGCTCGGCCAGCATGGGCTCGGCCTCGATGGCGTAGGTGTACTTGTCGCCCTCCTTCTTCGGATTGGGCGGGTATTTGAGCGTGACGTGCAGGCCCGGCTTGTTGGGAATGAGCTTGGAGATGCCGTCGCAGAAGGTGTAGCTCATGTCCAGCACGCGGCCCACGTCGCGGATGGCCGCGCGCGCGGCCATGGTGCCGAAGGTGGCGATCTGGCTGACGGCGTCGCGGCCGTAGAGCTGCTTCACATAGTCGATGACGCGGTCGCGGTTGGCCTGGCAGAAGTCCACGTCGAAGTCGGGCATGGACACGCGCTCGGGGTTCAGGAAGCGCTCGAACAGCAGGTTGTATTCCAGCGGGTCCAGGTCCGTGATCTTGAGCACGTAGGCCACCAGCGAGCCCGCACCCGATCCGCGGCCCGGCCCCACGGGGCAGCCGTTGAGCTTGGCCCACTTGATGAAGTCGCCCACGATGAGGAAGTAGCCCGGAAAGCCCATCTTGAGGATGGTGCCGATCTCGAACTCCAGCCGTTCCACGTAGCGCGGGCGCTGCGCCTCGCGCTTGGCGGGATCGGGATACAGATGGGTCAGGCGGTCTTCCAGGCCGTTGAAGGATTCGCTGCGGAAGAACTCGTCCATGGTCATGCCGTCAGGCACGGGGAAATTGGGCAGCTGCGGCTTGCCCAGCACCAGGGTCAGGCTGCAGCGGCGCGCGATTTCCACGGTGTTGGCAATCGCGCTGGGAATGTCGGCGAACAGCGCCTGCATCTGCGCGGCGGTCTTGAAATGCTGGTCGCGCGTGAAGCGGCGCACGCGCTTGGGGTTGGCCAGGATCTCACCCTCGGCGATGCACACGCGCGCTTCATGGGACTCGTAGTCGTCGGGGCCGAAGAACTGGATGGGGTGCGTGGCCACCACGGGCAGGTTCAGCCGCTCGGCCAGTTGCACGGCAGCCAGCACGTGCGCCTCATCGTCCTGGCGGCCGGCGCGCTGCAGTTCGATGAAGAAGCGGTGCGGGAACATGCCTGCCAGCCGCTGGGCCACGGCGGCTGCGCCGGCCTCGTCGCCGCGCATCAGCGCCTGGCCCACGGGGCCGGCCTGGGCACCGGCCAGCACGATCAGCCCCTCGCCCAGCTCCTGCAGCCAGGCCCAGGTGTGCACGGCCTGGCCCTTGACCACGTTGCGGGTCCAGCCACGGGCCAGCAGTTCGGACAGGTTGTGGTAGCCCAGCGGGCTTTGCACCAGCACGATGATGCGCGAGACGGCGGCGCCGTTCTCGCCTTCGATCTGGATTTCCGCGCCCAGCACGGGCTTGACGCCCTTGGCCCGCCCTTCGCGGTAGAACTTGACGCCGCCAAACAGGTTGTTGAAGTCTGTGACGGCCAGTGCGACCTGCCCATCCTCGGCGGCGGCCTTGACGATGGCATTGATGCGGTTGGTTCCGTCCACGACGGAGAATTCGGTGTGCAGGCGCAAATGGACAAACATATGGGCGCCATTGTAGAAAGCTCCGCAAGGCCGGGACCCGTTCACGGCCATGCCTTTGCCGCCGCCCCCGCCTGCGGGGCGGTCATCGCAGGCCGTTACAATGCTTCGGCCCGGTTGCGGGAAAATCAGGCTTTGTGCGGCCCCTCAGCGCGGCCCGCGTCCCTGCCCGCCAACCCTCTCACCGCCCTTCGATTGCCCGAGAAACGTCCACCATGCAGCGTATTCCCCTGTCCATCGTTCCCGCCATGCTGGTCGCAGGCGTTCTGACAGCCTGCTCTAGTACGCAGCAAGACCCTACTGCCAAGTGGACCCCGGACCGCATCTATACCGAGGCCCGCGACGAAGCCGCCTCCGGCGCGTTCGACAAGGCCGTTCCGCTGTTCGAGAAGCTCGAAGGCCGTGCCGCCGGCACGCCCCTGGCCCAGCAGGCCCAGCTCGACAAGGCCTATGCCCAGTACAAGAGCGGCGACAAGATCCAGGCAACCGCCACGCTGGACCGCTTCCTGAAGCTGCATCCGGCCAGCCCCGCCACCGACTACGCCCTCTACCTGAAGGGCCTGGTCAACTTCAATGACAACCTGGGCATGTTCTCCTGGCTGTCGCGCCAGGATCTGTCCGAGCGTGACCAAAAGGCCGCCAAGGACTCGTTCGAGTCCTTCCGCGAGCTGGTGACGCGCTTTCCCGAGTCGCGCTACGCCGAGGATTCGCGGCTGCGCATGCAGTACATCGTCAACTCGCTGGCGCAGTACGAAGTGCATGTGGCCCGCTACTACTACGGACGCGGCGCCTACGTGGCCGCCATCGCGCGCGCGCAGACGGCCGTCAAGGACTACCAGGGCGTGCCCGCCGTGCGCGAGGCCATGCAGATCCTGGTGAATTCATACGACGCCCTGGGCATGACGCAGTTGCGCGACGACGCGCAACGCGTGCTGACCGCCTCCTACGGCCAGGAGTCCGACCAGGACCTCACGGCAAAGCAGAAGTCGTGGTGGAAGCTGTGGTGATCTGCGGCGCAGGCTGCGCCAGCGCCTGCAGGGCCTGAACAAAGGCCGCCTCGTCCACCAGGGTCCGCATGGGCGGCAGCGCGGCACGCAGCCGCCGCCCGTAACCCATGGTGGCCAACCGGGAATCACAGACCACGAGCACGCCGCGATCCGTCTCGCGCCGGATCAGGCGGCCGGCGCCCTGCTTGAGCGCCATGGCGGCCTCGGGCAGCATGTAGTCGGCAAAGGCCTGACGCCCCACGGATTCCAGACTGCGCGAACGCGCCTCGACCAGCGGATCGTCGGGCGGCGGAAACGGCAGCTTGTCGATGACCACCAGCTGCAGCGCATCGCCCGGCAGGTCCACCCCCTCCCAGAAAGTGGCCGAGGCCACGAGAATGCAGCCCCGCCCCGGGCTTGCGCCCGCGCCTTCCCTGCCTTCTCCGGCCGCAATAAAGCGCTCGATCAAGGCCAGCTTGGGCGCCTGCCCCTGGACCAGCACATCGAGTTCACCAAACAGCCCCAGCGACTGCTGCAGCGCATCGCCTATGGCGTGCAGCGCCCGCAGCGTGGTCGTCAGCACCAGCGTGCGCCCGCCCAGGCGCTGGGCGGCATCCAGAGCCAGGCGCGCCACCTCGGTGCTGTGCGTGGCACTGCCGGCCTGGGCGAAGGGCCGGGGCACGTAAAGCGCTGCCTGCCTCGCATAGTCAAAGGGACTGTCCACGCGCAGCACCTGGGCCTCGCGCAGGCCGCAGGGCTCGGTGAACCAGCTCAGGCGCTCGTCGTCACCCAGCGTGGCCGAGGTGAAGATCCACGCGGTGCCAGATGGCTGCCGGGGCAGGCCTGCAGCTTCGTGAACGGACGCGGGCGCGCCTTCTTCCTGTTCTTGTGGCTCGGGCTCGGGCTGTGCATCCTCTCGCTCCTGGTCTTCCAATCCCTCCTGCTCCTGCGTCAACCCCAGCAGCCGCGTGCGCATGATGTGCGCAATGGTCAGCGGAGACTCCAGCATGCGCATCTGCTGGCTGCCCAGCTCCAGCCAGCGCACCGTGTCCTGCACGGCGGCGGCGGCAAAGGTGGCCAGGCGCCGCAGCAGCTCGTTGCCGCGCTCGAACAGCCTGCGCAATTCGGGGTCGCTGACCTGCAGTTGCACCAGCGGTTCCAGCAATGCCCGCAGGCTGCGCCCCAGTGTGACCAGGGCGGTGCGCCAGCGCTGCGCGTCCAGCCCCTGCGGCGTCACGCCCTGCCAGGGCAGGCGCCCGCCCACCGGGGGCTTGCCTGCCGCCAGTCGCAGCTCGCGCAAGGCCTGCTCCACACGTGCCGAAAGCTGCATCCAGTCGGCCATGCCGCGCGCCAGTTCCTGGCCGGCGCGCAGCACATCGCGGGCATAGCCCGTCAGTTGCTGGCCCGACAGGCTCTGGCCCGCGAACTGCACGCCGGTGTCGTTGAGCTGATGGGCCTCGTCCACCACGACCACGCCCACGCTGGGCAGCAACTGGGCCACGCCCGACTCGCGCACATCCAGGTCGGCAAACATGAGGTGGTGGTTGATGACCACCACGTCGGCCTCCAGCGCAGCGCGGCGGGCCACGTTGACATGGCAGTCCTGCCAATGCGGGCAGTCGGAACCCAGGCAGTTGTCGCGTGTGGAAGTGACCAGGGGCAGCGCGGGCGAGCGCTCGTCCAGCGCGGGCAACTCGCCCAGGTCGCCCGTACGCGTGGTGCGTGCCCATCGCTCGACCAGGGCCACGCTGCGCAGCACCTGCGGGTCCTGCGGCGCCGTGCGGCCCTGGCGCACACGCTCCAGCCGCTCCATGCACAGGTAGGCGCTGCGGCCCTTGAGGCGCGCCATGCGCAGCGGCATGCCCAGCGCGGCAACGAGGCGCGGCAGATCGCGGGCATACAGCTGATCCTGCAGCGCGCGCGTGGCCGTGGACACCAGCACGCGCTGGCCGCTGAGCAGGGCCGGCACCAGGTAGGCATAGGTCTTGCCCACGCCCGTGCCGGCCTCGACCACCAGGGTCTGGCGCTGCTCGATGGCCTGGGCCACGGCCAGGGCCATGCGGGTCTGCCCCTCACGCGGCAGGAATAGCGCCTCGGCGCGCGACAGCAGGCCTTGCGGCGCGAAGGCCGCCTGCACGGCGGCGGTCAGGGAATGCAAAGGGCGGGTCCGTTTGTTGAAAAAGAGAGCGCCGCCGGGGCGCGGCGGGCCAGCGCCGGGGACGGTGCTCCGATAATATGCGCCATGACATTGGTGTGCCCATCCACCGCCCCAAGAGCCCACCAAACCAGAGACCATGCAGCCAGCGTACCGACTCCAAGCCGCCACAGGCATCCATCGCGGTGACAGGCAATACCAGCAAGACCAGGTGATGCTCATGGCCCACCCCTATGTACACGGCTGCCTGCTGGGCGTGCTGGCCGACGGCATGGGCGGGCGCAGTGGCGGGCGCAAGGCCTCCGACCAGGTCATGCTCACGGCGCGCCAGCTGTTCGAGCGCTTCGAGCCGGGCAAGGAGGACTGCACGGCGCTGCTGGAGAGCATCGTCCACGAGTCGCACATGGTGATCCGGCTGACGGCCATCTCGGCCGAGCAGGAGCCGCACAGCACCATTGCCGCCTTCGTGCTGCTGCCCCAGGGCCGCTGCCACTGGGTGCATTCGGGCGATTCGCGCATCTACCACTACCAGGGCGCGACCATGGTCCACCGCACCAAGGACCACTCCTACGTCCAGTCCCTGGTGGACAGGGGAGAACTCACCGAATTCGAGGCCCATGTGCACCCCAAGTCCAACATCCTGCTGGGCTGCCTGGGCACCGAGGCCGAGCCGCCCATGAGCCACCACGTGATCGAGCACGTGCACCCGGGCACCACGCTCATGGCCTGCAGCGACGGCGTCTGGCACTACTACACGGCGGAGGAACTGGGCACCGTGCTCAACGCGCTCACGCCGCGCGAGGCCACGGAATTCCTGATCGACAAGGCACGCGTGCGCGCCCAGGGCGGGGGTGACAACCTGTCGCTGGTGGTGCTCAAGCTCGAGGCACTGGAGCCGGTGACGGCCTGACCACCCGGACTCAGGGCGCCGCAGGCGCGGGAGGCGCAGGCAGTGGCGCTGCCTGCGGGCCGCGATCACGGGCGGCATCGGCGGCGCGGGCCTTGCGCTCGGCAGCCTCTTTTTGCTTGGCCTCGAACTGGGCGCGGGCGGCAGCTCGCCGCTCCTGCTCCTGCGCCGACTGGCGCTGCTCGATCTGCGCCTGGCGATCACGCTGGTGGCTGGCCTGCTGGGCTGCGCGCTGCTGTGCGTCCTGAGCACGCTGGGCCCTGATGGCCTGGGTGTCGCGCTGGGCGGCCGGTGGCCGCTCCTTGGCTTGCATGGACGAGGCGGCCTTCTGCGCCTTCTTGGCCTCGATATCCTCAAGGCGCTGGGCGGCGCGCTCCTTGCGCTCCTCGTCGTTGATCTGCAGCTCGCGTTCGCGCAGCGGCTTGTCCTGCTCACGAGCCTCTTCGCGCGCCTGCCGGAGGCAGTCTTCCACGGCAAAGCGCTGGTAGCACTCGGACTCCAGCGCCGTGCGCCGCCTGTCGATGACGGCACGCTGGGCCGCGATCTCGGCGCGTGCGGCCTTGCGCTCGGCCTGGACCTGCTTTGCAGCCTGGGCGCGTTCCTGCCGCGCATCGGCATCGCTATCCGCGCCAGCCTCCGCAGCCATCGCCGGGCCGGCCAGCACAAGGCAGGCCAGCGCAGCGCTCAGGGCAGCGGGCAGTTTCTTCACAAGGGCGAAAGCAGAGGTAGGCAGTTTCAACATGTACAGGTCCGGCAAACGACACCAGCGGCCGGGACCGGCCTCAGGTCAGGCTGGTATCCACCACACGGCGCTCCAGCGCCAGGAATTCCTTGGACTGCATCTCGTTCAGGCGCGATACGGTACGGGGGAACTCATGGGCCAGCGGGCCCTCAGTGTAAAGCTGCTCGGGCGGCACGGCAGCCGAGATGACCAGCTTGACCCTGCGGTCGTACAGCACGTCCACCAGCCAGGTGAAGCGCCGCGCGGGCGATGCCATGTTGACCGGCATATAGGGTACGTCGGACAGCAGCACGGTGTGGAACTGGCTTGCGATCTCCAGGTAGTCGTTCTGCGAGCGCGGGCCGCCGCACAGCTCGCGGAAGTCGAACCAGACCACGCCACCGGCGCGGCGGCGCGCACGGATCTCGCGCGCCTCGATGTGCAGCACCGGGTCTTCGTCCTTGACTTCGGCCAGCTTGTCGAAGGTTTCGGTCATGGCCGCATCGGCCTCTGCACCCAGGGGCGTGTGATAGAGCCGGGCGTTTTCCAGCGTGCGGCGGCGGTAGTCCGTGCCGTTGTCCACGTTGACGACTTCCATGCGCTCGTTGAGCAGGTCGATGGCCGGCAAGATGCGGTCGCGGTGCAGGCCGCCCGGGTACAGCTCGTCGGGCTTGAAGTTGGAGGTGGTGACAAAGCCCACGCCGTTGGCGAACAGCGAGACCAGCAGCCGGTGCAGGATCATCGCGTCCGTGATGTCGGCCACGTGGAATTCGTCGAAGCAGATCAGCTTGTACTTCTTGGAGATGCGGGCACCCAGCACGTCCAGCGGGTTCTGCGTGCCCTGCAGCACGGCGAGCTCGCGGTGGACCTCGCGCATGAATTCGTGGAAATGCAGGCGCACCTTGCGCCTGAGCGGCACGGCGTTGAAGAAGCAGTCCATGAGAAAGCTCTTGCCGCGCCCCACCCCGCCGTACATGTAGACGCCGCGGGGAATCTCGGGATGGTTGATGAGCTTCTTGAAGGCGTTGGAGCGGCGCTGGCGGTAGACCGCCCAGTCGTCGGCACAGCGCTGCAGCGCCTCGACGGCGCGCAACTGCGCAGGATCACTGTGAAAGCCCTTGGCTACCAGTTCGGCCTCGTAGGCCTCTCGCACTGAAACGCTCATGCAGCATCAACCATTCGCTATGTATTCAGAAGCTGAAAACGCTTGCAGGGCAAGCGCTTTCAGGTCTTTGGCTTGGGCTAGATGGCTAGCCTGGCACTCAGAAATTCAGAGTGCGCTTGTCGACGGCCAGTGCCGCTTCCTTGGTGGCCTCGGACAGCGAGGGGTGGGCGTGGCAGATGCGGGCGATGTCTTCGCTCGATGCCTTGAACTCCATGGCGACCACGGCTTCGGAGATCAGTTCCGAGACCATGGGGCCGACCATGTGCACGCCCAGGATTTCGTCTGTCTCGGCATCGGCCAGGAACTTGACCATGCCCGTGGTATCACCCAGGGCGCGCGCACGGCCGTTGGCCAGGAAGGGGAAGGTGCCAGCCTTGTACTTGACGCCCTGCTCCTTCAGTTGCTGCTCGGTGCGGCCCACCCATGCGATTTCGGGGCTGGTGTAGATCACCCAGGGAATGGTGCCGAAGTTCACATGGCCATGCTGGCCGGCAATGCGCTCGGCCACGGCCACAGCCTCTTCCTCGGCCTTGTGCGCCAGCATCGGGCCGCGCACCACGTCGCCCACGGCCCAGACGCCGGGCAGGCTGGTCTTGCAGTCGTCATCAACCACGACGCAGCCGCGCTCGTCCAGTGCCAGGCCCACGGCCTCGGCATTGAGGCCGGCCGTGTTGGCGGTGCGGCCGATGGAGATGATCAGCTTGTCGGCCTCCAGCGCCTGGGCTTCACCCTTGGCGTTGGTGTAGGCGATGGACACGCCCTTCTTGCCGCTCTTGATTTCGCCGATCTTCACGCCCAGCTCGATCTTCAAGCCCTGCTTGTCGAACGCCTTCTTGGCTTCCTTGGCGATCTGCTCGTCCACGGCGGACAGGAACTTGTCCATGCCTTCGAGCACGACCACTTCAGTGCCCAGGCGGCGCCAGACCGAGCCCATTTCCAGGCCGATCACGCCGGCGCCGATCAGGGCCAGCTTCTTGGGGGCCTTGCCCAGACGCAGGGCGCCGTCGTTGGACAGGATGTTCTCTTCATCGAAGGGCACGCCGGGCAGCGCGCGGGCGCTGGAGCCCGTGGCGACCACGATCTGCTTGCCCGTCAGCACTTCCTCTTCCTTGCCGGCAACCTTGATCTCGTAGCCGCCCTCGACCGCCTTGACGAACGAGCCACGGCCATGGAAGAAGGTGACCTTGTTCTTCTTGAACAGGTACAGGATGCCGTCGTTGTTCTGCTTCACGACCGCATCCTTGCGGGCGATCATCTTGGCCACGTCCATCTCGACCTTGCCGGTGGAGATACCATGGTCGGCAAAGTGCAGATTGGCGTGCTCGAAGTGCTCGGACGACTGCAGCAGGGCCTTGGAGGGAATGCAGCCCACGTTGGTGCAGGTACCGCCCGGAGCGGCGCCGCCCGCGGCGTTCTTCCACTCGTCGATACAGGCCACGTTGAAGCCCAGTTGTGCGGCACGGATGGCGGCGATGTAGCCGCCAGGGCCCGCGCCGATGACGATGACGTCGAATTGCTTGCTCATTTCAGGAATCTCTTGTCTGTGATGCATGAAAAAACCCACCGCAGGGCACGCGGCCAAGGGTGGGTTTTCGTCGTGTCGAACCCTGTGGAATTACAGGTCGAACAGCAGGCGCGAAGGATCTTCCAGCGCGTCCTTCATGGCCACCAGGCCCAGCACGGCTTCGCGGCCGTCGATGATGCGGTGGTCATAGGACATGGCCAGATAGTTCATCGGGCGGACCACGACCTGGCCGTTCTCGACCATGGCGCGGTCCTTGGTGGCGTGCACGCCCAGGATGGCCGACTGGGGCGGGTTGATGATGGGGGTGGACATCATCGAGCCGAAGGTGCCGCCGTTGGAGATGGAGAAGGTGCCGCCGGTCATGTCTTCAATGCCCAGCTTGCCGTCTGCCGCCTTCTTGCCGAATTCGGCAATCTTCTTTTCGATGTCGGCGAAGCTCATCTGGTCTGCATTGCGCAGGATGGGCACCACCAGGCCACGGGGCGAACCCACGGCGATACCGATGTCGAAGTAGCCGTGGTAGACGATGTCGTTGCCGTCCACGGAAGCATTGAGCACGGGGTACTTCTTCAGGGCGTGCACTGCCGCCTTGACGAAGAAGGACATGAAGCCCAGCTTGGTGCCGTGTTCCTTGGTGAAGGCGTCCTGGAACTTCTTGCGCAGATCCATCACCGGGGCCATGTTCACTTCGTTGAACGTGGTCAGGATGGCGTTGGTGGACTGCGACTGCAGCAGGCGCTCGGCCACGCGGGCACGCAGGCGGCTCATGGGCACGCGCTGCTCAGGACGGCCGCTGAGGTCTTCCTTGGCAGCGGGAGCCGACACCTGGGGCAGCGCCTTGGTGGGCACGCCGGTGGGGATGACGGCAGCCGTGGACTGCACGCCGCCCTTGACGGCGGCCAGGGCGTCGCCCTTGGTCACGCGGCCATCCTTGCCGGAACCAGCCACGTTGGCGGCCGACAGGTTGTTCTCGGCCAGCAGCTTGGCAGCGGCGGGCATGGCGACATCGCCCTTGCTGCCGCCAGTGGCAGCAGCAGCGGCGGGAGCAGCAGCAGGCGCTGCAGCAGCGGGAGCGGCGGCTGCAGCAGGAGCGGCAGCGGCCACGCCGGCCACGCCTTCGGTGTCGATCTTGGCGATCAGCTGCTCGGCCACCACGGTGGCGCCGTCACCTTGCACGATCTCGGCCAGCACGCCAGCGGCGGGTGCGGGCACTTCGAGCACGACCTTGTCGGTTTCGATTTCGATGAGGATCTCATCGATTGCAACCGCTTCGCCGGCCTTCTTCTTCCAGGTCAGCATGGTGGCCTCAGCGATGGACTCGGACAGCTGGGGAACTTTGACTTCAACGATAGCCATTTGTGATTCTTTCCAAAAGTGTTCTGTACTGATACGTAGCGGATGGGGGCTGCCTTACTTGTTCAGGACAAAACCCTTGAGCTTGGAGAACGCGCCTTCCACCAGAGCCTTTTGCTGCTCCTGGTGCAGGTGTGCGTAACCCACGGCGGGCGATGCCGAGGCAGCGCGGCCGGAGTAGCCCAGCTTCTGGCCATCGAGCATGTTCTCGTGGATGTAGTGCTGCACGAAGAACCAGGCGCCCTGGTTCTGCGGCTCGTCCTGGCACCAGACGATCTCGGTGGCGTTGCCGAACTTCTTGAGTTCAGCGGCGAAGGCCTTGTGCGGGAAGGGGTACAGCTGTTCGACGCGGATGATGGCGACGTCCTTGCTTTCCTTCTCGGCGCGCTTCTTGACCAGGTCGTAGTAGACCTTGCCCGAGCATGCGATCACGCGCTTGACCTTGGCCGCGTTCTTCACGACGGCTTCGTCCTGCTCGGGGATCACGGTCTGGAAACCACCGCTGGTGAACTCGGACAGCGGCGAGGTCGCATCCTTGTTACGCAGCAGCGACTTGGGCGTCATGATGACCAGCGGCTTGCGCAGCGGGCGCACCATCTGGCGGCGCAGCACGTGGAAGATCTGGCTGGCCGTGGTGGGCTGCACGATCTGCATGTTGGCGTCGGCGGCCAGCTGCATGAAGCGCTCCAGGCGTGCCGAGCTGTGCTCGGGGCCCTGGCCTTCATAGCCGTGCGGCAGCATCAGCGTCAGGCCGTTGATGCGGCCCCACTTGACTTCACCGGAGGCGATGAACTGGTCGATCACCACCTGGGCGCCGTTGGCGAAGTCGCCGAACTGGGCTTCCCAGATCACCAGGGTGTTGGGATCGTTCGACGCATAGCCGTACTCGAAGCCCAGCACGGCCTCTTCGGACAGGATGGAGTCGATGACGGTGAACGGAGCCTGGCTGTCGGCAACGTTCTGCAGCGGGATGTAGGTGCCTTCGCTCCACTTTTCACGCTTTTGGTCATGGATGACCGAGTGGCGGTGGGTGAAGGTGCCGCGGCCGCAGTCCTCGCCCGACAGGCGCACGGGGTAGCCCGATGCGACCAGCGATGCGAAGGCCATGTGCTCGCCCATGCCCCAGTCCACGTTGACATCGCCGCGGCCCATGGCTGCGCGGTCGTCATAGACCTTCTTGACCAGCGCGTGCGGCGTCACGGTCTCGGGGATGGTGGTGATGCGTTCGGCCAGGCGCTTCCATTCGGTCAGCGGGATGGCGGTGTCGCCAGCGTCGGTCCAGGTCTTGCCCAGGAACGGGCTCCAGTCCACGGCGTACTTGCTCTTGAAGTTCGTCAGCACCGGGTCCACGGTGTGGCGGCCTTCGTCCATGGCGGCGCGGTAGGCCTTGGCCATGTCGTCGCCCAGCGATTCGCCCAGGCCTTGCGTGGCCAGCTTGTCGGCGTACAGCTTGCGGGTGCCGGGGTGGGCGCCGATCTTCTTGTACATCAGCGGCTGGGTCAGGGCAGGCGTGTCCTGCTCGTTGTGGCCCAGCTTGCGGAAGCAGACGATGTCCACGACCACGTCCTTGGAGAATTCCATGCGGAATTCCAGCGCCAGCTGCACGGCCAGTGCCACGGCTTCCGGATCGTCGCCGTTCACGTGCAGCACGGGCGACTCGATCATCTTGACGATGTCGGTGCAGTACAGCGTGGAGCGAGTATCGCGCGGATCGGACGTGGTGAAGCCGATCTGGTTGTTGATGATGATGTGCACCGTGCCGCCCGTGGTGTAGCCACGGGTCTGGGCCAGCGCCAGGGTTTCCTGGTTCACGCCCTGGCCGGCAAAGGCGGCATCGCCGTGCACCAGCACGGGCAGCACTTGCTTGCCGTGCGGGTCGTCGCGGCGGTCCATGCGCGAGCGCACCGAGCCTTCGACCACGGGGTTGACGATTTCCAGGTGCGAGGGATTGAAGGCCAGCGACAGGTGGACAGGGCCGCCAGCAGTGGACACATCGGAGCTGAAGCCCTGGTGGTACTTCACGTCGCCCGAGGGCAGGTCTTCGGGGGCAGTGTGATCGAACTCGGCAAACAGGTCCTTGGGCATCTTGCCCAGGGTGTTGACCAGCACATTCAGGCGGCCGCGGTGGGCCATGCCGATCACGACTTCCTGCACGCCCTTCTGGCCGGCAGCGTTGATCAGCTCGTCCATGGCGACGATGAAGCTTTCGCCACCTTCCAGCGAGAAGCGCTTTTGGCCGACGTACTTGGTGTGCAGGTAGCGTTCCAGGCCTTCGGCAGCCGTCAGGCGGTCGAGGATGCGCTTTTTCTGGTTGGCGTCAAAGCTGGGCTTGGTACGGCTGGTTTCCAGCTTTTGCTGCCACCAGCGCTTTTGCGTCTGGTCGGTGGCATACATGTACTCGGTGCCCAGGGTGCCGCAGTAGGTCTCGCGCAGCGCGTTCATCAGCTCGCGCAGCGACATGCTTTCCTTGCCGAAGAAGGTGTTGCTCGTGTTGAACACCGTTTCCTGGTCGGCATCGGTGAAGCCGTAGAACGACGGCTCCAGCTCGGGAATTTCGGGGCGCTCGGTGCGCTTGAGGGGATCGAGATCGGCCCAGCGTGCGCCGACATTGCGGTAGGCGGCGATCAGCTGCTGTACGGCGGTGCGCTTGCGGCCCAGCTCGGAGTCGGCGCCGGAGGCCACGACCACCTTGGTGCCGCCTTGCTTGGCGCGCTCGGCAAAAGCGTTGATGACGGGCTGGTGCGGGACGTCCTTGGAGTCCGTGCCGTCGACTGCGGGCACATGCTGCAGTGCATCAAAGTACTCGCGCCAGGAATCCGGCACGCTACCGGGGTTGGCCAGGTAGTTCTCGTACATTTCTTCGACGTAGGGGGCATTGCCGCCGAAGAGGTAAGTATTGCCTTGATAGGCTTGGTAGACCGACGTCTGATCGCTCATATTGCGCTGACCTCCGCCTCCCTGAAGGAGGCATTAGCTGGTTTGTAGAACCTTCCGCGACACGGCTGTACCGATTGGCGGATGCGACTGTGGCTGGGGAAGGGCCTGGTTGCGACCGCCATTGTGCCACCGTTCAAACATCGCAGCAGGGCAGTTACCAAGCGATTACCTGGACCCTCCGGGAGTTCCCGCAGTCGCGTACATTGGCGCATCTTCCGAACGGACCGACAGATGAACCTGCTGCCCTTACACAAACGCACTTTCATGCTGCTGCTGATCGCGGCGACCATAGGCTTCGGTGCCGTGCTCTGGGAATTCATGGGGGCCATCTTCTGGGGCGTCGCCCTGGCCATCCTGTTCTCGCCGCTGCACCGGCGCCTGCTGGCGCGCATGCCTCGGCGCACCAATCTCGCCGCCCTGTCCACCCTGCTGCTGTGCCTGGTCGTGGCCATCCTGCCGCTGGCGCTGATCGGCGCCTCGCTGGTGCGCGAGGCCTCGTTGATCTATGAGCGCGTCAACAGCGGCAACCTGGATGCAGGCACCTATCTGCAACAGATCATGGACGCCCTGCCCTCCTGGGTCACACCCTGGCTGGAGAGGTTGCACCTGGGCTCGCTGGCCGAGCTGCAGGACAAGCTGTCCAGCATCGCCATGCAGGCATCCAAGCTGGCCGCCACCAAGGCGCTGGGCATAGGCCAGAACACCTTCGGCTTCCTGGTGGGCTTTTGCGTGATGCTGTACCTGCTGTTCTTCCTGCTGCGCGACGGCCGTGACCTGACCCAGCGCATCCGCATGGCCATTCCGCTGCAGGCCGACCACAAGGCCGAGCTGTCGAGCAAGTTCACCACCGTGATCCGTGCCACCGTCAAGGGGAACCTGGCCGTGGCGGCCGCCCAGGGCGCGCTGGGCGGGCTGATCTTCTGGATTCTGGGCATCCAGGGGCCCGTGCTGTGGGGCGTGGTGATGGCGTTCCTGTCGCTGCTGCCCGCCGTGGGCGCCGGCCTGATCTGGGCCCCTGTCGCCATCTACTTCCTGGCCACCGGTGCCATGGGCAAGGGCCTGATCCTGATCGCCTACGGCGTGCTGGTGATCGGCTTGGTGGACAACGTGCTGCGCCCCTTGCTGGTGGGCAAGGACACGAAGATGCCCGACTACATCGTGCTGATCTCGACGCTGGGCGGTATGGCTCTCTTCGGACTGACGGGTTTTGTGATAGGCCCCGTGATCGCGGCCCTGTTCATGGCGATCTGGGACATGTTCTCGCGCATGCAAGTGCAGGATGAGGAAAAGCGCCGCCAACTTGCCCAAGCAGGTTTGGCGCATGCTGAATATCAGACATCGGATGATATGGACCTCAAGCAAGCACCGCACGATCCGCGCCCGCCGGCACGCTGAGCCTGCTCCGGCCCCTCCCTCTGGACGGGGGCCGGAAATCCATTTTCAGACATTCAATGGGTGCAAATGGATCGCATTCGCGCAATAGCCTGGATTCATCGACCTCATTCATCCACTCAATGAATGGCGGATTGATATAAAACAAAATGTCCGAAGCCCTGAATCCAGATAATCATTTCAACTGATGATCCCGCCGGGCGGCGCCCTGGCAAGCCCCGCGCAGCAAGGCTTGGCGTGGAGCTTGCGCGCGAATGCCGCACAGGCCGACTCAGGATTAAGGGTTATTTCCCGGATTGATTCCGGGGTGCACTCGTAGAATTTGCTTACAAGCGTCAATTTCTATTAGAAGGTACCCCACATGGTCCAATTCTCCAGACGCCAGTTCATGAAAGTGACTGGTTCGACTCTGGCCGGATCCAGCCTGGCGTTGATGGGCTTCTCGCCCACTGCCGCCCTGGCTGAAGTGCGCCAGTTCAAGCTGGCCGCCACCACGGTCACCCGCCAGACCTGTACCTACTGCTCGGTAGGCTGCGGCATCCTGATGTATTCGCTGAGCGACGGCGCCAAGAACGCCAAGCTGTCGGTGATCCACGTCGAGGGCGATCCGGACCACCCCGTCAACCGCGGCACGCTGTGCCCCAAGGGCGCCTCGCTGCTGGACTTCGTCCACAGCCCGCACCGCCTGAAGTACCCCGAGTACCGCGCCCCCGGCTCCAACGAGTGGAAGCGCATGTCCTGGGACGAGGCGCTGACGCGCATCACCAAGCTGCTCAAGGACGATCGCGACGCGAACTTCGTCGAGCAAAACGACAAGGGCCAGACGGTGAACCGCTGGCTGACCACCGGCATGCTGGCCGCCTCGGCCTCCAGCAACGAAGCCGGTTACGTCACACACAAGGTTGCCCGTTCCTGGGGCCTGCTCGCACTCGATAACCAAGCACGTGTCTGACACGGCCCGACGGTGGCAGGTCTTGCCCCGACGTTTGGCCGTGGAGCGATGACGAACCATTGGGTCGACATCAAGAACGCGGACGTTATCCTGATCATGGGCGGCAATGCCGCTGAAGCACATCCCTGCGGTTTCAAGTGGGTGACCGAAGCGAAGGAGCACAACGGTGCGCACTTCATGGTGGTCGATCCGCGCTTCAACCGCTCCGCCTCCGTGGCCGATTTCTACGCCCCCATCCGGTCGGGCTCGGACATCGTGTTCCTGGGTGGCGTGATCAACTATCTGCTGACGAACGACAAGATCCATCACGAGTACGTGAGGAACTACACCGACTTCTCGTACATCGTGAAGGAGGAGTTTGCGTTCGACGAAGGCATCTTCTCGGGCTACGACCCGCAGACACGCAAATACGACAAGTCCAGCTGGGACTATGAGCTCGACGCCGACGGCTACGTGAAGGTGGACGCCAGCCTGCAGCATCCGCGCTGCGTGTACCAATGGCTCAAGCGCCACTACGCCAGCTACACGCCCGAGAAGGTGGAGAGCGCCTGCGGCACGCCCAAGGAAAAATTCCTGCACGTGTGCGAGAAGCTGGCATCGACCGCCGTGCCGGGTCGCGTCGCGACCATCCTGTACGCACTGGGCTGGACACAGCACACCACGGGCGCGCAGATCCTGCGCACGGGCGCCATGGTCCAGCTGCTGCTGGGCAATATCGGCGTGGCCGGCGGCGGCATGAACGCGCTGCGCGGGCACTCCAACATCCAGGGCCTGACGGACCTGGGCATCCTGTCGGCCTCGCTGCCCGGCTACCTGACGCTGCCCAACGAGGGCGAGCAGGACTACCAGAAGTACATCGACGCGCGCACGCCCAAGGCTATGCGCCCGGGCCAGATGAACTACTGGTCGAACACGCCCAAGTTCCACGTGAGCCTGATGAAGGCCTGGTGGGGACCGGCGGCCACGGCCGAGAACAACTGGGCCTTCAACTACCTGCCCAAGCTGGACAGGCAGTACGACATGCTGCAGGTGTTCGACCTGATGGCGCAGGGCAAGATCAACGGCTACATCGCCCAGGGCTTCAACCCGCTGGCAGCCCTTGCGAACAGCAACAATGTGCGCGAAGGCCTCAAGAAGCTGAAGTTCCTGGTGATCATGGACCCGCTGGTCACCGAGACATCGGAGTTCTGGCAGAACCACGGCGAGTTCAACGACGTGGATCCGGCATCGATCCAGACCGAGGTGTTCCGCCTGCCCACGACCTGCTTTGCCGAGGAAGACGGCGCCGTCGTCAGCTCCTCGCGCGTGCTGCAGTGGCACTGGAAGGCGGCCGAGCCCCCGGGCGAGGCCAAGACCGACATCGCCATCATGTCGGCCCTGCACCTGCGCCTGAAGCAGGCCTATGAGAAGGACGGCGGCAAGTTCCCCGAGCCGATCACCAAGCTGTGGTGGCCCTATGCTCATGCCGATCATCCGACCTCGGAAGAGATCGCCAAGGAGTACAACGGCCGCGCGCTGGTGGACCTGTTCGACCCCAAGGACCCGACCAAGCTCATCCGCAAGGCCGGCGAGCAGCTGGCCGGCTTCGGCGAGATGCGCGACGACGGCACGACGATGGGCGGCTGCTGGATCTGGGCAGGCTGCTGGACCTCGTCCGGCAACCAGATGGCCCGGCGCGACAACAGCGACCCCACGGGCATAGGCAACACGCTGAACTGGGCCTGGGCCTGGCCGGCCAACCGCCGCGTGCTCTACAACCGCGCCTCCTGCGACCGCAACGGCCAGCCGTTCGATCCCAAGCGCACGCTGATCCGCTGGAACGGCAAGAACTGGGGCGGTGCCGACGTGCCCGACATGGGCCCGACCATGCCGCCGGAGACCACCGATCCGTTCATCATGAACCCCGAGGGCGTGGCGCGTTTCTTCGCCCGCAAGGGCATGAACGAGGGACCGTTCCCCACCCACTACGAGGCCTTTGACAACCCGCTGGGATACAACCCCATGTATCCCGACAACAAGCTGGCGGTCATCAACCCGGCCACGCGCATCTTCGACTCCGTCAAGGATTCGGCGGGCTCGCCCAGCGAGTTCCCGCACGTGGGCACGACGTACCGCCTGACCGAGCACTTCCACTACTGGACCAAGCACGTTCAGCTGAACAACATCGTTCAGCCCGAGCAGTTCGTGGAAATCGGCGAGGCGCTGGCCAAGGAACTGGGCATCGAGACCGGCCAGCATGTGAAGGTCAGCTCCAAGCGCGGCTTCGTCAAGGCAGCCGCCGTGGTGACCAAGCGCATCAAGCCCATGAAGATCGATGGCAAGACCATCCACCACGTGGGCGTGCCCATTCACTGGGGCTTCTCGTCGACGGGCCGCAAGGGCTACATGGCCAACAACCTGACGGCATCGGTGGGCGATGGCAACAGCCTTACCCCGGAATCCAAGACCTTCCTCGTGAAGGTGGAAAAGGTTTAAGGAGCAGCTGATGTCATCAACCATGTCTCTCGATATCAAGCGTCGCTCGGCCACGACGACGCCTGCTCCCAGTGCGCGCGAAACGCACAGCGGCGAGGTGGCCAAGCTCATCGATGTCTCCAAGTGCATCGGGTGCAAGGCCTGCCAGACCGCCTGCATGGAGTGGAACGACCTGCGCGACGAAATCGGAACCTGCGCGGCCGGCGTCTATGACAACCCGACCGATCTGACCGATCAGTCGTGGACCGTCATGCGCTTTACCGAGTACGAGAACGAAGCGACCGGCAACCTGGAGTGGCTGATCCGCAAGGACGGCTGCATGCACTGCGAGGACCCGGGCTGCCTGAAGGCCTGCCCCTCGCCGGGCGCCATCGTGCAGTACAGCAACGGCATCGTGGACTTCCAGCAGGACCAGTGCGTGGGCTGCGGCTACTGCGTCACAGGCTGCCCGTTCAATATCCCGCGCATCTCCAAGAAGGACCACAAGGCCTACAAGTGCACGCTGTGCTCGGACCGCGTGGCCGTCGGCCGCGAGCCGGCCTGTGTCAAGACCTGCCCCACGGGCGCCATCATGTTTGGCACCAAGGAGGCGATGAAGGACCAGGCCGAGCACCGCATCGGCGACCTCAAGCGGCGCGGCTACGCCGAGGCGGGCCTCTATGACCCGCAAGGCGTGGGCGGCACCCATGTGATGTACGTGCTGCATCACGCAGACAAGCCTTCGCTGTACAAGGGCCTGCCCGACGACCCGAAGATCAGCCCCATGGTGTCCCTGTGGAAGGGCGTTGCCAAGCCGCTGGCCATGGCCGCGCTGGGTGCAGCTGCCGTCGGCAGCCTGTTCCACTACATCACCAAGGGCCCGAACGACGTGTCCAAGGAACTGGAAGACGAAATGGACCGCAAGGACCAGGAAGCCGCTGAAAAGGAGGCCCGCCGATGAAACGCAATCCACGTGACCTGGTGCGCTACAACGCATCGGAGCGTGCCAACCACTGGGTGGTCGGCATCTGCTTCATCCTGCTGGCGCTGTCGGGCCTGGCGTTCTTCCACCCGGCCTTCTTCCCGCTCACGCAGCTGTTCGGCGGCGGGCCGTGGACGCGCATCCTGCACCCCTACATCGGGGTGGTGATGGCGCTGTTCTTCATCATCATGGCGCTGCGCTTCTGGCGCCTGAACGTGGTCGAGCCTCGCGACATCGAGTGGCTCAAGAACGTCAACAAGATGATCGACGGCGACGACCACGACATGCCCGAGCAGGGCAAGTACAACGGCGGCCAGAAGCTGCTGTTCTGGGGCCTGGTCATCGGCATGCTGGCGATCACCGTGACCGGCGCGCTCATGTGGCGCGCCTGGTGGACGCTGCCCGTCAACGTGGTGCGCGCCGCCTCGGTGGTGCATGCCATTGCGGGCGTGTGGATGATCGGCTTGATCATCATGCACGTGTACGCGGCCATCTGGACCCGGGGCACCATCCGCGCCATGCTGTACGGCACGGTGACGCGGGCCTGGGCCAAGCAGCATCACCGGGGGTGGTATCGCAAGATGACCGGGGATAATGACTGACTCCCCCTGAGCGGCTTACGCCGCTTCCCCCTCTCTACTCGCTGCGCGAGGGAGGGGGACGGCACCCTCGGTGCGGGGCGGCCCTTCCTCGGTGCCCCTCGCCTTGGGCCGCGCCAGTTTTCACAGACATGGCGTCATACTAGGCATCAGCCTGAGCACCCAGCCGCCCAGCGATCCGGGCGGCTGTTTTTTTGGGATTCATTCCAATGCAACGCATTCTTCAACCTGGCGATATCGAGTCGCTGGACCACACCAGTTTTCCGCGCGTGCTGCTGCCGCAGTTGCCGGGGCTGTTCGTCGAGCGGGCGGCGCGGCTGCGGCAGCTGGCCGAGGGCAATCCGATTGCCGACTACCTGCGGTTTGTGGCGCAGATCGTGGACGCGCAGGGCAAGGCGGCCGGGCAGTTGACGCTGACCGCGCCCGATGCGGCGCTGATCGCGCGGGCGCAGGAGCATTCGATGCCGCTGCTGCCTGCCGCCGACCATATCGATGCCGCTTGGCACGGTGTGCTGGACCGCATGCTCGATGCCCTGTCGGGCGCCGATGGCCTGCCTGCTCCGCTGCAGCCGCTGCTGCAGGAGCTGCGCGCGCTGGACACGGCCGGGCGTGACGAGATCGCGCAGCGGCTGCTGCAAAAGGAAGTGGCGGCCCGCCACGTGGGCATGGCGCCTTTTGTGATGGCTGCGCTGCAGGTGGTGTTTGCCACGCGCGCCAGCGGCCTGAGTGCACGCGACGTGCCCTATACCGATCCCGCCTCGATCTGCCCCGTCTGCGCCAGCGAGCCCGTGGCCAGCGTGCTGCGCATTGGAGGCAAGACCGCAGGCCACCGCTACCTGCACTGCGGCACCTGCTGCACGGAGTGGCACATGGTGCGCGTCAAGTGCTCGCACTGCGAGTCGACCAAGGGCGTCGAGTACCAGGGCATCGATGGCGCAGGCGATACCGTGCTGGCCGAGACCTGCGAGGAATGCGGCAGCTACCGCAAGGTGGTCAACCAGGAAAAGGACCCGATGGCCGAGCCCCTGGCCGACGACCTGGCCTCGCTGATGCTGGACCTGCTGATGGGCGAGGAGACGCGCTTTCAGCGCGCCAGCGCCAATCCCCTGCTCTACGTGGCCTTTGCCGAGGAGCAGGATGAGGCCGGCGACGCGCTGATCGCCCCCGCCACGCCTGCTGCCTGACCCTTTCGCACGCCATGACCGATACCGCCGCCCCCTCTGCCGCCTCCCCTGCCCCGTCCGCGCTGCGCCTGCCTGCCGTGGACAAGGTGCTGTTGAGCGCCGACATGCTCGCGCTGCGCGAGCGCCACGGCCTCGACGCCTGCACCCAGGCCGTGCGCGAATCCCTGGCGCAGATGCGGGCCGATGCGCAGGAGCGGCTGCGGTCCGGCGAGCCCGATGCAGGCGCGCCCGGCATCACTGAGGTGGTCCAGGCGGCCGGCCTGCGTCTGGCGCGGCGCTTTGCGCCCCGGCTGCGCACGGTCTTCAACCTCACGGGCACGGTGCTGCACACCAACCTTGGCCGCGCCCTGCTGCCGCAGGAGGCGGTGGACGCCGTGGTGGCCGCCATGACGGCGCCGGCCAACCTGGAGTACGACCTGGAAGACGGCGGCCGTGGCGACCGCGACGACCTGATCGAATCCCTGGTCTGCGAACTCACGGGCGCCGAGGCCTGCACCGTCGTCAACAACAACGCCGCCGCCGTGCTGCTGACCCTGGCCACGCTGGCGGCCGGGCGCGAAGTCATCGTCTCGCGCGGCGAGCTGGTGGAGATCGGCGGGGCCTTCCGCATTCCCGACGTGATGACGCGCGCAGGCGCCACCCTGGTCGAGGTGGGCACCACCAACCGCACCCATGCGCGCGACTACGAAGGCGCTGTCGGCGAACACACCGGCCTGCTCATGAAGGTGCATTGCAGCAACTACGCCATCACCGGCTTCACCAAGGCCGTGAGCGACGCGGAGGTGGCATCCATTGCCCATGCGCGTGGCCTGCAGATGGTGGTGGACCTGGGCAGCGGCACCCTGGTCGATTTGCGCGAATGGGGCCTGCCCTACGAGGTCACGGTGCGCGAGACCATCGAGTCGGGCGCCGACATCGTCACCTTCAGCGGCGACAAGCTGCTGGGCGGCCCGCAGGCCGGCCTGATCGTGGGCCGCAAGGACCTGATCGCCCGCATCAAGAAACATCCGCTCAAGCGCGCACTGCGCGTGAGCAAACTCACCCTGGCCGCGCTGGAGCCCACGCTGCGCCTGTACCTGCACCCCGAAAAGCTGGCCGAGCGCCTGACCACGCTGCGCCTGTTCACGCGGCCCCAGGCCGACATGCAGGCCCGCGCGCAGGCGCTGCAGCCGCTGGTGCAGCAGGCGCTGGGCAGCTGCTACGTGGTGGAAACCGCCGAGATGAACAGCCAGATCGGCAGCGGCGCCCTGCCCGTGGAAAACCTGCCCAGCTGGGGCCTGCGCCTGCATCCGGCCGACGGTCGCCAGGCCGGCCGCCAGCTCACCCGGCTTGAAGCAGGCCTGCGCGGCCTGCCGCGCCCCGTCATCGGCCGACTGCATGACGACGCTCTGTGGCTGGACCTGCGCTGCCTGGAGGCAGCCGACGAGCCGGCCTTCACCGAACAGCTGCCGCTGCTGCACATCGCCTGAGGACGAACGCATGATCATCGGCACCGCCGGCCACATCGACCACGGCAAGACCACCCTGGTGCGCGCGCTCACGGGCGTGGACACCGACCGCCTCAAGGAAGAGAAGGCGCGCGGCATCTCCATCGAGCTGGGCTATGCCTACACGCCGCTGCCCAATGGCGAGGTGCTGGGCATCATCGACGTGCCCGGCCACGAGAAATTCGTGCACACCATGGCCGCAGGCGCCGTGGGCATAGACCACGCCCTGCTGGTGGTGGCCGCCGACGACGGCGTCATGCCGCAGACGCGCGAGCACTTGGACATCCTGCAGCTGCTGGGCGTGCGCGAAGCCACCGTGGCCCTGACCAAGGCCGACCGTGCTACGCCCGAGCGCCTGCAGCAGGTGCGCGCCGAGATCGAGTCCCTGCTGGCGCCCACGCCGCTGGCAGGCGCGCCGGTCTTCCCTACCGCGGCAGCCTTGCCTGATGACGCTGGCGTGGCGCAGCTGCGCGAGCATCTCATGGCGCGCGCCCAGTCCATTCCCGCGCGGGCCAGCGACGGGCTGTTCCGCCTGGCCGTGGACCGCAGCTTCACGCTGCCGGGCCAGGGCACCGTGGTCACGGGCACCGTGTTCGGCGGCCAGGTGAAAGTGGGCGACACGCTGGTGCACTCGGCCTCGGGCACCGAGGTGCGCGTGCGCAGCCTGCATGCCCAGAATCAGGCCAGCGAACAGGGCCTGGCTGGACAGCGCTGCGCGCTCAACCTGTCGGGCATTGCCAAGGAAGCCATCACGCGCGGCGACTGGATCGCCGACGCACGGCTGCTGCAGGCCAGCGACCGGATCGACGTGCGCCTGCAACTGCTGGCCGATGCGCCATCACTGGCCCAATGGACGCCTGTGCATGTACACATCGGTACGGCGCGCTGCACGGCCCACGTGGCCCTGCTGCAGGACCAGCCGCTGGGCCCGGGCGAGCAGGTCATCGTCCAACTGGTGCTGGACATGCCCGTACATGCCCAACCCGGCGACCGGCTCATCGTGCGCAATGCCCAGGCCAGCCGCACCATTGCCGGCGGCAGCGTCATCGACCCCTTTGCACCCGCACGCAAGCGCCGCAGCCCCGAGCGCACGGCCTATCTGCAGGCGCTGGAATCGCTGATTGCCACCGGGGACGCCAGCGCGCTGGTGCAAGGCGCGGCGCACGGCATTGCCACGTCGCAGCTCATGCGCCTGACGGGCCGCGCATCGGTGGCCACGGATGCCCGCCTGCACCGCCTCCCCCTGGCCGAGGGCGATACGCTGCTGCTGGGCGAGGCACGCTTGCAGCAGCTGCGCAACCAGGTGCTGGACAGCATGGCGCGCTTCCACGACAAAAGCCCCGACGAGCCCGGCGTGAACGCCGCACGCCTGCGCCGCATGGCACTGTCGGGCCTGGTGCATGCAGGGCATGACGCGCTGTGGAAAGGCCTGCTGCAAGCCCTGCTGCAGGACGGCAGCCTGGCCGCCAGCGGCGCCTGGCTGCACCTGCCCGGCCACAGCGTGCAGCTGTCGGACAGTGAAAAGCAGATCGCCCAGAAACTGCTGCCCGCCATCGAGGCCGGCCGCTACGACCCGCCCTGGGTGCGCGACCTGGCCCGCGACAGCGCCACCGGAGAGGAAACCGTGCGCCAGCTGCTGCGCAAGCTCGCACGCCAGGGCCAATTGTTCCAAGTCACAAAGGACCTGTTCTACACGGCAGCCCGCATGGACGAACTCGCGACCCTGGTCCGCGAGCTGGCCTCCTCCACCCCCAACGCCGAAATCCAGGCCCACGCCTTCCGCGACGCCACCGGCCTGGGCCGCAAACGCGCCATCCAGATCCTCGAATTCTTCGACCGCATCGGCTACACCCGCCGCATGCGCGACGCCCACCTGCTGCGCCCCGATGTGCAGTGGACCACTGGTGCCACAGCAAGAATCTGAGGCAAGGGGCCGCTACAATGGCGAGCTTTGCTTCGCCACGGCGCCAGCAACCGGCGCGGCCCAAGGCGAGAGACACCGAGCAAGGGCCGCCCCGCCGCAAGGGTGTCGTCCCCCTCCCCCGCGAAGCGGGTAGAGAGGGGGAAGCGGCGTAAGCCGCTCAGGGGGAGCTTCAAGCCAGAAGGAAAGCATACGCACCCGGTGGTGCGCCCGGGCTTCAAACCCGGTCAGGGGCGTCAGCCGCTCCTGGGTAGGTTCGACTCCTGCTGCTTTCCGCCAATCCCCCGACTCTGATTCCAGCCAGGTTCCGGCTATTGCAAGGGCACGACGATGGCCACGCGGCGGTTCTCCGCTGCATCGCTGGGCACCACGGGCATGGCGCGGCCCAGGCCCTTGACCTCGATATCCTGGCGCGCCAGGCCAGCTTCGGCCAGCACATCGGCCACCGCCTCTGCGCGGCGCAGCGACAGGCGCATGTTGTAGGCATCGCTGCCGCGATCGTCCGTATGGCCTTCCACGCGCAGCCGCTCGATGCCCACGCCCTTGAGGGCACGGCCCAGCTCCAGCACCTTGGTACGCGCCTGGGCGCCGACTTCGGCCGAATCAAAGCCGAACAGCAGCTTGCCCGACATCTGCAGCTCCCAGCCCTGGTCTGCCTGCGCAAAGCCCTGGCTGCGCAGCAACTGCTGCTGTTCTTCGGTCAGCCCCGGCGCCTTGGCCGGCGCCTGAGGCACCGTCTGGCAACCGACCAGCGCAAGGGCCAGCACTGCGGCCGCACCTGCGCCGCACATCCGGATCCAGCTCCGTCGTTTCAACATGTCATCCTCCTGTGATTCGTTCGGCCTGGCGCATGGCCTTGGCCTGGTACATGGCCTGGTCTGCATGGCGCATCAGCGTCTCCATGCTCTGGCCATGCTTGGGAAAAAGGGCGACGCCCGCGCTGACCGAAGGCTGCAGCACCACGCCGTCGCCAACGACTAGGGGCTCGCGCATGGCGGCCTCTATCTTGTCCTGCACCATCTGCGCGTCGCCGCCGCCGCCGATGGGATAGAGCAGGATGGCGAATTCGTCGCCGCCCAGGCGGGCGACCAGATCGGTCTCGCGCACCTGCGAGCGCAGCCGGGCACCCACCGCCTTGAGCAGCACATCGCCCACGGCATGGCCGTAGGCATCGTTGACCTGCTTGAAGCGGTCGTTGTCCAGAAACAGCACGGCCAGCTTCTGCCCGCTCTCCGCCGCGCTGTCCAGCGCCTGCTGCAGTCGCTGCTCGAAATGCAGCCGGTTGGCCAGCCCCGTGAGGCTGTCGCGCGAAGCCTGTCGCTCCAGCGCCGAATTTTGCTGCTGCAGCCGCTCATGGCGCGTCTGCAGCTCGGCCAGCAGGGCGTTGAAGTTGTCGCCCAACTCGCGCAGCTCGGCAATGCGCGCCAGCGGCACGCGCTGGTCCATGGATCGGTCATGGCGCACGGCCCGGGCCACGCGCGCCAGCTGCTGCAGCGGCTCGGCAATGTCGCGCAGCATGCGGCGCGACTGGCGCAGGCCCACATAGCCGCTGACACCCACGCACAGCACCAGCACGATGAAACCTGCGCCCAGGAAGCGGACCAGGCCCACGCCATCGCTGGCCAGCTGCACACTGCCGACCAGCCTGCCGTCCTGGCGCACATCGGCCTCGGCGCGCGGCAGGCCAATGCCCACGGCCAGCAGCTCCCCGATGCTGGACAGCGCCGAGCCACCATGGCCCGACCACCGCACGAACGGGCGGCCCTCGGCATCGAAGACCTCGGCGTGGGCCACGCCTTCGCCACGCAGCAGCTGGTCCAGCACGCGGGCGGCCTCGTCACGGTCACCGAAGACCAGCGATGCCTCGACCGTATAGGCCAGCGAACGGGCCACCAGATGCAGGTTGTTGGACAGGTACAGGCGCAGGGTGGCCACGCCGACGATGAGCAGCAGCGCCCCCGCCAGCGCGATGGCCACCGCCGCCATGCGCAGGTGCGCGCGGCGGATCACGTTGCGCAGGGAGGCATTGCCGGACAGGGACAACTTCATGGCAAGGTCCTGTGGCGCGCCAGTTGCAGCACCTTGGGATTGACACGCAGGCCGCTGCGGGCCACGGAGTCGAGGCTGACCTCGAAGCCTGCGCCCTCGCCACGGCGGCGCAGGCAGAACATGGCGCCGATGCGGCACAGCTCGCCTCGCTCGCTGATGGTCAGCAGCGGCCGCCCGGCCAGCTGCTCCATGAGCTTGCGCCAGGCCGCCTCATCGAGCTGGCCGGCATAAATGCCCTCGCATTCGACCAGGGCGCGCGCATCGACGGGCACCACGCGCCGCACTTCCAGCCGCTGGCTGCCCACGGTCTGCGGGGCGCCATTGAGCAGGTCGTCGGCATATTCGGTGGAGCCCACCACGCACAGCCGCAGCACGGGGCTTTCCGTGGGCCAGCGCGTGTAGCCCAGGATGCCTACGACGGTGCGGGTCACCCCCAGCTCATGCTCATCGGCCGCCGGCTCCGCATGTGCCTGCCCCACCAGCCCGGCCTGCAGGGCCAGCAGACCCACGACCAGCCAGGCCCCGGCAGACAGGCCTTTGATCCTGCAATCCATGCCCCACCTGCGGTATGTGTGATGTATGCGATGTGTGCGAGCTGCCAACCAAGGCTCCTTGAACGGAATATCCATGCATTGCGCCACGCTGGCGCACTGAAGCATTTTTTCACATATCGACCCCATCGCGCCGCCCGGCCTGTCACGCCGGGGCGCCCGTGATGGGCCAATGCGGCAACACATCAAAGCGCAGAGGCAGGCAGACGGTAGTGATAGCCGTAGAGCGCCTGAAAGCCCAAGCTTTCATACAGCCCGCGCGCCACCATGTTGGGCGCACGCACCTGCAGTTCGGCCCATTGCGCTCCCTGCGTCTGCCCCCAGTGCATCAGGCCATGCACCAGCGCCCGGCCCAGTCCCTGGCCGCGCAGCGCAGGCGTGATGACGATGTCATACAGGCCCACGCAGCCGCGCTCCACGACGGCCAGGCCAAACCCGGCCGGCTCGCCGCCCGCTCCACCGCCCACTTGCAGCGAAGCAAATGCGGCGGGCCAGGCAATGGACTGCAGCATTTGGTGGTGCGCCTGCCTGTGCTGCTCCGGCACGGCGCCGGCCTGGGCAAAGCCCTGCAGCCAGGCCGTGCCAGGCTGGGCTTGAATGGCAAGGGTCCAGCCCTGGTCGTTCGCTGGCGGCGCCATGTCCGTCAATGCAGCACGCATCACCAGGGAGGGGTCGGCCAGCAGGTAGCCGGCCTGCGCCAGCTGCGCATCCGCCTCGGGACTTGCCAGGGGCGAGAGACGAAAGATGGCAGGCAGGCCCTGGCGCTCGTAGAAGGCCTCGATCTGCGGCAGCAAGGCGCCAAGGCGGGCGCCGGGCTGCTGGGCATTGGCCGAGTTGGCGCGCTTGGTATGGCCCTGCGCGGCGCGCAGCAGCCAGTCGCCGCAGAGCACGGTGCGCTGGGCCGGCCAGGCGTTGAAGCCGCGCTGCTCCACGCCCACCACCGTCTCGGGATCGCATTCCACGGATGCGCGGTCATGAGTGAAAGACTTGGACATGCCCGCTTGTACCATGGCCGCCCGCCGTGCCCGCCCATAATATGGCGCGCCGCCGCGCTGGCGGCAGGCACTCTTTCCCACTACTGCGATCGCCGCCGATCGCCGGATTGCTCCATGACCACAGACACCTCCCAAGCCCCCCGACTCACCTCGCTGTCCCATGGCGGCGGCTGCGGCTGCAAGATCGCGCCGGGCCTGCTGGCGGAGCTGATCGGCAAGAGCGCGCTGCCCAAGCAGTTCTTCCCGGACCTGCTGGTGGGCACGGAGACCGCCGACGACGCCGCCGTCTACCGCATCAACGACGAGCAGGCCATCGTGGCGACCACGGACTTCTTCATGCCCATCGTGGACGACCCGTATGACTTCGGCCGCATCGCCGCGACGAATGCGCTGTCCGACATCTACGCCATGGGCGGCCAGCCCCTGATGGCCCTGGCCATCGTGGGCATGCCCATCAATGTGCTGCCGCACGACACCATTGCCAAGATCCTGGAAGGCGGCGAATCGGTCTGCCGCGATGCCGGCATTCCGCTGGCCGGGGGCCACTCCATCGACTCGGTCGAGCCCATCTACGGCCTGGTCGGCATCGGCATCGTCAACCCCCGCCAGATGAAGCGCAATGCCGACGCCCGGGCCGGCGACGTGCTGATCCTGGGCAAGCCGCTGGGCGTGGGCATTCTGTCGGCCGCACTCAAGAAGAACCTGCTGGACGAGGCCGGCTACCGCGCCATGGTGGAAGCAACCACCCTGCTCAACCGCCCCGGCACGGCGCTGGGCAAGATGGACGGCGTGCACGCGCTGACCGATGTGACGGGCTTCGGCCTGCTGGGCCATGGCCTGGAGCTGGCACGCGGCGCGGGCCTGACGGCACGCATCGACAGCCGCAGCCTGCCCGTGCTGCCCACGGTGCAGGGCTTTGCCGAGCAGGGCGTCATCACGGGCGCCTCGGGCCGCAACTGGGCCTCTTATGGCGCGCAGGTTGCGCTGGGCGCCGGCATCACCGATGCGCAGCGCGCGCTGCTGACCGATCCGCAGACCTCGGGCGGCCTGCTCGTGTCCTGCACGCCGGATGTTGCCGATCAGGTGCTTGCACTGTTTGCCGAGCAGGGCTTTGGCAGTGCCGCCATCGTCGGCCGCATGGAGGCGGGCGAGCCGCGCGTCATCGTGGACTGACGGCCAGCGCATTCCAAAAGCAACGGGGGCCGAGGCCCCCGTCGCTTTTTGCACTCCCGGCGAGCCGCCAGCGAACCGGCGGCCCGTCACCGGGTCACAGGTTGCTTCACTCGCTCACGGTCTGCGTCTTGTAGGCCGGGCTGGCCTGAATGGCGCTGTCGGTGAACGGCAGCTTGAGCCATTGGCGCGCGCCGTAGGCCTTGGTGTAGTCCACGTAGTGGGCCGAGGCCGGGTCGTCCGACAGCGAGAAGGTCAGGAAGGTATGGGCCTCCACACCGGCCGACGGGAAGCTCACCACCTGCATGTAGCTGTTGCCGTGCGGCTGCCCGTCCATGCTGTAGCCACCCTGCTCTATCTTGTTTTCCGAGCAGGTGATGGTGAAGTAGCCCACCTCGCCGCAGCCGCCATACAGCGCGATCTTCTCGCCGCCGCGCTGCGAGAACAGCACGGTGCCGCGCGCCGCATCCATGGCAAAGCCGCTGGCCTGCACGGCCTTCACTGCCTCGGCGAACGCCTTTTGCAGCGCCGCCTTGGCAGTGGGCTTGATGCCACGCGGCGTGTTGACGGGGTCGGCCGCATCGAAGGGCACGGCATACAGGTCGGCCGATTTGATCTGGCTGGCCACGCGCTTCCAGAACTCGTCCCAGACATGGGAGCCCCTGGATGCCGCCGTGCCCGTGCCATCCCAGGCCTGCAGCGCCGTGCAGGCAGCCGATACGTCCACCGTTTCACCCGCCGAGGACACGGGGCCTGGACAGACCTGGGCCAATGCCTCGTCCTTGAAGCGCGCGCTGTAGACACGGCTGTCCAGCACCATCTGGCGCACGATGTCGCTGGTGGCCAGCTTGCCCGGGTAGCCGTCCGTGCCCGCCAGCCGCTGCAGCGCCATGGTGTGGCCCAGGCGCGTGCGCAGGCTCTGGGCCGACGAAGTGGAGCCGAAGATGGCCGGATAGCCGGTCAGCGGCGCCGAGGCATTGGACAGCCAGTAGCTGTCGTTCATGTTGCCCACGTAGTCGCTGCGCAGCAAATTGGGCATACGTGCGGGGCCGATGGCGCCGGCCTGCACCGAATCCGCATCCGAACTCCAGTCGCACTGGCTGCTGCCACCGGCCAGCACCGGCACCTGGGGCAGCGCCGCGTTGATGGCGGCCGAGGCCGGCGTGGCACAGGCCTGCAATTGCGCGGGCGGCACGTTGGGCACGGCGCCGATGTCGGCATACCAGACCTGGGCATTGCCGCGCCCTGCGGCCACGGTGTTGACCCAGGGAATGGCCGACTCCTCCTTCTGGATGCGGATGAACTCGTCCAGCGACTTGGCCTGGTTCCAGCGCAGCCAGTTGCGGAAGGTGCGGTAGTTGTAGGCGTTGATGTCGCGGATGGCGAACACGCTCTGCGTGGTCCAGCCCAGCGCCGGGTCCATGGCGCCGAGGTTGACCACCGGGCCGTGCACGGTCTTGTACAGCGTGCGCGTGACCTGGTCCTGCCCGCCGGAGGCATTGCGCACGCTCACGGTGATCTTGCTGGCCTGCATGGCCTCGGTCTTGCCGTCACGCACATAGCGGGTCGGATCATTGGGCGCCAGCTGGTACATGAACAGGCCGAAGCGCCGCGCGGTGGATACGGTGTGGCTCCAGGCCACGTCGTTGTTGAAGCCGATCAGCACCATCGGAATGCCCAGAAAGCTGGCACCACTGACGTCGATCTCGCCGGGGATCGTGAGCTGCGATTGATAGAAGCGGTCCGGCCCCTTCCAGTACCAGTGCGGATTGCCGAACAGCACGCTGCTGCCGCCGCCCGTGGCCTGCTGGCCAAAGCCGTACATGTTGCTGCCAATGCCCGTGGTGCCGCCCACCTGCAATGATGGCGCCACCACCTGTCCCGGCTTGAGCACGGCCAGCTGCGTCGCGGCCGGCCGGGCCTTTGCCGGCCTGGCCGAGGCCGTTGCTGCCGCAGCCGCTGCAGGTGGCACGGCATTGGCGATCTGGGCCACGAAGTTGCTGTAGCCGCCGGCCAGATTGGCCGTGTACATGCGCCGCCAGATGTCCTGCGCGGTAATGGCCTGCACCCACGGCTGGCCCGCGCAGACCGCATTGGTCTTGGCACCGGCCGGCGTCTCGCGCACCACGCGGTTGTAGCCGGCCACGAAACCATCGACCAATTGCTTGAGCTTGTCCGGCTGGGCCTGGATCATGGCGGCCACGGCGTCATCGGAGACGACATGGCGGAAGAAGAAGTCCGAGTCGAGATTGCGCGGCCGGTCGATGGTGCTGTCGTAGACGGCCTGGGCATCGCCGCCCAGGTAACGCGAGCGCTCCCCGCGGTACGTCAGGAAGGAGTCGGCCATGGTGCACAGGTTGTCCTGCGCCTGGGCATAGCCGGCGCCATAGCCCAGGCCCGTCCAGTCCTTGGCCTTGATGTGCGGAATGCCCATTTCCGTGCGGCGGATCTCCGCGCTGTACTTGCTGCTGGAGCCGTCGCCCGAACCGCCGCAGGCCGCCAAGGCGGCCAGGCAAATCAATGACAGGGGCTTCCATCCACTGCGAACCGCTGGGTACATGCTTTGTCTCCTGGTGTTATGCGTACACAAAGAAAGACCCCCTTTTTGTACGGGGGCCCACAACAGCATAGGAGGGCCGCAAGGGACTGCCTACCCGGCAGTTTCACTAGCAGATGTCAGAGACCCGACAGTGGTTGCAAGGGCTGCAGCGCGCCCGTCAGGCAGCGGATTCGCCCGGCTGGCTCAGGGCCGCCGTGGTGCGCCGGTCGATCTTGCGGCTGAGCACCACCGAGGTGTAGGTCTGCTGAATGCCGTCGATCAGGCCGATGCGGTCCAGCAGCGCATCGAGCTTTTCATTGCTCTCGCAGCGCACGAACACCATGTAGTCGTACTGGCCGCTGACGGCAGAGACCTCCTCGACCTCGGTGAAGCGGTTGAGCGCCTGCATGACCAGCGTGGCCGTCTTGGGCTGCACGCGGATGCCGCAATACGCCCGCACGGCAGACTGCTCCACGCGTGCGCCCAGGCGCACGCCGTAGCCAGCGATCACGCCCTCTTGCTCCAGCCTGGCAATGCGCGCCACCACCGTGGTGCGCGCCAGATTCATCTGCCGAGCCAGATGTGCGGTGGAAGCCCGTGCATTGGTCTGCAGCAGACGCAGCAGCTGGCGGTCGGTTTCATCAAGACGGTATTCCATGCGGTTCCCTGGATTTCAACGGCAAGCACTTATGGAGGCTGCCCGGATGTGGTTCAACATTTCGGCAGAGATTTCCCCCAATCCGGCGATTTTATGCGTTGCGCATCGTCGTTCTATCGACAGGAGCTGCACATTTCCTGGTACCGCGGCGGCAGGAACGCCTCTCCAGCCTTCGCCGACCAGCAGCCGCCCCGACTGGCACCACCAGCTCTTGGGATATTCATCAGAAACAAAAGTAACTAATTACAAACTCTTGGTGCGGCAGGAAGCAGGGACCACGCAGGGACCTGACTACGGAACCGCATGAATCCTTAGCATGCATCCCATCTTTCCTTCACAAAAGCTGTTCCAAGCGCACCGCTGCCACTTGCGGCAGTGCTGATCGGGCGTACCGGCGCCTGCGAAACGCTCTCATAGCGTGCTGTATGCAAGATGGATCAGTACTTGCAAATACATGCATTTCCGCTAGATTGGCCCCGCAGGCGTAAATTTTGTGTACTCAAGTTACCCCGCACCTCTTGTCTGATCTGCCCCGAGGAGGATTTACTGTTCCCGCTGCCCGCCGGGCCGCTCGTTCACCACCATGACAAGGGCATGGCCGCCATGCCCGACGAACGCGCGCAGAGTCCGGTGCCTCCATTCGGTCTCCACAGGGGAGACATATGTCACATCGCGCCGCATCCGGAGATCCGTGGAGCCTTCCACAAGCTGCAACGCCCTGGCGGGACAGCTTTGTGCTGGGCGGGGTGCTGTTCCTGTGCTCGGCCGTGGCGCTGGGCCTGCGCTCTCCGGAGCATCTGTCGTCCCTGTGGCTGTCCAACGCCCTGCTCCTGGGCTGGATGCTTCGCAGCCCTGCCTACAGCCATAGACACGGCTGGACGGCTGCCGCCATTGCCATGGCGCTGGCCGAATGGCTTTCCGGCAGTCCGCTGGACCAGACCCTGTGGCTGACCTTTGCCGACCTGGCCGCCGTGGCCTGCGGCTGGGTGATGATGCGGCGCCTGCCGCAGCGGGTGCAGCAGATGCGCTCTCCTTCCTCGGTGCTGCATCTGGTGATGTGCAGCCTGCTGGTGAGCGTGGTCGGAGCCGTGCTGGGCTCGGCGGGCATGCACCATCTCATGCATTGGCCCTGGCAGCCCATGATGGCCATGTGGTTCAGCAGCGAGTTGATGCACATGACCCTGTTGCTGCCTGTGCTGCTGAGCCTTCCGGCAAAGCTGGAGCCGCTGTCCTGGCGCAGCCAGCCATTCAAACAAACGGCGCAGGCCTTGCTGCCGCTGCTTGCCCTGGCGATTTCCGAATCCATTGCCATCTACCTGGGCGGACCAGGCGCGCTGTCGCTCACCATGCCGGCCATGCTGCTGTGCGCCATGCGCTATCGGCTGTTCGTGGTCGCCCTGCTCAACCTGGTCAGCTGTGCCATCAAGCTGGCCACGTTTTCCCATGTGTTGTTCAGCTCGCCCAACACCGAGCTGGAGACCACGTTCTCCTTCCGCCTGGGTCTGGCCATGCTGTCGATCGGCCCGCTGGCCGTGGCCTGCACGCTCATGGCTTTCAAGGACATGCTCAGCAAGCTGCGCCATGCAGTGAACCACGATGCGCTGACGGGACTGCTGGCACGCACCAGCTTTCTGGAGCGCGCACAGCGCACGCTGGAGCGCCTGCAGCGCGAGCGCCAGTCAGGCGCCATGCTGATGCTCGACCTGGACCACTTCAAGCACATCAACGACCGCCATGGCCATGCCGCCGGCGACCGGGTGCTGCAGGAAGTCTCGGCCCGCCTGTCGCAGGCGCTGCGCCCGCATGAACTCATAGGCCGCCTGGGCGGCGAGGAGTTTGCGGTGCTGCTGCCCGGTGCCGACTGCGTCACGGCCAGGGCCGTGGCCCAGCGGCTGTGCGAGGCCACGCGCGAAATTCGCATCGACATGAACGATGGCGCAGCCATCTGCCCCACGCTGAGCATTGGCATAGGCTGTACGAACATGGCCTACCCACCGCTGGGTTTGAGTGCCTTGCTGCGCATGGCCGATACCGCGCTGTACCAGGCCAAGGCCAGCGGCCGCGACCGCTACTTCGTGGCCGGCGAGCGGCCGGGCGAGGCGGACTCACCGGCCTTTGCCTGCGAGCATTCCGGGGGCGCCAAAGCGGCCTGACACCAGGCACCGCCTCGGCGTTTTGCCAGCGCTCAGCGCAGGCGGCGGGCGCCGTTTCCTTCGTCGAGCTTGAAGCCCGCCACGGCCTGCGCCAGCTGCACCGCCTGCTGCTGCAGCGACTGCGCTGCGGCCGTGACCTCCTCCACCAGGGCAGCGTTCTGCTGCGTGACCTGGTCCATCTGGCCGATGGCGCTGCCCACCTCGGCAATGCCACGGCTTTGCTCCTGGCTGGCGTTGCTGATCTCGGCCACCAGCGTGCTGAGCTTGCGCACGCCGTCCACGGCCTGGTCGATGGTGGTGCCCGCATTGCGCACCAGGCGGCTGCCCGTGTCGATCTGGCCCACGGAATCATCGATCAGCGCCTTGATCTCCCTGGCCGCCGTGGCGCTGCGTTGCGCCAGCGTGCGCACCTCGCTGGCGACCACGGCAAAGCCCCGACCCTGCTCGCCGGCGCGCGCCGCTTCCACCGCTGCGTTCAGCGCGAGGATGTTGGTCTGGAAGGCAATGGAGTCGATCACGCCGATGATGCTTTCGATCTTGCGTGCCGAGGCCTCGATGCCGCCCATGGTCTGCACCACCTGGCCGACGGCCTCTCCGCCCTGGGTGGCGATCTGCGAGGCGCTGGTGGCCAGCTCGCTGGCCTGGCGCGCATTGGCCGCGTTCTGCTGCACGGTTGCCGTGATCTGCTCCATGGCGGCTGCCGTCTGCTCCAGCGAGCTGGCCTGCTGCTCGGTGCGTGACGACAGGTCCTGGTTGCCACCCGCAATCTCTGCCGACGCCATGCGCACCGATTCCGACGACTCGCGAATGCGCAGCAGCACCGTGGCGATCTTGTCCACGAACTGGTTGAAGGACTGGCCGATCTGCGCCAGCTCATCGCGGCCGGCAGAGGTGAGGCGGCGGGTCAGATCGCCTTCGCCCGAGGCGATGTCCTGCAGCGCATCGCGTGCCACGGCCAGGCGATTGAGCATGCGGCGCAGCGCCACGGTCAGCAGCACCGCCGCGCCCAGCACGGACAGCACGGTGATGAGGGCGGCCACCTGCAGCAGCGCCCGCACCGAATCCGTGGCCTGTGCGCGGTCGATCACCACGGCCAGCGTCCAGGGCGTGCCCTCGACCTTGGCGGCGTAGAGCATCTGCGGCTCGCCATCGAGCACCAGATCGGCGCGGCCGCCCTGCTCGGCCAGGCGCTTGATCAGCGCGGCATCGAGTTCAGGGGCAATCGCGGAAGCGGGCTTGAGCGCCAGCTCGGGCTTGGCGTAGGCCAGCAGGCGGCCTTCGCCATCAATCAGAAAGGCAAAGCTTTTTTCCTGGGGACGGATGGCGGCCACTTTCCTGGACATGGCGGCCAACCGCACATCAGTGCCGACAACGGCCGTGATGGCGCCCGAGCTGCCGACCGGATCGACAAAGCTGATGGTCAGCTCGCCGGTGCTGGCATCGACATAGGCTGGCGTCACGCCCGGCCGGCCTTCGCGCACGGCCTGCTTGAACCAGTCGCGCTGGGTGCCGTCGTAGTTCTCCGGCATGGGATGGGTGAACACGGCGCGCCTGTCGGCATGGACGAAATAGGCGTCATCGAAGCCGCCAGCCTGCTGGCCGGCCAGCAGGAAGGGGATGGGGTCCGGCTGGTCCACCGCCTTCTTCAATGAGCCGGTGATGCGCTGCTTGTCCTGAACCCAGTCGGTCAGTGTGGATGCATGGGCCCGCGTGAGCTGGCCGATGTTTTCGTCGATATCGGACAGCGTGCTGCTGCGCGCCGTCCAGAAGGTGGCCATGGACAGCGCGAACAGTGCGGCCACGGTGATTGCTACGCAGATGAGGATCAGGCGGGCACGAAGTGTTTGAAACATGATGCGTAGTGAAGGCAAAACGAGGGCTGTGAATGCCCACCGAGCCTATCCGAGACGCATCGGCCGCCAGAGCTCGAAGAGTGCGTACTTGCCCTTGTAATTGCCTGCTTCCTGCGTGCGAAGAAGCCCGCTGGCTAGCCTCTTCGTGCAGGCACTGCATTGCTGGCAGCGCCGCCCAAGCTGCAGTCGTCAGCCTTTTGCAAGAACCAGTCACAAGCTTGAAGGATGCGTGCTATAGTGTCAATTTGTAACACAGACACTTACCGCCCTGGCTGCGGGATTTTTCTGTCGCAAACGCCAGCGCCTTGATTCCAGGACCCTGCCGTTTGCGCCGCGCACCCTGTGTTTTTCCCTCCCTCATATTTTTGGGGTGCACCACGCGGCCTTTTCTTCCCTTGTATGGACTGCCATTGATCGAGAGTGGCTTCCCATCGGGGGCCGGCAGGGAGCCGGGCAAGAAAGTGTTTCACCTTGATACAAAAATGCCGATAAGAAGGCAGATCTGTCATTCAAGGGAAGAGAAACATGAAGCGATGCATCATCAAAGTGGCCGGCGCCTGCTACACAGCCCTGTTCCCCAGCACCTGCGCCGCTGTGGCAGACGCGATGGCCCGGTTTCCATACGCTACAAAAATCAGCGTCCGACTCGCCTAGACTCGGGCAAGATGGGAATCCGTTCTCAGACAGGTTCCAGGCAATACGCCTGTCGTCGTCCGGGTGTTGCGCGGCAGTGTAGGCTCACTTTGCCAAAAGTCTCCTAAGATTCCTTTATATTGGCAGATCAACATCCATTGATATACATGACTACCGACTACAAGACACTGCTGCAGCAGAAAGCCCATCTCGAAGCCCAGATCGCCGAAGTGCTCAAGACCGAGAAGTCCGGAGCCATTGCCCAGGTGCGCACCATCATCGACCAATACGGATTGACCGAGGCCGACGTCTTCCCTTCGTCCAAAGCCAAGGCTGGCGGCGGTTTCCGCGTGGTCGGCGTCCCCAAGTACCGCGACCCGGCCACGGGCGCGACCTGGACCGGCCGTGGCAAGCAGCCCCGCTGGATCGAAGGCAAGGACCGCACTCCCTTCGCCATATGAGGTCCGGCGCAGCCCGCCCCCTGGCAGCCACCAAGCTGCGACAGAGCCCGCCAAGTGCGGGCTTTTTGCTGCCAGAAGCAACGGGTTAACCCTATTGCTCAGAAGTTACAAATTCTTCAATGTAGTGCAGATGCGTGAACCGATGGGTGCCGGCATGTTTCGGTACCCAAGCAATCACAACAAGGGAAACAGCAGGTATCACACAGGGAACTGTCCTACAGCCCTGCTCTCCAAAATCATGTTGGCCACGCCTTTGCAGCAAGCGCAAGCCATGTGGATTCAACCACGCAGCGGCAAAGTCCAGGCGGCCACTGGAGCGATCCGCAGCCACCACGAACCATTTTCCAGCCGGGCCAGGGAGACTATCTCCTCCCTCCCCTCTCACTGACTTACCCTGGCAGGCCCGCAAGGGCACCGGCTTTTCTCTTCAAGGACCGCCCTCGGGCGGTCCTTTTTTCTGCGTGTGTCATTGCGCCTTGGTGCTGATCAATGCAAGGCTGGCACGGCATGGCCCACCTTGAACACGGCCACCATGCCCGACAGGCGCTGCGCCTGGTCGCTGAGGGCGGCGGCCGCCGCTGCGGACTCCTCCACGAGAGCCGCGTTTTGCTGCGTCATCTGGTCCAGCTGGCTGACTGCCTGGTTGACCTGGCCAATGCCGTCGCGCTGCTCGGTGGAAGATGCCGTGATCTCGCCGATCATGTCCGAGACCTTGCGCACGCTGCCCACGATGTCATCCATCACCTGGCCAGCCTGGGCCACCTGGGCCGAGCCTTCCTGCGCGGCATCGACCGAGGTGCTGATCAGCACCTTGATCTCCTTGGCGGCCTCGGCGCTGCGATGGGCCAGGGCCCGCACTTCACCGGCCACCACGGCAAAGCCGCGGCCCTGCTCGCCTGCGCGGGCCGCTTCCACGGCAGCGTTCAGCGCCAGGATGTTGGTCTGGAAGGCAATGGAGTCGATGACACCGATGATGTCGGAGATGCGGCGCGCGCTGTCGCCGATGCGATCCATGCTGGCCACCACATGGCCCACCACGGCGCCGCCGCGCTCGGCGGCCTGGGCGGCGCTGCCGGCCAGATGATTGGCCTGGCGCGCGGTGTCGGCAGCCTGGCCCACGGTGGCGGTCAGTTGCTCCATGCTGGCGGCCGTTTCCTCCAGATTGGACGCCGTCTGCTCGGTGCGCGAAGACAGGTTGTGGTTGCCCGCGGCAATCTCGGTGGATGCGGTGGAGATGGAATGCACGCTGTCACGCACCTCCGTCACCAGCCCGCGCAGCCGCGCCGCCATGCCCGAGACCGAGCGCAGCAGGTGGCCGAACTCGTCCTTGCGGCTGTCATCGGCCGACACCGTGAGGTCGCCCTGGGCGATGGCGTCCGTCAGCTGCACGGCGCGTTCCAGCGGGCGGGTGATGGCCCGCGTCAGCGCCAAGGCCAGGGCCAGGCCCGCCAGAAGGACCACGCCCTGGACGATCCAGGCCAGCACGCTGGCCTGCTGCCGGGCGGCCTGGGCCTGCTCGCGGGCTGCATCGCGCTGGCTGCGCTGCAGCTGCACGAAGACTTCCAGCGAGTCCACGTAGCGGCCAATGGCACCCAGGTACTGCTGCTGGACGAACTCGCGGAATGCCGCTGCATCGCCGGTCAACTTGATCTCGCGCGCCCGCTTGTTCAGTGCCAGCACCTCGGTGCGGATGGCTGCAATGCGCTCCAGCGCCGCCTTGTCGGCATCGCTGGCGCCCTTGACGATCTCGGCCTGCAGCTTGGTGATCAGTGCCGAGCCTTCCTTGACCCGGCCGTCGAGCAGGCGGGTCAGTTCCTCATCGGTGGAGGCATTGCTGGCCAGCACCCGCTCGCCCGTGGTCTCCGTTGCGCCCTTCCATTGAATGGCCAGGCTGATGCGGCTCTCGTACTCGGACAGCGTCTGCATGCCGTGGTCCATGGCGCGAGCCGCCGCAAACTGTGCCCAAAGCGATACCGCAAGCATCATCGCCAGCAAGCCGCCCAGCGTGCCCCAAAGCTTGGCGGACACGCTCCATTGATCAAATTTCATTCGTAGCACTCTCGTCGGAAAAACCGAATACAGGAAAGGTGAAACAACAGGCCGCGCGCATCAGCGGCGACCGTTTTCCGGCGCAACGCCTTGCCATATCGGCATAGGCCACCAATCCGGAAAAGATGACCTGCTTTTTCGTCACAAATGCCCGGGACTTGAGGCCGCCGCACGGATAGGCCCGATATTGCCAGCCGTGCACAACGCAGAACATGCGCGCATGCGGCCGCAAGCGCCGTGGCAACGGATGCAAAATGGACCGGCGCTTCGGTATGCAGCACCATTCAATGCCGCAATCGCGAAGCTGTCGCCACCCGCACCTGCAAGTGCATAACACGCTGTGGATGTGTCACTCGATACCGATCGCCTCTATGTATTGATTGCGCCGCTGAGCATTCTGCTGCTCAGTTGCACGCTGGCCGTGTGCTGGCTGGTGCAGCGGCGCCAGCGCTACCTGCTGTGGATTGCGGGCGGATACGCCCTGGTTTCTCTGGCGCTGGCCTGGCAAAGCCTTGCACCCCCGGAAGAACTGCACCACTGGGCCGTGTTCACGGGCGCCATGTATCTGTTCGGCACCTGGTGCTTCGCGCGCTGCATGGCGGGGCGCTATGGCGTCTCGGCCCATCCCTTGCTGGGGCTGCTCATAGGCGCCGTCGTCCTGGCTGCGCTGTACTACTACAGCCGGGTCCAGGTCGATCTGTGGGTGCGCGTGCACTGGCTCAACACCGGCCTGGGCCTGCTGCAGATGCTGCCGGCGCCCGCCATGCTGCGGCGCCGGCCACCTCAGGATTGGCTGGAGAGAATGCTCTACTGGTCCTACGTGGTGTTTGCCGGCTACACCGCTGCCCGGCCGCTGCTGGTGCTGGCCCTGGGCAGCACCGATCTCAATGAGATTGCACGCTCCACCTACTGGCTGGTGACCCTGGTCAGCACGCTGTCGTTTGCGCTGCTGTTCACCCTCATGCTGCTGGCGTGCACGGTGCGCGATGTCTTCACCGCGCTGCGCGAGGAGCGCAACCACGACTCGCTGACCAACCTGCTCAACCGCCGCGCCTTCCAGGAGGCAGCCGAGTTGCGCCTGGCCGATCCGCACATGGCCCCGATCTCCGTGCTGATAGGCGACATAGACCACTTCAAGCGCATCAATGACAGCTGGGGGCATGACTGCGGAGACCGTGTATTGCAGGTCGTGGCCCAGACCCTGCAGCAACACGTGCGCAACGACGATCTGGTGTCACGCTTTGGCGGCGAGGAATTCGTGCTGCTGCTGATGCGCACCACGCCCCAGGAGGCCGAGCTCGTGGCCCAGCGCATACGCGCCCAGCTCAGCGCGGACGGCTATGTGCTGGCGGCCGGCCAGCGGGTGACCATCAGCTTCGGCATCGCACCCGTGGCCGCCAACACCGCCTTGACCGATGCGCTGACGCGCGCCGACGGCCTGCTGTATGCCGCCAAGCAGGCGGGCCGCGACCGCGTGCATGTGGCCACGGACCCTGGGCGCAGGGTGCCGCAGGCCGTCTGAAACAGGAAGCGCGCAGCGCCTTCTTCGCACGCCCATTCGTCGAAACCCGTGGAAAAGAAAAAGCCCGCCAGGGTGTGGCGGGCTTGTTCGCAAAGGCAGGGTGAATGCCTTATTTTTTCGCGTCCTTCAAGACTTCCTTCACATCACCCAGCTTCTTCTGGGCCGTGCCTTCGACCTGCTTGGCGATGCCCTTGGCCTGTTGCTCGGGGCTGTCGATCAACTCGCCAGCCTTTTGCTGCACCTTGCCTGCGGCATCCTTGAGCGTGCCCTTGATCTGATCCGTGTTCATAGTTGCGTCCTTTGCTGCAAGAGCCTTCAAAAAGGGATAGGTTGTTTAACACCCAACGCAACGATACGCGTGACAAACCGGGGCGCGCGACAGCGCGCTGCAACGATACGCGTGGTCTGAGGCCTACAGCCTCAGGTCTTCTTGCTGGTGCGACGGGCGGCCTGCGCGCCATCCCCCGTGGCCTTGGGCAAAGACGCAGCCTCACCCGCTTCGGAGCGCAGGCGCTTGAGGGCTTCGGTCACCACGGCCTCCTTGTGCGCCTCGAACAGGCCTGCAGCGGCGTCCTTGTGTTCTTGCAGCAAGCGGCACAGGCGCGCGATTTCCTTTTTCAACTCCGCCACATCCAGGTCCGGGCCGGCCTGGGCCGTGTCGCCGGCTTCATCCAATTCGAAGCTGCGCCGTATGCGGGCAACGATTTCGGCATTCATGGAACGGTGGCCTGCCTTTGCCACTTCCGAGATGCGATCGCGCATTCCATCCGGGAAACGGACGATGAAGCGCTCCTGGGTTTCGCTGGGAAAGGGTTTTCGTTGCATTGGGCGATGGTACCTGCCAGATGCAAATTCAGATTCATGCCTAGTTGACATGATTCCAAGTTGGCATAACATTTGAATCGGCCCGACCAAGGACCGGGCAAGCCAGCACCCATGCCTATGCCCGTGCCGATGCTCGTGCGTACGAGCCCTGAACCCCAGACCTATTGCGCAAGAACACAACCATGCCGGACACAGACATGCCCGCCTCCGCGCGCCTTGCGCAGGCCCTCGCCAGAGCGCCCGATCCGGAGAGCTTGGCGACCGATGCGCTATGCCACATCAGCGCGGCGCTGAGCGTGCTGGAAATGCATGTGGAAAGATCCAACCGCGCCATGGTGGTCGGTGTCCACGACCTGCTGCGCAGCTACCACCTCAAGGCAGACCGTGCCGCTGCAGAGCAGCCGGTCGAGGCGCTGGCCAGCAGCGTGCTGCCGCAGATGTCGGCCGACCTTCAAGGCCTGCTGGAAATCATTGACCGCGTGAACGACGACGAGATGGACGACCCCATCCTCTATGCCGTGAGCTACCTGCTCAGGGCGGCCAAGAGATTCTCGGATGCGGCGCCGCAGGCATAGCGGCCTGCGCATCGCCGCCTGATCTCACTCCTCGTTGGTCCACTCCACCCGCGCGCCCAGGCTGCGCAGGTTCTCGACAAAGTGCGGATGCGCACGGCGAATCGGCGTGGCGTTGCGGATCTCCGATCGACCCTCGATGCTGCTGGCGACCATGAACAGCGCAATCGCCACGCGGATGATGTAGGGGCTCTCCACCACGGCCGGCGTCAGCGGATTGCCGCCAAAGGTGACCACGCGGTGCGGGTCCGAAGAAAACACATGGGCACCGAACTTGGACAGCTCGCCCGTCCAGCCCAGCGCGCCATCGTAGATCTTGTTCCAGAACAGCGCATTGCCCTGCGCATGCACACCCAGCGCAATGAAGATGGGCAGCAGATCCACCGGAAAGTACGGCCAGGGAGCGGCTTCCACCTTGGTGAGCACATTGCTGGTGAAAGGCGTCTGCACCTTCAGCGGCCCCGAGCGCAGCGCGCGCGACCAGCCGTTCTTGTGCTCCACCTGCACGCCAAACTTGGCGAAGGTGCGGTCGATCAGCGGAAAGTTGTCCGGCGTGCTGTTGCGCACCTCCACATCGCCGCCCGTGATCGCGCCCAACGCGAGAAAGGTGGTGATCTCGTGGAAGTCTTCCTCGAAGGTGAAATCGCCGCCGCCCAGCGGCGCACCGCCGCGCACCGTCAGCCGCGAGGTGCCGATGCCGTCAATATCAGCACCCATCATCACCATGAAGCGGCAGAACTCCTGCACATGCGGCTCACAGGCCGCATTGGTCAGCATGGACTCGCCCTGCGCAGCCACGGCGCACAGCACGAAGTTCTCCGTGGCCGTGACCGATGCATAGTCCAGCCAGTGGCGCACGGCCTTGAGCGGCGCGGCACTGTGGATCAGCAGGGAGCCGCTGGCGCGCTCCACCTCTCCGCCAAAGGAGCGAAAGATGTCCACGTGCGGATCGATCTCGCGCACACCCAGCGTGCAGCCCTTGACGTTGTCCTCCAGCCGCGCCACGCCAAAGCGCGCCAGCAGCGGCGGCACCAGCATGATGGAAGAGCGCATTTCCTCGGGCAGGCGGTGCGAGGACGCGTCAAAGCGCGTGTCGCGGTGGTGCAGCTGCAGCGTGCGCGTGGTCTCGTCCAGCTGCACCTCGCTGCCCAGCGTGCGGAAGATGTCGAGGATCTTGCGCACATCCGTGATGTCCGGCACGCCATGCAGCCGCAGCGGCTGATCGGTCAGCAGCGTGGCGCACAGAATCGGCAGCACGGCATTCTTGTTGGCGGAGGGAACGACGCGGCCGCGCAAAGGCGTGCCGCCGTGGACGATGAGATTGGACATGGGGTGCAGCGCTAGCAGCGATAGGACAACGCGTGATTCTAGGGTTGCCGGGCTGCCCGCAGGCCTTGCAGCGGCAGCGCACGCCCGCTGTTTCAACAGGTTTCGTATCCAGGCCGCCTACCCGACAACAAAGCGTCAGCCTCAGCCCTGCACTTCGTGCCCGTAGACGATGAAGCCCCGGTGCTCGGCCACCTGGTCATACAGCGCGCGGCCCGCCTCGTTGGAGGACTGCGTCTGCCAGTACACGCGGCGCGCTCCCGCCTGCGCAGCCTGCGCATAGACCGCACGGATGAGCGACTTGCCAATGCCCTGCTTGCGCCGCCGCGCATCGGCAAACAGATCCTGCAGATAGCACACCGGCTCCAGCCGCGTGGTGCTGCGATGAAACAGGTAGTGCGCCAGGCCGACCAGCTCACCCTCGCTCTCCGCCACGAGCGCAAACACCGGCTCCAGCGGATTGAGGAAGCGCTCCCAGGTGGCCTGTGTGATGCCTTCGGGCAGCGCCGTCTCGCCAGCGCGCCCATAAAAGGCGTTGTAGCCCTGCCAGAGAGGAAGCCATTGGTGGTGATCCGCCTGTGTGACAGGCCGGATCTGAAGCGGAGGAACAAGGGACGACATGGAACTCCTGGCAAACAAATGAAATGGGGACCAGGAATTCTAGGCACGGCAAGCCGCCGCAAAGAGGCTTGCAGGCCACTCCTCGCACCCCTGCGAGGCCTGAGGACGCAGCGCACAGCGCGTCCGCAAAACACATACACGGCGTACAGGCGCGGCCTACATGCGACCTCAGCCTTGGCCCGCACAGAAACACCGCGCAACCAATTGAAATAGAGCCCATAGGAGAGCACGTACCCAGAAACCTCTCCAAATCATGTGACGGAGATACAAGATGAGTCGAGTCGTTCCGACAGAAAGCTTCAACCCGGACCCGGATGCCCGCTACCACCGCAGCCTGCTGGAAGCCTTTCCCGTGCGCGGCAACCAGCCTTTGCTGCTGCGCATGGAGCCACGCTCGCCCCTGGGACGCCTGTACGCGCGGGGCTTGCGCGCCTTGCGGGCCGCATTCGCCACCGAACTGCCGAGAACCTTCTGATGCGACACCTCTTCCTCGTCTTTCTGTGGTCCGCCATCTGCGCCATTTCCTTTGCCGTGGCAATGCTGGCCAGCCCCATGCTCAGCCACGCCATCTGACCGTGCTGCCAGCACGCGTGCCGTTGCCTGCACCACGCCCATAAAACCATCGGCCATCGCCCTGGCCGTCTCCAATGCGGCTTTATCCGACTCTGGATGCAAATGCCTGCCGCCTACACTGCGCCAGTCCATTTGCTTACAAAGGAATTTCCCGTGAAGAAAAGCACATTGCAGATTCGTCCCGTCGTGGGCGCATTGCTGGTGGTATTTGCCGGGCTTACAGCCCTTTCCAGCGCCTGGGCCTGTACCCGCCTTGTCTATTTGGGGGCGAATGGCCAGGTCGTGACGGCACGCTCCATGGATTGGAAAAGCGACATCGTCAGCAATCTCTGGGTACTGCCGCGCGGCATGGAGCGCAGCGGCAAGGCCGGCCCCAATTCCCTGCGCTGGACTTCCAGGTACGGCAGCGTTGTCACCTCGGGCTATGACGTGTCCACCACCGATGGAGTCAATGAGGCCGGCCTGAATGCCAACCTGCTATGGCTCGTGGAATCCCAATACCCCGCTTTCGGCGCAGGCAGCAAACCCGGCCTGACCATTGCGGCTTGGGCGCAGTATGTGCTGGACAACTTCGCCACCGTGAAGGAAGCCGTCGCGGCTTTGGAGAAAGAGCCCTTCACCATCGTCTCGGACAACGTGCCCGGAGAGAACCGCCTGACAACGCTGCACCTCTCGATGTCCGACGCCAGCGGCGACAGCGCGATCGTCGAATACATCAACGGCCGGCAGGTGATACACCACGGCCGTGAATACCAGGTCATGACCAACTCGCCGACCTTTGATCAGCAACTGGCCCTGAACGCCTATTGGAAGCAAGTGGGCGGCACCACCATGCTGCCCGGCACCAACCGGGCCGCTGACCGCTTTGCCCGTGCATCGTTCTACGTCAACGCGATCCCCAAAAGCCCGGACCCCAACAAGGCGCTTGCCAGCGTCTTCAGCGTGATCCGCAACGCCTCGGTCCCCTACGGCCTGAATACGCCGGAGGAGCCCAATATCTCCTCCACCCGCTGGCGGACCGTGTTCGACCACCAGCGCAAGCTCTATTTCTTCGAGTCGGCCCTGACACCGAATACCTTCTGGGTGGATCTCAAGGCGCTGGACTTCAGCAAGCAAACAGGCAAGGTGCTCAAGCTCGACCTGGGACCGGATCAGGACCACACATTCTCGGGCGATGCCACGCGGAATTTTCAGGAATCGGTGCCGTTTGAGTTTCTTGGATTGTGAGAATCAACCCAGGCACAGGCCATGGGCTCGCGCACTGATGCCTCAATATTGATTTTGCGTTGTGCTTTGCATAGGAAAACCAAAAATAGCAGAGCTAATTGCCGTTGATTCATACCATGACGGTTTATTGGCATTCAGCTGGAAAATAAATCCAAACAAATAAAATCCAATAATCTCAAACTCAATGCATTTTAATTTTCTATTGATTGACTTATATCAATATATAAACAACATCAACTTAACTCCACAAGCCGAAATCAAGTAATTCCTCAATAGACAACATTCAGACCATCACATAGCATCGCGCTCGCAAAATATATTCACCAAGGGATGAGGAAAAATGCGAGCAACAACACCGAATCAACAAAGATGGATCACGCCTTGGCCTGAACTGCGCAAGGGCATATTGAATGCGCGTCTTCTGGCAGCTTGCGCTGCGTGCCTGGCCCCTGCGGCCTGGGCGGCGCCCTGCGTCAGTGGAACGGTGTACACCGCCGCTGGCGGACCTCAGGTTTGCACCGTACCTGCAGGCATCACGACCATGACCGTCACCGTCATCGGCGCCGTTGGCACAGGCAGCTTGGCGGTGACTCCTGCCAACAACCTCCTGATCAGCGTCGGTGGCGGAGGCGCCACAGGAGGGCCTGTCGGCGCAGGGGGCGGTGGAAGCAGCAGCATCATCGACACATCCGCCCTCACCGTTCTGGCCGTGGCGGGCGGCGGAGGCGGCGCCGGCCGCAACGACACCGCTGGAGTTTCTGGTGGCAATGCGGGAGTGGGCGCAGGTGGTGGCAACGGCAGCAACGGAACGATGGGCAACGCGGCACACCCCGGTGGTGCAGGCGGCACGGTGGCTGGCACGGGCGGGGCCGGTGGCATTGGCACCGATGGCACGGGAGGCGCTGGCGGCAGCACCAGCAGCAGGGACGGCAGCACGGCCACAGGCAATGACGGAGGCGGCAGCGGCAGCGGCGTGGGTCCTGCAGGACCAGGAGCCAGTGGCGCCAGCGCCGGCAGCATGGGGCCCGGTTTGGGCGGTGGCGGCGCTGGCGGCGGAGGAGCCGGCGGCTACAACGCCGGTGGCGGCGGCGGCGGCTACGGGGGTGGCGGCGGCGGCGGCGGGAACGCAGGCAACGCTGGCGACATAGGCGGCGCTGGCGGTGGAGGCAGCAGCTACGGCGCCGGAATCACATTCGCAGCAGCCACCAGCGGAGCCGGCATGGGCGGCGCAGGAAATTCGAATGGTGCGGACGGATCCGTTCTGATCACCTTCGCTCCCCCAATCGCGTCAGCCCAGGCCATCCCCACGCTTGGCGAATGGAGCTTGCTGCTGCTGTCGGGCCTGCTGGCCTTGGTCGGCGTAGCCAGAACGCGGCGCCAGCACTGAGCACAGGGGTGGGACGGATTTTTGAGGATCCGCCCCGAAAGGAATGATCACAGCGCGTGCGCGCTGTGATTGCTTCAATGCCTTTCAGCCTGGTAGTAGTTTTTCCCGCCGCCCAAGCACGGCATGGGCGTCAGCATCACGGCTGCACTGCTATGGCAAAAGCCCAGTACCGTTCTGGCCGGTTGGACGAGTTGGCCGGCTGCATCCACCCCGCTCCAATGGATCCGTCCCGTCAGAACGCCGTATTCGTCCACGTGCAGCCTCTCAATCCTGTACATGTTCAAGCCGGATCGAGACGGAGCGCCTTTGCAGCTCAAAAGCCCCTCAGAGTAGATGCCACCTCCCGAATACCTCAGAGGTCCCTCGTAAAAGCAAGTCCCTCCGGCTGCAAATTCCTCCTCCATGCGGAACACATCTCCCTTGGCGTAGATATGAAGCTGCCCCCCCCTCGAACCACTCATCACCAGTTCCTCACCCGATGAGTAGCTGAAGCTCTTGCCATGCATGCGGGCCAAATTGTCCTCAAAGCCGAATCGCTTCATGGGCTGTGGCGCCCCCCCGGGCAAAGTGACCGTAGCAGAAGTCTCTGTATCAAAAACAATGCGGACAGGTCCTACGACTCGCACGGGCTCTCCATCCTGTGCGGGCCCTCCCAGAACGCGGCCGCCACGGTATTCCGTCAGTTCACCTTCGAAGATTTTTTCATCCTTCAGCTGACCCGCAGCCTGCAGGAAAAGTGCAGAGCCATCCGTTCTGTATCCGAAGTAGGTAACGATCACGTTCAGCCCGCCTTGCCTGTCTATCTGAATCCCACGCCCAGGCTTGCCATTCAGTTCACCATCCATTGCCCACATACCGGAATCAGGCAAGGCCGCCATTGTGTAAGCAGACAGGCAAGAGGCAAAGGCAGAAATCACAACACTGCGGATCCATCGATTCATAACGTCTCCATTGACATGAAAATTAAGCGAAGCCGTCTGACTATAGCCTGCAACCCGTTCATCAAGATAATTCACATCAACCGCTTCAATGAATTTAATTTAGCTAATTTATTTGCTTGCTAAGGAAAATCTGTACAAAACACGCGTGAACGAGCGGATGCACTGGCCTCATTGATCCGCTTCTCCACGACCTGCGACACAGCACCGCCAGCGAGAAGGTCAACGCTGACGTGGACCTTCTCGCCATGGGCTAATAGTGGCTAACACCACCTATCCACGAAGCGTGCGCAGATGATCGCTGCCGCCAATTTCAGCAGCGTTTCATGGATAGTCAGGTTAAGCCCCGTTTCCTGGCGCGCCGGGGGCTTGGTACCGAGGAGCTATCAATGCTGACCCGGTTCCAATCAATCTGGTCATGTTCACGCAAGCGAGTCAGCATGGCCTGGTGCAACTGTTCCCAGACACCAGCAGCATTCCAGTCGCGCAGGCGCCTCCAGCACGTCATGCCGCTGCCGTAACCCACGAGATTAGGGAAGGTCTTCCCATGGAATGCCTGTTTGCAGCACGAACGGCAGAAGGCATGAAGGCCAAGATGAGGGGTTGTAGCTGTCGCCACAGTTCTTTGCTTACGGGTCGTCGTGCCATGAGGGCAGCGAGCATAACCGGTCTGCGAGGCCCTCTGGGCAATTGGTGTTAGCCACTCTTAGAGGATCTGCAAAAAAAAACACATCCCTAGCGCAAGCTAATCTAATCCCAAGCTGACAATATGAATCATTTAATCCTGCGACACTTTCAGGAATTGACGAGCTTGGGATAAACCATAAATCACACTCTGACCTAAAAATTCATTAGTTGATTTCCTATAATCAAGCATCTAACCAAGAAATTAAACGCGATTTAAATCCTTGGATATTCCAGGCCATGCAGCACCTAATGATTGGACATCGGCTGCGTGTCCTGCAGCCTTTGCTGCCATGTCCCCATACGCTGCGCGGCAGTCTTCATATACGGCATTGACGGCAGTGGCTTACTCAAGGACGGATGCGGGGGGAGCGCTGGCAAGTCTGCGGGCGGCATCTGCAGATTGCTCGCGCAGGCCGCTAGAGACAGCGCGCGTCCAGCTCGACGCGCTCCCACTGCGGCGCCTGTTTCTGTTGCTTGCTCATCCGCCCGAAGCTGGCAGGCTTGGGGCGACCGCCACAGCACCAGGCCGCCCAATCCAAATAACTACCAAGTTTCAGTGATATACACAAAATACACAAATTTCTACAATTTGCAACGAATTCGGCCATCGAACATGGGTTCGGTATAGAGCGCTGCAGGGAGCGAGCCGTTCGCTAAAAAGGAACCAACATGTCATCCGGGAATTTCCGCACATGGGCACTGGGCAGCGCCGTGGCTCTTGTGGCCTTTGCTGGCTCCGCCAGCGCACAGTTGCTCAACGTATCCACATCACATACCAATGTCTCGTGTTACGGAGGAAACAATGGCACAGCCACGGCCCACAGCATCCAGAACGGTGTTGCGCCCTTCTCCTACTCATGGGCACCCACTGGAGGCACAAACGCTACCGCCTCAGGGCTCATGGCTGGCACTTACACCGTCGAAGTTACTGACTCGAACAACTTACAGGGAACTGCGTCTGTCACAGTTGGACAACCTGTAGCAGCCCTATCAGGCACAAAGTCGCAGATCAATCCCACTGGAGGCAACAACGGTAGCGCAGCAGTTGTCGCGAGTGGGGGGACTCCTGGCTACACCTACGCCTGGATCCCCTCCGGGGGCACAGCGGCAACCGCGACAGGACTAGCTCCCGGTCAGTATTGGGTGACCATCACAGACGCCAACGCCTGCCAAACCGCGCTGAGCTACATGCTTGCGGCCGCTGCCCCCTCAGTGCAATCAGTAAGCGTTCCTCCCAACGGAACCTATAGTGCTGGACAGAACCTGCAGTTCAATGTGACCTACAGCGCTCCCGTCGCCGTCACAGCTGGCGGCCCACCGTCAATTCCTTTGACGATTGGTTCAACTGTCCGGCAAGCGAACTTCGTCGGTGGCAGCAACACCTCCACCCTGACTTTCATATACACCGTGCAGCCAGGTGACTTTGATGCAAATGGAGTGACGTTAGGGACAGCCATCAATCTCAATGGGAGCACGATGACGAGCGGAGGCACCAACGTTGTACTGAATTTGGCAAACGTAGGCGCCACGACCGGCGTACTGGTGAATGGACAGCAAACCCAGAGCATCACGTTCACAAACCCCGGCGACCAAACTTTCGGCACAACGCCAACACTGACCGCGACGGCCAGTTCCAGCCTGCCCGTGGCCTTCAGTGCAACCACAACCGCCGTGTGCACGGTCACGTCGGGCGGCATGCTGACTTTTGTGAACACAGGCTCTTGCACCGTCGATGCGAACCAAAGTGGTAACGCAAGCTATCTGCCTGCATCACAGGTGTCTCAAACCTTCATGGTGAATGCAGCGGCACCCGGAGCCCCCACCATTGGCAACGTCACTGCAGCCGACGGGCAGGCTACGGTGACCTTTACTGCACCTGCATCTGACGGCGGCACCCCCATCACAGGCTATACCGTGACCGCGACCCCCGCGGCCGTGCCCGGTGCGCCTGGTGTGATCACTCAGCAGGGAACGACATCCCCCATCGTCGTGGCTGGCCTGAGCAATGGCTTCACCTACAACTTCACGGTCGTGGCATCCAACGGGACAACCGGTGCAGCCTCTGCAAGCACACAAGCCACGCCGCGCAAGCTACAACTGGTGAGCGCGCCCGGCAGTGTGCCTGGCATGACCGGCATACCGTCTGCCACGATGTCCGGCGGCGGCACCACCTGCACGCTGCAATCTGGCGGCGGCTTCGGACCTGTGACCTCCACCCCTCCGAACCTCCAAGCGCCCAGCGGTCAATTCGCTTTCAGCGCCGAAAACTGCACCGGATCTGTGACGATGACCCTCACCTATCCCAGCGCTCTCCCCGAAGGCGTGCAGTTCCGCAAGCCCGATGGAGCCGGCGGATGGTTCGACCCTGCGACCGCGCTGAACGTGATCGTGAACGGTGCCCGCACCACGGTGACCTACACCATCACCGACAACGGCCCGGGTGATACCAACCCTGCCGTGGGCGTGATCGCAGACCCACTCGTGCCCGTGCTGGCAGCAGCTCCAGCCAGCGGCGCTGCAGCCATTCCGACGCTCAGCGAGTGGGGTGTCATTCTGATGTCTGCCCTGCTGGCAATGTTCGGCCTGCGTCGCATGCGCCGCCAGCGTTGATGCAGCCCTGACCCAAAAAACAAGGCCCGCAACTGCGGGCCTTTTCTTCGTCTGCGTATCTACAGGCGGCGCGCGGCGATCTGCAGGCGCTCGGCCAGCGTGGGCTTTGCAGTCAAGCGCTCTGCCGTTCCCAGCACACCATCGCGGCCGGTTACCGCCCGCGCTATCAGTGCCGTGCCCAGCGCACCACTCACGACACGGCCCATGCCACTTTCCGTGCGCCGGGCGTGGCGCAGAGCCAATAGGCCAGCACCGAGCACCAGCCAGTGCTCTCCCGTGAATCCCTTGCGAGAGTCATCCCACTTGCGCAGGTCCTGGATCTTTTCTGAAATCGCCATTCATTGCTCCTGTTTCTTCAGAGCTTGCATGGTGCCCCGCCAGCGGGCTGCAGGCTGTCGGTCCCTGAGCAAGATTCCGGTGGCGAGAGTCCTACGGGCGCGTTGTGGGGGCCAGCCCCTGTAGTCCAGCTCAATGCGCTCCCACTGGGGGGCTTGCTTCTGTTCCTTGCTCATCCTGCCGAACGTGGCAGGCTTGGGGCGGCACCGTCATCTCTGCGAGGCGGCTCGTCGGAGGCTGTCGCACAATGCGCCCGATCGTCTGGTAGCCTGTATGTGAACGGGGCGATATGCGCCTCCTAAAAAGGACCTGCATGCTTTCCAGAATTTGCACAGCTGCATTTGTCGCCTGCCTCACGGTCGTGCAAGTGCCAGCGATGGCTCAGGCGGATGTTCCCTCTACTGCGGTGAACTTCAAGAAAGGCACGTCGAGCGCCACCGTCCAGGGCAAGCTCCAAGGCAACAAGGTGGAGACGCGCGACTACGTGGTCCGCGCGGGCGCCGGGCAGACGATGACCGTGCAGATGGAGACAAAATCCACCTCGACCTACTTCAACGTGCTCCCACCTGGCAGCGATGAAGCGCTGTTCCGCGGCGAAATGGCAGACGGGCCCACTTGGACCGGCGCATTGCCCGCCAGCGGTGACTACCGTGTGCGAGTCTTCCTCAATCGTGCGGCCGCCCGGCAGGGCAAGTCGTCCGCGTACACGCTCAAAATTTCAGTCGTGAATTGAAGTGGCGCCGCGCCCGCAGACAGCGCGGGCGCAGCACTATCTGCGTATGAAAAACCTTCCTCGCATTGCACTGGCGGCTCTGCTCGCTCTGCCGATCGCCTCCTTTGCCCAGTCGAGCGTGCAGGTAGGGTTCTCACCCGAAGGTTCCGCCCGCAAGTTGGTGCTGGACACAATCGCCAGCGCCAAGACAAGCATTCAGGTGCTGGCCTATGCCTTCCAGGCTCCTGACATTGCGCAGGCACTTGTGGCTGCTCATCAGCGCGGCGTGGACGTGCGCATCGTCGTGGACAAGAAACGCAATGAAGGCAAGACGAGCAAGGCCGCGATGGACCTGGTCGTGCGCGGCGGCGTACAGCTGCGCACCAACGATCATTTCCACATCCACCATGACAAAGCAATGATTGTGGATGGCGATGCAGTAGAAACCGGCTCCTTCAACTACGCGCCGTCAGCCGAGACTGCCAATTCCGAGAATGTAGTGGTCATTCGCGGCATGCCTCAGGTCTCCCTGCAGTACGTGGCGCACTGGCAGTCTCGATGGGATCTTGGCGTTCCCTACAAGCCACGCTGAATGTCAGGTGGCGTGCTGCCCAGTCTTGGCCGATACCGCAGCACTGGCTTACGAGCTGGCAGCTCCGTGAGCCAGCTTTCCACCTGGCCCTCACGCACTAGGTGCTGCAATGCCCAATCAATTTCCCCCTTGCTGCGGCCCAGAACCAGGACCAGCTCGGAATGGCAGAACCAGCGCCCGTGGGCCTGGCGCAGAAACCGCAGCAGCACGTAAGTACCACTGCCCGGGCGGATGACGCCCGCAGGACGCGGGTTGTTATGCCGCGCGCCCTCCTCGTGCCAGCCCTCCAACTGGCCAGCTATCCAGTCCATGCAGCTCAAGCGGGGCCACTTCTTGTTTTTGTGTGTCGTCGCGGTTCATCTGCGCGGCCTTGTTTTCCAAGATGGTTCTCTTTCAAAAATCCAGAATTGGCGTGGCGTTGAGCAAGCCCAGCGCCCACAGCACAGCGGCGCGGTCGCGGGCATCAATGTTGACCACCTGGGCCATCGAGCGCGACCGCGCGCTGGAGGCGCAGATGGATGTGAAGCTGGAACTGGCCAAGGCGCGCGAGCGCGGGCTGCGTTGGGCCTCGGTCTTCGGCGCGGGCACGACCTGGTGCTGGTCGATGACCGCCACAGTGGTTGGATGCGGCCTTGCCTCGGCCAGCGCGGGCCTCCAGGCGCTGCTCGCGCCAGCTCGTGGGCAGCGTAGGGCGCAGGAGCGGCCCGCTGGCGGAACCCTGCCCCGCCGGTCTTGAAGGCAGTGCAGCGCATCAGGAGCACAGCGCGCGTCCCCCCGCCCACCAAGTGGACGGTGAGCAAAGCGTTCAAGGCTGGCGCGCGAGCGGCCGGCTACAGCCATGCCCGGCTGCATGGCTTGCGGCGGGGGACCAGTTGAATGGGCTCCGTGCCATGCTCACGCCGCGGCGAGATCCAGTAGACCCACAGCCCCCGGGCCCACGCGCCAGCATAGATGATCGACACGGCGAAGATGCCCCACTGCTCGGCCTGCCAGCTGGCATAAAACCAGAACGGCTGCCCCAGCATTCCGAACACCGGCGCCCATTTGCGCCAGCTCTTTCCCCGGGCTTGGGAGAGCCAAGCTGCCAGGGACCCCAGCAGGGCAATTGCAATCTGATCGAACGTCATTTCTACATATTATGTGAAACCAGAAATCTATTCTGGTCCAGTTTTACCCTAAAAAATAAAAGCCTTTCGGCACGCTGCTTACACATTAAATAATCATTGGCCTATTTGACTACAGCAGAAAATTAGGAAAAGGAACATCGTTAGACCTCAGGAGCCGATCTTGGCTTTTGATAACCAAGGAGCTCTTCATGGCCGTTTTCCAAAATACCCCTGGCAACAACCAGCAACAAGGCAACAAACCGCAACCCTCGCAGCAGGAGCAAAGCCGACCTCTGAAAGAGGGATCGCACGCGCCCGAGCAGCAAAAAAAGCGGTCTGAGCAAGAACAGGCTCAGCAATAAATCTGCTGGATAAAAATCCAAAGGGCCAACAGGCCCTTTTTTCTTCAGCGAGCAGGCAAGCCGCATTGAAAGTCACCGTATGAACACCGGAGACAAGGCACGTATATGAAATTCTATGACTGGGCAAAAGCTCTACCAGATGAGATACGCACAACCCTAACCGTTTCGGAAGCATGGAATGCAGGGGCCTTATCTATGCTGGAGACATTAATAAAGCTGGGCTATATCGGCGAAGGATACGCGGAGAAAGCTAGAAACGACGTGAAGGATCTTCTAGGAGGTCTGACCTGCAGGGCCGAGTGGGTAGATGAAGCATGGCTCCAGTGTTCACCCGTATCGCGCTTTAGGACAAGCCCTGGGCATGGACCGGACGGCTGAACATTAAACCGGCCGCTGCCGCACCTCTGCGCGCCAAGGAGTCAGCCCCTTGGGTTGCAATGACTTGCCCTCAGCTGCAGCGATATGAAGATAGTTGCTCCCCGTCAACGCCCGAGCCTCCTGTGACAGCCGCTCACGAACATCAACAGATTCAGCACGCAACATATTAATGACCAGCTTGTTCACTTTGAACTCACGACAACAGGGACACACAAAATGCGTCCACTTGGCATAGTTTTCCAAGTAGGCTGTACTGGTCAGGCTGCACAGAGGACAGGGAGCTTGGATGGAATTTTTCATGTTTTCTACTCCAAAAAAGTGCTGAACATGTGGTTGACGTTGTGAGCTGCTGCCGGTTTTGATGACCTCTTGTTAAGGTGGAAGATGAAACCGGCAGCAGCCCAGACCTCTATTCCTCAATTGGGGAAAAAACGAAGCCGCGCTACTTTTACAATAGCGCGGCTTCCGCGTTTTTGTTGGTGAGTCCTTCGAGATTTGAACTTTCGACCAACAGATTAGAAATCCGTTCCGCTGAAATAGACAAAAAAGAAAACACATTCTCAATCATCCACGCCTCTGGTGTTTTCGAAATCATGCCTCTTTCACCCTATTTCTACATACTTTGGACAGGTTTCGGTCATGGCTCAGATCCTTTCTGATTCATCAGACATCCGCTTCAGTTAGGCACGACGACAATGGCTATGAATTGGCGACAACGATTCATGCCCCCGGCCTTCGCCAAAATTGTCAGATGATGGTCATCCTGTCAAATACCTGGCGGACACCCGGGCTTCCCCAGGCAGAATGAACTACGAGATCACGCTCCGTCCAACTACGGACAGTCCCTGTTAACGTCACATCGCCACCCGTGACATCAACAACAATCGTTTTCGTATCAGAAGTCGCACGACGCTTGATGGCATCCTCGATTTCTGACTTTACGACGATGGCTGAAGCCCTGGGTTTGATGGAAATTTGGTTGCTCACACCGCGCACTCCCGGCAAGAGGCGCACTCTGTCGGCAGCATCGCTACGCTGATAGTTCCAAACCACTTCCCCAGACAAGGTAATCCAACCATCTTCTACAAGGACCTGAACGGTGTCGATAGGAATCGAATTCGTCCAGCTAAGCACGTTTCGCGCGGATGCCGCGATATCGGTATCAGTTCTCTTTCCCATTTGCGACAACTTGACAGTCATGTCGATCGCCAAGGCTCTAACACCTACCACACGTTGCACGGCCCTTTCAGCCCCCCATTTTTCCAAATAGCTACTGACCTCTCCAGCCAAAGTGACAACGCCATCCTTGACCTCTACACCAATCTGGGATGCGTGCACAGAAGGCTCCCACTTCAACTCCGCCATTACATCTTGCTGTAATTGTGTGTCAGTTTTCATGGTAATTCCTAGATGCTTCAACAATCAGAATAATATGCCTAACCTAAAATCATGTCTGTGCGCCAGCACACACTTGAAATATTTCCAGAGAAATTTCTGCATCAAGGGTGTCAGGGTTAAAAAAGCCACTGTACGTTCGCGTACAGACAGAGCTACTTGATAAGTATAAAAGCGATAAAACGTACACCAAACATCCAACACCCGATGTGGTACGTTTTGGAGAACCTCATCATGAAAAATCAACATTCACACCATTTTCTTGCCGTTCTGGCATTAGCCGCTGTCCTAGCTTCTGCTGCAACAGCAAGGGCACAAATTGCAGGATCAACTACCACAATGGATGTTAAGACCTCCCAAACCACCAGCGCCGCCGTGGGATGGAGCGCAAAGAAATCATTGATAGGGAAGTTTATATTTAACGACACTGGAGGAAAAGTTGGCAGAGTAGATGATCTTATTATTTCACCTGACAAGAACGTGACTTATGCCATCGTGAGTGCCGGAGGGTTTGTCGGAATAGGACAACATGATGTGGCCATTCCAATCCGTGAAATTAATGAAATATCAGGAAAACTGATTATCATGGGGGCTACAAAACAAAGTGTAAAGGACATGCCAGCATTCACCTATACCAACGAGGCAATGGTTCGCGAGCAGTTCTTAGCAAATGCCGGAAAGGAGATATCCAAAGGGAAGGCAGCGGTATCAGAACTTGAGAAGAAATATGACTTGGCAAGCTCCGATGCCAAAGTAAATATTCAGATGCACATTAATAGAATGCATACCGAGATTAAATCCGCAGATGAGAAGATGAATGAAATGCGTCACTCTGGCGTAAAAAACTGGAGAGATTTCGAGGCGGGCGTAGTTGCGGCTATCGATCGAATAAAAAAATCCATGGCATTATCCGAAGGCTGATAAAGCTTAATGGACATTTATTCCACACTAGAGAAGCCATGAAAATAATCACTACATCCCACACGACAACACGCTGCTGCATACTGCCTGGCGCTCCTCGCGTTGACGAAAACATGCCTATGAAGTCATTCCACTATCGAACGCATCCTGAGCGCCATGAACCGCTCACGTAGGTTGGCTGCGCGCTGCAGTGCTGGGCGCGAACGACGGCATCATCTCGACGGCGAGCCTTGTCGTGTTCTGGCAGGTCGCCTCTACGGGAACACGCGCGGCGCCAACGGCCAGAGCAACGCCTAATACGAGAACCTCAAGCGGATCCACATCAGCGAGAACGAGTTCAAAGCCCGGGTTCAGCGCGGAGAGGATGCTGATGGAGTGTTGGCGGATGTGCCGCTGGCCAGGGCTCATGGCGCAGCGAAGGCTCTGGACAAGAAGATCTCGGACCTTCGAAAGTTCCGACGAATGCTACAGACCGCGGATGTCCCGGACAAACGCGAACAGGTAAACACCGTGAGAGTTTCCTGATGATTTCCTGATAACCGGAAGCACAGGGAGTGCCTTGCGCCCTCTTTTAATGTCCTTCGACGCCATGAAACGCTACTACATATAGGTAATTATTGTTACGCAAACGGTTTTAACGCGAAAATCAGAGTAGTGTGAAAAGTCAGTCATCTTTGACCAACGATCCAAACCGGAGGTTCACATGAAATTAAGAAAAAAATCTTATTCAACCATCCACATCGAAAGTTTTTCGCTACCTGATGTTGATAGCCATTCCGTATCAAGAGATGATTACTCCCACACTCCTGATCCACCGCACAAAATAATGCGCAGCTGGTGGAATACAGGATCTCTGGTCGCTCTTAAATCTGCCATATTGCGCGAACGACAGATATGCCCGCCCGCTCTAAATGGCTTGCGCACTGGAGGCCAATATGTTCTTACTCCCTCGTACCCCTTTTGAAAAATTCTGGGATTCTATAAAAACCGTATTTTCTCGCAAAGCGCACCTAGATCCCACGGAAACCACTGAGCAAGATTACCCCTTGTCTAAAGAAGATATATTAATATACGAAGAAGAGCTTCAAAACAATCTCAACACCCCGTCGTACAGCCAAGCATCTTCTCAGCATGAACACATCAATAGGCACAATGCACATATAGAGAGACGCGAGGATAAATATCACAGACCGATATAATGATAATCGTAGAAAAGCCCGCTGAATGCGGGCTCTTTTTCATCCATCTGAACCACTCTGTTTTTATAATCTATCCCCTAAACCTCTTCATAGAGGCCTTTTTGGGATCGCACTTCCCCGCAAGGCTGTTACGTACAGCTCGCAAAAGCAGCCGTGATCATCTACCAGGGAACAAGCGTAATCAGAAGAGCAACAACTACCACAGCGATGCCGATGTAGAGTGTCCTGCGCGTGGAAAACCTGTTACGAGAAGAGGATGTGGGCACTTGGCCAGGGGATTTTTTACCAGGTGTGGTCATTGACACAGCATGAGCTTCTGTACTGGTGAGCGCTATAAGACAAATGCAATTCAACATCTAGGCCCATTAGCCATTTAACATCTATCACAAGCATTGTGGTTATTGCATGCACCAGAAAAGGGAATTTTTTGCCAACATGTCATTTATACGACAAAATGGCGAGAGTCTGAGTGTTTTAAACGCAGACGAACCTATGCCGTAAACCTGCTAAGGCTCGCGCGAATGCGATTTTGGGTGGACACATCCCAAGGATCGTCTACCTCTATCACTAGCATGTGATATGGGGACTCACAGCGTGCGGCTAGACTTGCGATCGCAGGTGCTTCATATACAGAAATTCCAAGCATCTCGCCACGGCGTGCCAGCAGCACCATGCTTGCATGCCAAACGTGCAATGCCCCTAGCTCGAGCTCACTTATTCTTTGATCCATAACATTTTCTCCCGAATTTCAAATTAAGGAACGCCTCTGGAGGAAACGAAATTGCCAATGAGCAGTTTCATTGGGCGCCTATTTTTGTTCCTTTGGAAGCTGTATTACATCCGCGTACACATATCGAGAAGCATGAGCGCAGCGCGTGCAGCACGCTGTCTTGGTACCTTCTCGCGCAGCCAAGCCTGCCTGCGGCCTGGAGATACCGCAAGGTCCGGAAGCAGCGTCTTATAAGAACGGCCAACAGTTAAGCAACGACCGGCCCATACACCACGCAAGGGGGTGCGCGCCAAGTCTAGGCGGCTCCCCCAAGCTCCGGGATGCGAGACTGCCAGTTTTTTTTTCCTTCATAACAGCCCCCGAGATGGATCGTTTGCAAAGACCGCGAGCAGTTCCTGACATTTCCTGAGGGCATGGATGCAGGGCGCGAGACGCGCCCTCTCGCGACGGGCTTCGCTGCCCTGATCCGCTTCTACATATAGGTAATTGTTGTTACCCAAACGGTTTTCCGCTGGAAATCAGAGTAGTGTGAAAAAAGTTGGTCGTTTTCGGTCAACACACAGGACCGGAGGTCCACATGAAAGTCAAAGACACAAAAGGCTCATTTAGCCGCCAAAATAAATATTCTCTTCCAGATGTTGATAGTCATGCTGTATCTAACGATGACTATTTCCGCACACCTGACCCACCACGCAAGAAAAAAATCAGCGATTGGGACACAGAATTTACTATAAATTTGGATTCTGCTGAACTGCGGGACACACCTCCTCCCTACCTCAACGGAAGATAATTGGAGTTTAATATGCTTTCACAACCTCGCACCCCATGGGAAGTCTTTTGGGATTCCGTCAAGAGTATCTTTTCTCCAGGAGTTCAGATAGAAGCACTTGATAGCAAAAGAAAGAATGACCCTTTATCCAGAGAGGAACGAAGGATTTATGAAGAAGAAAAGCAAATAAATCGAGATGCTTAGCTAGGCAAACCTTTGTCAATCAAATTAAAGCCACTCCACAGTGGCTTTTTTTCCGTGCATGAGCACAGCGCGTCAAGTGCGCTGTCCTGATCTCTCCTTCTTCAAAAAGCCAGCCACAGAGCTGGCTTTCTGTGTTCTGGACCAGCATGAGCCAAGTCACTCCCCCCGCATTGCGCCCTCAGGCAAGTTGGACTACCGGCTCAGACGATTCCGGATTCCATCGGCCAGGTGCGCGCCAATCGGGAGAAGTCCCTGTTCTCGCACATGTGGAACTTTGCCCGGGAACAGGGCCTCACGAAGGCCTCCAACCCCTGCGCAGGCATGCGAGGCTTCCGGGAGGATGGGCGGGATGTCGTAGTCGGCGACGACCTGATGGCTCGGCTGCTGGAGAAGGCCGCAGTATCCCTGCGGTTCGCTGTCCACTTGGCGCTCCTCACTGGCCAGCGCCCGGCCGACGTGCTGCGTATGAGCACCGACCACATTGCCGGCGGCATGCTCCACGTCCGCCAGGGCAAGACAGCCGCCAAGCTGCGCATCGAGGTAACAGGCGCACTTCAGGAGCTGCTGGCCGAGATCCAGGCGTACAAAGCCCAGGTCAAAGCGGACACCGCGCAGCTGCTTGTGAACGAGGCGGGCCAGCCGCTGACAAAGAACATGCTCCGCGACCGCTTCGACGCAGCTCGGGATGCCGCCGGCATTCCCAAGGCGCAATTCCAGTTTCGGGACCTGCGCGCCACGGCCACCACCACTGTGGATGACGACGGCGGGATACGCCACGCCCAGGCGCTGCTGGGGCACACGACGGAGGGGATGACAGCCCAGTGCATCCGCCACAAGGTGGGCAAGAAGGTGAAGCCTGTTCGGTGCATTGCGGAACACGCCCAGAATTGCGGAACACGGGCCGCAAATCTCTGCTCCGTTTTGCTACTTCTTCGATAGCAAAGAAAAAAGGCCCCGTATTGCTACGGGGCCTTGTGTTCTTTGGTGGGTCCTGCGAGATTCGAACTCGCGACCAACGGATTAAAAGTCCGCTGCTCTACCGACTGAGCTAAAGACCCGAACCACGCTTTGCATGCATCAGATGCTGCTTAGCGAAGACATAGATTCTAGCACCAAAATTTACGCTTCAATTCTTGATGCGGCTCAGTTGATCGATGACCCAGCCTGCGGCGCACTGGCCGAAGGTGGCGGTGACCGCCACTACCGAGCCGTAGCCGTGGCAGTTGAGCGTGCCGTCGCCTTCGATGGCGCAAGAGGCATCGGGCGGGGCGACGGCCTCGCGGCTGAAGACGCAGGCGATGCCGATGCGCTTGCCTTCCTTGGGTGCGCCGTGTTCGCGGCGCAGGCGGTAGCGCAGTTGTGCCAGCAGCGGGTCGTGCGTGGTGGCGCTGAGGTCGTCGATATCGACCTTGTGAGCCAGGCGCTTGCCGCCCGCTGCACCCACGGCGATGAAGCATTGCCGCGTGGCGCGCGCATGGGCGGCCATGGCGGTCTTGGCCTTGACCTGGTCGCAGGCGTCGATGACGGCGTCGGCGTCCTGGGGCAGCAGGCGCAGCCAGTTGTCCGGGTCAACGAAGTCGTCGATGCAGTGCACGCGGCAGGCGGGGTTGATCTGGGCGATGCGCTCGCGCATGGCTTCGATCTTGGCCTGGCCCACGGTGGTGGAGAGCGCGTGAATCTGGCGGTTGATGTTGGACTCGGCGACATGGTCCATGTCGATCAGAGTGAGCTCACCCACGCCGCTGCGCGCCAGCGCCTCGGCGGTCCAGGAGCCCACGCCGCCGATGCCCACCACGACGACGTGCGCGGCTCGGATGCGCGCGGCGCCCGGCACGCCATACAGGCGCTCCAGGCCGCCGAAGCGGCGCTGCAGGTCGGCATCAGAAAAAACAGCGCCTGCTTCAGGCGCTGTCTTGTCTTCTTCCGGAAGGGATGAAGAGACCGTGTCGTTCATCACTTGAGGCTGGCGAGACGGTTCTTGGCCGCAGCCGTGGCTTCGGCGTTGGGATAGGCCTTGATCAGGTCTTCCAGCGTCTTGCGCGCGCCCTTGGTGTCCTTCATCTCGATCTGGCAGTTGGCGATGGACAGTGCCGCCTCCGGCGCCCGGCCGTGCATGGGGGCTGCTGCCAGCAGCGCGCGGAAGTTGGTGATCGCGTCCTTGTAGTTGCGATTGGCGTACTGCGCGTTGCCCAGCCAAAAGCGTGCCGAGGGCACATAGCCGCTCTTGGGCCACTGGTTCAGGAAGGACGAGAACGCCGTGCCGGCTTCGGCAAAGCTGCCTGCGCGGAACTGCGCCAGGGCGGCTTCGAAGTCGCGCTTCTCTGCCGGGTCGGCTGCGAATTCCTGGCCGTCCACCGTCACCGTGACGGGCTCGAACTGGCGCAGGCGCTCGTCCACGCCCTTGGCAATGTCGCGCTGGCCGCGCTGCAGCTCGGCCACATCGCGCAGCAACTGCTCGTTCTGGCCGCGCAGCTTGGCTTGCTCGGACTTGAGCTGCTCGATCTGCGACTGCAGTTCGAGCAGGCCACGGCGCGTTTGCGAGCTTTCCTCGGTCATGCGCTGCTGCGACTGCTGCATGCTGTCGACGCGCTGGCGCATTTCCAGGATGGCGCGGCGCGCCTCGTCATCGCCGAACAGTGCGGCATGGCCGCTGGCGGCGTAGCCGGCCATCAGGCCAGCTGCCAGCAGCGTACGCAGCGCGGTGCGATGCAGGATCGGGGAGCGCTGCATGTTCATCAACGGTAGGACAGTTCAGCGCGGCGGTTTTGCGCGTAGGCGTCTTCGGAATGGCCTTCGGAGGCAGGCTTTTCCTTGCCGTAGCTCACGGCTTCCATTTGCGCATCGCTGACGCCCAGCAGGCCCAGCGAGCGGCGCACGGCTTCGGCGCGCTTTTGGCCCAGGGCCAGGTTGTATTCGCGGCCGCCGCGCTCGTCGGTGTGGCCTTCGATCTGGACCTTGCGAGCGGAAGATGCCTTCAGGAAGCGTGCGTGGGCTTCGATCTGAGGCTGGGCGTCGGCCTTGACGACGTAGCTGTCGAAGTCGAAGTAGACGACGCGGCTGACGCCCTGGGGACCTGCCTTGTCGGCGGCCGAGCCGGTCAGGTCCACGCCCGAGATGCCGCTTTGCGAGGTGCTGCCGGTGCCGGCGCCGCTGCCCTGGCCCGTGCTGGTGGCGCCCGCGTCGGTGACCGGGGTTTCGTCAAGCTTGACGCCCGAGCTGCAACCGGCCATGAGTGCGGTGACTGCAAGTGCCAGGGAAAGTCGTTTGATGGTGATCATGAAAAATCTCCGTATGTCCGGGTGGACTTCGTGCTGAGTTGACTGGTTGACTGAAAAGAAATCGGGGAAGCCGGCTGTCACTGGCGCTGGAACGGACCCCAGTCGGGCTCGCGGATGTCTCCGCCCTGCCCTGCCAGCCGCGCCTTGATCTTGCCGTCGAGCGTGGTGGTCATCAGGGACTCGCGGCCCTGCTGCAGGGTGGCGTAGACGATCAGGCGGCTGTTGGGAGCGAAGCTGGGGCTTTCGTCGGCCGTGGTGTCGGTGATGGCATTCACTGTGCCGGTGCCCAGGTCCATGACGTGGAGCTTGAAGCCGCCGCCCACGCGCGAGACGTAGGCAAGCCACTTTCCATCGGGGCTGACGCTGGGCGAGATGTTGTAGTTGCCGGTGAAGGTGACGCGTTCCGCACTGCCGCCCGAGGCTGGCACCTTGTAGATCTGCGGAGCACCGCCACGGTCGCTGACGAAGTAGATGGAGCGGCCATCGCTGGAGAAGTTCGGCTCGGTGTCGATGCCGCTGCTTTGCATCAGTCGGCGCGGCTCGCCGCCCTGGGCGCTGATCAGGTACAGCTGCGAGCCGCCATCGCGGCTGAGCGTGACGGCCAGGGAGTTGCCGTCAGGCGACCAGGCCGGTGCGCTGTTGGAGCCCCGGAAGTTGGCAACCAGGCGGCGGCGGCCACTGGCCACATCGTGCACATAGACCACGGGCTTGCGCGACTCGAAGGACACGTAGGCCAGTTGGGTGCCTGTGGGCGACCAGGCAGGCGAGATGATGGGTTCCGGGCTGGAGAGGGCCGACTGGGCGTTCTCGCCATCGGCATCGGCCACCCACAGGCGGTAGTTGCTGCCCGCCTTGGTCACGTAGGCGATGCGCGTGGAGAACACGCCCTTCTCGCCCGTGAGTTTTTCGTAGATGTAGTCGGAGATGCGGTGGGCCACCAGGCGCAGGTCGCCGGTGGTGACGGCAAAGCCCTGGCCGCCCAGGTCCTGGCCCTTGACCACGTCCCAGAGGCGAAAGCGCACGTCGTAGCGGCCATCGGCCAGGCGCGTGATGCTGCCCACGGCCAGCGAGTCAGCGCTCTTTTGGCGCCACATGGCAACGTCGGGGCGCGAGGTTTCGTCCAGTTGCACGCCGGCCGTGTCCACGGCGCGGAATTGACCGCTGCGCTCCAGGTCAGCCTGGATGATGGCCGAGATCTTCTGGGGCGCCTGCCCTTCTCCCTTGAATGCTGCAATGGCGATGGGCAACTGGGTCAGGCCCACGCCCGTCACTTCGACGCGGAACTGGGCCAGCGCGGGAATTGCGGGGGTTGAGGCGAGAGCGGCCAGCAGGGTTCGGCGCGAAGTGCGCGGCACGGCCGCCAGGGAGGAGGGAGAAAGGAGTCGGTCAATAGTCATTGGCATTCATCAATATCTACGGGAAGACCCCGGTACTTGCACAGGTGCGAATGTTACACACACTGGATGCGTCACGATGTAAGAACGTGCACTGTAGGGTCTGTCGGCCCAGGCTTTCTCGATCCCCGGCAGCCGCATCAGTTCCCCATGAGGCAGCCACAGGCAAGCCCGCCGTAAAATCCGCGCTTCATGCAAGCACCATCCTCACCGCCGCCGGCCCCTGCGCCGTCCGCCGCACCGGCGGCCCTTGATCTCGCCAGCACCCTGACCCTGTCGCAGCGCCTCAAGCGTCTGTCACCCTACTTTGGTGGCCAGCGCCTGGCCTGGACGCTGGCCGTGGCTGCCACGCTGGTGGGCGCGGTCACCGAGCCATTGATCCCTGCCCTGCTGCAGCCGCTGCTGGACAGCGGCTTCACCGACGGCACGCTGCCACTGTGGTCGGTGCCGCTGGCCATCATCGGCGTGTTCCTGGTGCGGGGTCTGTCGCAGTTCGTGGGCCAGTACGCGCTGGCGCGCATTGCCAACGAGGGCATGCTGGCGCTGCGCAAGCGCCTGTTCGAGCGGCTGCTGGCGGCCGATATGGCGCTGTTCTCGCGCCAATCGGCCTCATCGCTGTCCAATACCGTGGTCTATGAGGTGCAGACCGGCTCCACGCTGCTGGTGCAGGCCATGCTGGGCATCTCGCGCGACGGTTTCACGCTGGTGGCGTTGCTGGGCTACCTGCTGTATCTGAACTGGCAGCTGACGCTGGTGGTGGCGGCCGTGGTGCCGGGCGTGGCCTGGATCATGAAGACGCTGTCGCGCCGCCTGTACCGCATCACCAAGATCAGCCAGGAGGCCACCGATTCCCTGGCCTATGTGGTGGAAGAGAACGTTCTGGCCCACCGCATGGTGCGCCTGCATGGCGCGCAACAGGGCCAGCAAAAGCGCTTTGGCGGCCTGAGCGGGCAGCTGCGCAAGCTGGCCATCAAGGCCACCATCGCCTCGGCGGCCATGACGCCGCTGACCCAGTTGCTGGCCGCCGCCGCCCTGTCGGCCGTGATCTGCATTGCGCTGTGGCAAAGCCGGGGCACGGGCGCAGCTGCGGCCAATGTGCAGGATGTGACGGTGGGCAGCTTTGCGGCCTTCATCACGGCCATGCTGATGCTGATTGCCCCCATCCGACGCCTGGCCGATGTGGCCAACCCCATCACGCGTGGCGTGGCTGCGCTGGAGCGGGGCCTGCATCTGCTGGAGGGCTCGGGCGACGAGACCGGCGGCACGCAGGTGCCCGGCAAGGCGCGCGGCGAGATCGAGTTGCGCGACGTGTCCGTGCAGTTTGGCGAGGACAAGGCACCCGCCCTGAGCCATGTGAACCTGCGCGTGCGCCCGGGCGAGGTGGTGGCCCTGGTCGGCCCCTCCGGCGCGGGCAAGACCACGCTGGTGAACCTGCTGCCACGCTTTTTGCAGCCCACGGGCGGCCAGTTGCTGCTGGACGGAACGCCCCTGCCCGAATGGGATCTGGCCGCGCTGCGCCAGCAGTTCGCCATGGTCAGCCAGGACGTGGTGATGTTCAACGACACCATTGCCGCCAACGTGGCGCTGGGCGGGGTGGAAGACGAGGCCCAGCTGTGGGCCGCGCTGGATGCCGCCAATCTGGGCTCCCATGTGCGCGGCCTGTCCAACGGCCTGCAGACGGTGGTGGGCCACAACGCCAGCCAGCTATCGGGGGGCCAGCGCCAGCGGCTGGCGATTGCGCGGGCGCTGTACAAGGATGCGCCCATCCTGATCCTGGACGAGGCCACCTCGGCCCTGGACAACGAATCCGAGCGCCTGGTGCAGGAGGCGCTGACGCGGCTGATGCAGGGCCGCACGACCCTGGTCATCGCCCACCGGCTCTCGACCATCGAGCATGCCGACCGCGTGGTGGTGATGGAGCGCGGCCGCATTGCCGAGCAGGGCACGCATGCCGAGCTGCTGGCGCGGGACGGCCTGTACGCCCGATTGAGCAGGAATCACACAACCTGATGTGGACAGCGGCAGCACCGGCAGTGCCACCCGCCTGGCCTGCGGCTACCAGCTTCCGCGCGAAGGCTGGGTCTTGCGTTCGGCCTTGATGGCCTTGGTGAGTTTGTCGACCATGTACTGGCGGTCCACCTGCCGGGCAAAGTCGGCGGCGGTGAAGCCACGCTGGTTGCGCAGGACGACGTCGGCGCCCTCCTTGATCAGCAGGTCCACCACGGCTTCGCTGCTGTATTGGGCGGCCAGCATCAGCGGGGTGGTGCCGTTGGGCGAGTCGGCGTCGATGTAGGCGCTGTTGTCCAGCAGCAGCTTGACGATGTCCAGCGTCTTTGGCAGGTCGGCCGAGGTGGCGTAGTGCAGCGGTGTCCAGCCGGGGCGGTTGACATCGGCGCCCCGGCGTATGAGTTCCTTTGCCAGGTCCAGGTGGCCTTTGATGCAGGCCATCATCAGCGGCGTTTCGCCCTGCTGGGAGGCTTCGTTGACCTTGATGCCCGGGGATTTGAGCAGCACGTCGAACACGCCCAGCGAGCCCTGGTGCAGGGCCGCTACCAGGCCCGGGCGGCCGCGCGTGTCGCGGGTGTTGGGGTCGAAGCCGCGAAAGATCAGGTTGACCATGGCGCGCTCGTTGTCGCTGATGATGGCGCGCACGTAGTCGTCGTACTGGCTGGCATGCGCCAGCCCGCCGCTGGCTGCGGCCAGGGCCACCACGGCCTGACCGGCCTGGGCCAGCCAACGGCGCCGGTCCACGCCCACGCGGCCACTGGCCGCAGCATTCAGTCGCATGCGACAACCCCCTTGAACAGCTGGTCGAAGTTGGCACTGGTCAGGGCCGCCACGTCTTCCACGGCCATGCCGCGCACCTGCGCAATCTGCTGCGCCACGTACGGCACATACGACGGATTGTTGGTCTTGCCGCGATAGGGAACGGGCGCCAGGTAGGGGCTGTCGGTCTCGATCAGCAGGCGGTCGGCCGGCACGAAGGCGGCCACGTCGCGCAGGTGCTGGGCGTTCTTGAAGGTGACGATGCCCGACATGGAGATGTAGTAGCCCAGGTCCAGCGCCGCACGCGCGACCTCCATGGTCTCGGTGAAGCAGTGGAACACGCCGCCGGCCTGGCCTGCCGAGCCGTCCTCGCCTTCTTCGCGCAGGATGGCCAGCGTGTCATCAGAGGCGCTGCGCGTGTGGATGACCAGGGGCTTTTGCGTCTGGCGCGCCGCGCGGATGTGCACGCGAAAGCGCTCGCGCTGCCATTCCAGGTCGGCAATGGTGCGCCCGCCCTTGCGGTCTTCCATGCCGTAGTAGTCCAGTCCCGTTTCGCCGATGGCCACCACTCGCGCCAGGGCGGCGCGCTCGACCAGGTCGGCCACGCTGGGCTCGGTCATGTGTTCCGTATCGGGGTGCACGCCCACCGTGGCCCAGAAATTGTCGTGGTCCAGCGCCAGCTGGTGCACATCGCCGAATTCCTCCATCGTGGTGCAGATGCACAGCGCACGCGTGACGCGCGCGGCCGCCATGGCCTCGCGGATCTCGGGCAGGCGGCTTTGCAGCTCGGGGAAATTCAGATGGCAGTGGGAATCGGTAAACATGGAATCTCGTGGTTCAGAAACAGGCATGCCGACCGGAGAGCATTTCCTCCGTGTCGGCATGCGGGCAGAGGCAGGCGCAGGACTCAGACCGTCTGCGTGGCCTTGTCCGAGGCCAGGGCCGAGCCCAGGATGTTCTCGATCTTGGCCTTGAGCTCGGCGGACTTCTCGTCCTTGGGGAACTGTATGCCTATGCCCTGCGTGCGGTTGCCCGAGGCGCGCGCGGGCGTGATCCACGCCACGCGGCCGGCCACGGGATAGCGCTGCGGCTCGTCGGGCAGGGTCAGCAGCACGTAGACATCATCGCCAAGACGGTACTCACGCTGCGTGGGCACGAAAACGCCCCCTTCGGCGAACATGGGAATGTAGGCGGCGTACAGCGCGGCCTTTTCCTTGATCGCCAGTTGCATCACGCTGGGACGGGGTGTGGTGGGTGCGGTGCTCATGGATGGTTTGCAGACATTGGTTCGGTGAGCGGCCGGCGCGATCGGCACCGGGCCCAGGGCTGTAGGTTAACAGGACGGGCTTTCATGTGGCGAAAAGCACCCAGCCGCGCTGCTGCGCTGCTGCACTGCCGCCACGCCCTGCTCCCCGCGCCTCATCCCCGGCGTTGGCGGGCAGGCTGGCCGGACATGAGCACGCGCCGGGCCTCGGCGGCCAGGGCCTCGGTCATGAGTCCGGCGTTGAAGGGGTGGTCCGCCGTGCGCGCAGCCTGGGCCAGGGCACGTGACCATTCGGCCAGCAGGCCCATGTCCAGCGGCCGCGACGGCAGGTCGGCCGGCGTGAAGTAGCGCGGCGCGGCGCCTGCGGCCAGGGCCATCAGATCGTGGCAAATCTTCTGCAAGGCCTCCACGGCATGGGGCGGAGCATAGGCGGCCAGGGCCGCCACATCGCCCTTGGCCAGCGCGCGCGGCAACTGGGACCATGCGGCCATGTCCTTGCCGCCACCGCTGTGCGCCAATGCCAGCGCGTCGCCGGGCCGCCCGCCTGCGGCGCGCAGCGCCACGGCGGCCGCTTCCGGAGCCACGCCCTGCCCCTGCAGCCAGGCCAGGGCCTCTTGCTGATCGGGCCAGGCCATGGTGTGGGTCAGGCAACGGCTGCGGATGGTGGGCAGCAGCTGGTGGGCCGCCTCGCTGGCCAGCACGAAGCGGGCATCGCCCGGCGGCTCCTCCAGCGTCTTGAGCAGCGCATTGGCCGTGATGGCGTTCATCTGCTCGGCCGGGTAGACCAGCACGGCCTTGCCGCGCCCGCGCGCGCTGGTGCGCTGGCAGAACTCCACGGCGTCGCGCATGGCCTCGACACGGATTTCCTTGCTGGGCTTGCGTTTCTTGTCGTCGATATCGGCCTGGGCCTTTTCGGGCAGCGGCCAGCCCAGCGCCATCATCTGCACCTCGGGCATGAGCACGCACAGATCGGCATGGGCGCGCACGTCGATGGCGTGGCAGCTGCCGCAGTGGCCGCAGGCCCCCTGGGGCGACGGCGATTCGCACAGCCAGGCGCGCACCAGCGACAGCGACAGCGCGTACTGGCCCAGGCCGGAAGGCCCCTGCAGCAGCCAGGCGTGGCCGCGCTGGGCCAGCAGGCGCGTGCGTTGCCCGGCGATCCAGGCGGTGTCGGTCTCGGCCGGTTGTGGCAGGGACTCGCTCATGCCGCACCTGCCTGTCCGCCGACCATGATGGCCAGCCAGCCCCGGCGCACCATGACCTGGGTGATCTGCTGCCAGACCGCATGCCGGCTGGCGTTGGAGTCGATGCGCGCAAAGCGCTGGGGCGCGGCGGCAGCGCGCGCCGCATAGCCCTGGGCCACGCGTGCGAAAAAGCTGCCGGGCTCGGACTCGAAGCGGTCCGGGACACGGGCCGAGGCCAGGCGCTCAGCGGCCACCTCGGCGGGCAGGTCGAACCAGAGCGTGAGGTGGGGCTCGCGCAGCAGATCGGGCTGGGGGGCGGTGCCCGTCTGCACCATGCGCTCCAGCGTGGCCAGCGGCTGCAGGTCGAAGCCCCGGCCCGCACCCTGGTAGGCAAAGGTGGCATCGGTGAAGCGGTCGCAGAGCACGACTTCGCCGCGCGCCAGCGCAGGCTCGATCACCTGCACCAGGTGGTCGCGTCGCGCGGCAAAGGCGATCAGCGCCTCGGTCAGCGGGTCCATGGCGTCGTGCAGCATCAGCGCGCGCAGCTTTTCGGCCAGCGGCGTGCCGCCGGGCTCGCGGGTGAGCGTCACCGTGCGGCCCTGGTCACGGAAAGCCTGGGCCAGCGACGCGATGTGCGAGGACTTGCCGGCGCCATCGATGCCTTCGAAGCTGATGAACAGGCCGGCGGGAGTTGCAGTGGTCATATGGAAAGAGAGGATACGCAAGCGCTGCGCAAAGCGCAGCAGCCCTGGGGGAATATCTCAGGGCTTTTGCCCAGGGCTTTGCTGGCCGCGCTGGTAGCGGTTCACGGCGCGGTTGTGCTCGTCCAGCGAGGCACTGAAATGGCTGGTGCCGTCGCCACGCGCCACAAAGTACAGCGCCTTGGTCTGTCCGGGCTGCACGGCGGCCATGAGGGCGGCCTTGCCGGGCATGGCGATGGGCGTGGGCGGCAGGCCCGCGCGGGTGTAGGTGTTCCAGGGAGTATCGGTCTGCAGGTCGCGGCGGCGCAGGTTGCCGTCGAATTTCTCGCCCAGGCCGTAGATCACGGTGGGATCGGTCTGCAGCAGCATGCCGATGCGCAGGCGGTTGCTGAAGACACCGGCAATCTGTGCGCGGTCGGCCGCGCGGCCGGTTTCCTTCTCGACGATGCTGGCCAGGATCAGCGCTTCGTCGGGCGTCTTGAGCGGCGTGTCGGCCGAGCGCAGCGCCCAGACATCGGCCAGGCGCCGGTCCATGGCGTGCAGGGCGCGGCGCAGCACGGCCAGGTCGGAGCTGCCCTTGGCATAGGTATAGGTATCGGGGAAGAAGCGGCCCTCGGGCGCCACGCCCGCGCGGCCCAGGGCCTGCATGAGGGCAGCGTCGTCCATGCCTGCGCTTTCCTGGCGCAGGAATTCCTCGCGGGCCAGGGCGGCGCGCACCTGGCGCCAGTTCCAGCCTTCCACCAGGGTCAACGCCTTGAGCGATTCCTCGCCGCGCGCGAGTTTTTGCAGCAGCACATAGGGCGTCAGGCCCGTGGTCAGCTCATAGTTGCCGGCCTTGATCTGCCGGTCCTGCCCCGAGACGCGGAACCAGGCGTACAGCAGCCGCGCATCGGTCTGCACGCCAGCCTTGACCACTTCGCGGGCCACGCCACGCGGCGTGGTGCCGGGCTCGACCTCCAGCTCCAGCGTGGGCTGGGCCAGCGGCAGCGGCTGGTTCAGCCACCACCAGCCGGCACCGGCCAGCACGGCGGCCAGCACCAGCAACATCATCAAAGCGCGAAAGATAAAGCGCACAACCTCGGTCCAAGCAAGCAATAGAGCGGCTGATCATAATTCAGCCATGACCCAGCCTTTACTGAACGGCATTGCTTCCGTTTCCCATCTCGGCGTGATACGCGCCCTCGGCGAAGACGCCGCCCAGTTCCTGCATGGACAGCTGACCAACGACTTCGCGCTGCTGGATCTGCAGCATGCGCGTCTGTCGGCGTTCTGCACGGCCAAGGGCCGCATGCTGGCCAGCTTCATCGGCTTCAAGCGCAACAAGGACGAGATCCTGCTGCTGTGCGACCGCAGCCTGCTGGCGCCCACGCTCAAGCGCCTGTCCATGTTCGTGCTGCGCGCCAAGTGCAAGCTCAGCGACGCCACGGCCGAATTCACGCTGCACGGGCTGGCTGGCGATGCCGCCGCGCAGGCCCTGGGCCCGGCAGCCGTGCCCTGGACCAAGACCGATGACGGCGACGCCAGCCTGATCGCCTTGTACCCGGCCGCCGGCCAGCCGCGCGCCCTGCGCGTGGCGCCCGTGGGCGCGCCCCTGCCCGAAGGCCCTGCACTCAGCGAGGCCGACTGGCTCTGGAGCGAAGTCGCCAGCGGCATTGCCACGCTGTCTGCGCCTGTGGTGGATGCCTTTGTGCCGCAGATGCTCAACTACGAATCGGTGGAAGGCGTGAATTTCAAGAAGGGCTGCTACCCAGGCCAGGAGGTGGTGGCCCGCAGCCAGTTCCGGGGCACGCTCAAGCGCCGCGCCTACCTTGCCCATGCACAGCAGCCGCTGGCCACCGGCATGGAGGTCTTCACGCCCGAGGACCTGGAGCAGGCCACCGGCACCGTGGTCCAGGCCGCCCCGGCGCCTGGCGGCGGCTGGGACGCCATCGTCTCCATGCAGACCAGCTCGGCCGACCAGCCCCTGCTGGCCCACGCCGCACTGGGAGAAGGCCAGCGCGCCGATGCCGCACAGGCCGTGGCGCTGCAGCTCAAGCCCCTGCCCTACGCGTTGCGCGAGGACATTTGAGATTTGAGCCTTGCACCGCCTGAGCTGCCTGCAGCTCAGGCGGTGAGCGCTTTCCTCATGGTGATGTGGGGAATGCCGGCCTCTTCATAGGGCTCGCCCTCGGGCGTGAAGCCCGCGCGCAGGTAGAACGACTCGGCATGGCGCTGCGCATGCAGCACGACTTCACGGTCACCGCGCTGGCGGGAGGCTTCGACCAGGCTGTCCAGCACGATGCGGCCCCAGCGGCCGCCGCGCACGCTGCGGTCCACGGCCATGCGGCCGATCCTGCCCGCGCCGGGGCTGTCGCTGACCAGGCGGCCGGTGGCTATCGGCTGGCCCAGGCCGTTGTAGACCACGGCGTGGCGGGCCACGGGGTCGAACTCGTCGATCTCGATCTCGCGCGGCACGCCTTGCTCGTGCACGAACACGGCCAGGCGCAGGCGCTCGGCATCGCGGCCCAGGTCGTTCCAGCTGCCCGATGCCACGCGCACCACGCTCTGGCCGGCCTCATAGGCCGTGAGCACGTCACGCAGCTGCTGCGGCACGGGCAGCGGCTGGCGCGTGGTGGCATCGGCGAACACATAGACCAGTTCCACGGTGTTGAGCAGTTCCATGCCGCGGAAGATGCCGGCCTCGAACAGCAGCGAGGTATTGCCCTGCCTGGCACAGCGTATGCCCACATGCAGCACGTCGCCCAGCGTGGCCGATGCGTGGTAGGTGGTGGTGGCCTTCTTGACGAACAGCTCGCCGCCCAGGGCCGCGAAGGACGATTCATAGGGCAGACCCAGCTGGCGCCAGTAGTCGGTGACGGCCACGTCGGCATACATCAGGTAGTGGGCGTTGAAGACGATCTTCTGGGCGTCCACTTCGGACCAGCGCACTTCGATGCGTTGCAGCGTGCGGAAATCTTGGCGTTGCATGGGGGTGTTTCTCTCCTGTTGTCTTGGGGTGTCTTGGGGTGTCTTGGGGTGTTTTGGTGCGTCTTGGCCTTCAGGCCGCGAAGGCGTCGCTCAAGGCGCGCGCCATGTCGGCATGTGCACGGCGCGCTTCTGCAATGGCGCGGCCCATCTTGACGAATTCATGGGTCACGCCCCGGTAGATCTCCAGGTCCACGGGCACGCCGGACATGCGCAGCTTGTCGGCGTATTCCACGCCCTCGTCCACCAGCGGGTCGCATTCGGCCAGGCCTATCCAGGCCGGGGCCACGCCGTCCACATCGGGGGCCAGCAGCGGGGCAAAGCGCCAGTCCTCGCGGTCGGCGGGGCTGTTGAGGTACTGGGCGAAGAACCAGGTGATGGCCGGCTCGTCGATCACCAGCCCGTGGGCGAAGCGGCGGTGCGAGTCGGTGTCCTGGTTCGCCGTAGTGCCCGGGTAGATCAGCAGTTGCAGGGCCAGCTTGAGGCCGGTGTCGCGCGCATGGATGGCGCAGGCCGCGGCCAGCGTGCCGCCCGCGCTGTCGCCGCCCACGGCCAGGCGCGCAGGGTCGGCGCCCAGCGAGGCCGCCTGCGCGGCCAGCCACTGCAGCGCGTCCCAGGCGTCGTTGTGCGCGGTGGGAAACTTGTGCTCTGGCGCGCGCCGATAGTCCAGCGAGACCACCATGGCGCCCGACAGATGGGCCAGCTGGCGGCACAGCACGTCGTGCGTGGCCACGCTGCCTACGGTGAAGCCGCCGCCGTGCAGGTACAGCAGCACGGGCAGGCCCGTGGCCGGCGCCTGGCTGCGCTCCACGGGCGCATAGAGCCGAGCGGGCAGCAAGGCGCCATCGCGTGCGGGAATCTGCAGATCCTCGACACGCGGCAGAACCGGCTTGGGAATTTCGAGCACGCCGGCCCCCGCCTCGTAGGCGGCACGTGCGCCCTCGGCGCCCAGCTGGTGCAGGGGCGTACGCGCGGCGCGCTCCATGCGGCGCAGCACATCGCGCATCTGGTGGGTCAGGGACGCCGGCAGCGGCGTGGCATGGGAGGAGGATTCAGTCTGGGGCACGTTCAGGAGCACGTTCAGGGACAGGTTCGGTAGCGACTATCTGGCAAGGCAATTCGGTGCGACCGGCGAGGTGCGACCGGCGAGGTGCGGCCGGCAAGGTGCGGCCAGGCCGGCACGGCGCAGCAGGCATTGTGCCGCGAGCACAAGGCCCTGGCAGCCATGCGATGGCAGCGCATGCCCGCGCTGTCGCCCCCGTGACCGCCGCAGCGCCCTCTCAGGGTTTGCTTTGTTTGCAGTGCAGCACGCGCGGTCTAGATTCGGCGCACTCCCCCTGATCCCCACCATGGGCCGCAACGGCCCGCAACGAGTCACCGACCATGGCCTTCATCAACTACGTCACCCAGATCCAGTTTGACTTCGGCGCCGTGCGCCTGTTGCGACAGGAGTGCGAGCGCGTGGGCATCACGCGGCCGCTGATCGTCACCGACCAGGGCGTCAAGGCCGCTGGCGTGCTGCAAAAGGCGCTGGATGCGCTGGGCGGCATGCCGCATGCGGTGTTCGACCAGACGCCCTCCAACCCCACCGAGGCCGCCGTGCGCGCGGCCGCTGCGATCTACCAGGAGCAGCGCTGCGACGGCCTGATCGCCGTGGGCGGCGGCAGCGCCATCGACTGCGCCAAGGGCGTGGCGATTGCGGCCACGCACGAAGGGCCGCTGTCGCACTACGCCACCATCGAGGGAGGCTCGCCGCGCATCAGCGAGCGCGTGGCCCCGCTGATCGCCGTGCCCACCACCAGCGGCACGGGCAGCGAGGTGGCGCGCGGCGCCATCATCATCGTGGACGACCACCGCAAGCTGGGCTTTCACAGCTGGCACCTGGTGCCCCGTGCCGCCATCTGCGACCCGGAACTGACCTACGGCCTGCCCGCCATGCTGACGGCCGCCACGGGCATGGACGCCATTGCCCATTGCATGGAGACCTTCATGGCGGCCGCCTTCAACCCGCCTGCCGACGGCATTGCGCTCGATGGCCTCACGCGCGGCTGGGCCCACATCGAACGCGCCACGCGCAACGGCCAGGATGCCGAGGCGCGCCGCCAGCTGATGAGCGCCAGCATGCAGGGCGCCATGGCCTTCCAGAAGGGCCTGGGCTGCGTGCACAGCCTCAGCCACAGCCTGGGCGGCGTGAACCCGCGCCTGCACCATGGCACGCTGAACGCCATGTTCCTGCCCGCCGTGGTGCGCTTCAATGCCGAGGCAGAGAGCGTGCGCGCCGAACAGCGCCTGCAGCGCATGGCCCACGCCATGGGCCTGGACTCGGGCAGCGACATTCCCGAAGCCATACGCGACATGAACGCCCGCCTGGGCCTGCCCACGGGCCTGGCGGCCATGGGCGTGGAGCGCGCCCAGTTCGCAGCCGTGATCGGCGGCGCGCTCAAGGACCATTGCCACGGCACGAACCCGCGCCTGGCCAGCGCCGACGACTACGAGCAGATGCTGGCCACCTCGCTGTAAGCGGGACTCAGCCGCCAGCACTCGGCTGGGGTGTTGTCGATGGTGACGACGATGGTGGCTGGGGTGTCGTTTGGGATGCCACTTGCGCCGGAGTTTGTGCCGAAGTCTGCACCGGAGCCGGCGCTGCGCCAGCTTCCATCATCCGGCGCACCTCCACGTTCTGCATCAACTGCTCGGCCATGACGCCCAGCAGCTCCAGATCGGCCGCCGAGACCTCGCGCGGCGCGTCGTCCATGATGCAAAAGCTGCCCAGCACCGTGCCGTGGCGGTTCTTGAGCGGCACGCCCGCATAAAAGCGCAGCCGCATCGCCTGCAACGCGGGGTTGCCGGCAAATCGGGGGTCGCGCGCAGCGTCATGCACCACCAGGGCGTCACCGCCATGGACCACGTAGGAGCAGATGGACTGCGCACGCGGCATGCCGGCGGAAGCCGGGTCGCCCTGGTCCGCCACCAGCAGGCTGCCCGGCGTGTGCACGCGGTCGGCATCGACCCATGAGACCTGGGCCCATTTCACATCGAAGGCATTCGCGGCCTGCTGGGCTGCCTCGTGGTACAGCTGCGGCAGGCCGGGCGCGAGCACGCCGCTGTCGTGCAGCTGGCGCACGCGCTGCGCATCGTCATCGGGAATGGGCGCGGCCAGGCCCTGGCCTGCCGCGTCAGGCAGGCGCAAGGCGTCCACCCACAACTGCAGCTCGCGCAGGCCGGACACGCAGGCGGCGGCGCCGCAGCGGCGCGCGAACTCGGGGTCGGACACCACGGCCGGCGCATTCCACAGCGCCAGCACCACGCGCAGGTGCGGCCAATGGCGGCGCACGCGGCGCATCAGTTGGCGCACCACGGTCTGGGGCTGGGTGCTGAAGACGGACAGCACCAGCAACTGCGCCTCGGCCAGGGCCTGGGCTCCTGCGTGGCCTTGCGGCAGGCCGCCCTGCCCCGGTCCCAGCTGGCGCCATTGCGGGTCGGCGGCCAGGGCCCAGTCCGAGCAGCTGACCACGTGGCCGCGCAGCGCCTCGCTGTGCGCCACCATGGCGGCGGCCAGGGCATCGACCTCCCAGCGCGCGCCCACGCAATGGATGCGCAGGGCGCGCGTGGCCAGGGCCGCAGCGGGCGGCGGATGGCTTTCGCGCAGTTCCTCGATCAGGGCATCCATGCCGCTGGACAGGCGCAGCCGGTGTTCGGCCGTGGCCGATTCCAGGTGCTGCTGCGTGGCCAGGCGCAGTGCGGGGATGGCCACCTCGTCATAGAAACCGGCCACCGCTGCCGAGCGTTCGTCCGCCGAGGCGCGCGCCGGCAGCCTTGCGTCCACCAGTTCATGCGCCAGCGTGACCGCGTCTTCCACGTCGTCGGCCAGCAGGCGCTGGTACAGGCGCTGGGCCGGCCCCAGCACGGGCGAGCTGCCCAGCAGCACTTCCATGAATTGCAGCGCCGGGATGTAGCGCCCCAGCACCAGCAGGCAGACCGTCAGCGGGGTGGACAGGATCAGCCCAATCGGCCCCCACAGCGCTGTCCAGAAGGTGGCCGACACGATGATGGACAGCGTGGACAGGCCCGTGCTGCTGCCATACAGCCAGGGCTCGATGAGGTTGTTGCTGATCAGCTCCAGCGCCATGATCAGGCCCAGCGTCATCAGCAGCATCTGCCAGCCCGGGTCCACGGCAAAGGCCAGCGCCAGCGGGAAGGCGGCCGAGATCATGGCCCCCACATAGGGCACGAAACGCATGATGGCCGCCAGCACGCCCCAGAGAATGGCGCCCGGCACGCCAATGAACCACAGCCCCGCCGCCATGGGCAGTCCGTAGGTGATGTTGACGACGAACTGCATGCGCAGGTACTTGCCTATGCGCTGCGAGGCCTCGTCCAGCGCGTCGGTGGCCACGTGCAGGTTGCCGCCCATCAGGCGCAGCAACCGGTCGCGCAGGTCATCGCGGTCCAGCAGGATGAGGATCACGAACAGCAGCACGATGCCGGCCATGGTCACGGGCTCGGCCACGCGGCCCAGCCACTGCAGCATGCGCGCCGTGGGCTTTTGCTCGGGCGACTGGATCTCCACCTTCTGCACGCGGGGCGTGGTGGCGCCGCGCGATATCTCGCGCTCCACGGTGTCATAGGTGCGCAGCGCGCCGTCCCAGGCACTGGGCATGTTGGCGTTCCTGCGCAGGCTGCGCAGCTTGTCGCGGATGGTGTTCTGGTAGGTGGGCAGATCGGCGCTGAGCTGCTGCACCTGGCTGCCCAGATAGGTACCCATTCCCGCCAGTGTCGCCAGCGCCATGACCACCACCAGCAGCGTGGCCGCCATGCGCGGCATGCCCCAGCGCTTGAGCCGGGAGACCGCAGGATCCAACAAAAAACCGAACAACAGCGCCAGCGCCAGCGGAATCAGCAGGCCCTGGCCGAAATACAGGCCGGCAATGACGATGCTGGCCACCAGCAGCCCGGTGAGCAGGCGCAGCGCGGGGACCATGTCGGCCAGCTGTGCCAGGCCCGGCAGGGCCGAACGCACGCTGCGCGCGAAATCTGCATGGGTGGCGGCATGGGCGGCGGAATTCGCGGCTGCATTGGCCGCATTGGCGCCTTCGGCGGCGGCAGGAAGCGCCTGCCGTGAAGGCGACGGCGCAGGGTCGGAATGTGGGTTCATGGAAACGGGATGTCAGGGCTGGGATGCAGGTATGGATACTGCCTCACATCCGCATATCGGGGGATTGCACAGCGCGCCGCAGGCCTGCCCTGTCAGCGGGCACCGCAATTGCCGGAACGCCGTTGCCGCCGTTGCCGCCGGCGCATCGGCCCGATCACCAGCGCACACGCACCACGGTCCCCCCACCGGCCCGCGGCAGGATGTCCAGCACAGCCCCGATGGCATGGGCGCGGCGATGCATGCCTGCCAGGCCCATGCCCTGCAGGCCAGGCGGGATGGCACCCTGCGCAGGGCCAGGGTCAGGGCCAGGGCCGGAAGGCAGGCCGCAGCCGTCATCTTCCACGCGCAGTTCCCAGTGCAATGCACGCCGGGCATCGCGGCCAGGGCTTGCAGCATCTGCACGATCCACCGGCTCCAGCACCAGCCACAGCGTGGTGGCGCGCGCATGCTGCAGCGCATTGCTCACGGCCTCCTGGGCGATGGCCAGCAACTGCTGGGAAGGCTGGCCACGCGGCAGGTCTGGCAGGTCGGGCAGGTCTGGCACCCCGCGCAGCCCGGCGGCGGCATGCGGATCGGCCACGCTCCAGCAGATGCGCATGCCGCGCCGGTCCAGCACGGGCTGCAGCCGGTGGCGCAGGCGCGCCAGCCGCACGGGCAAGGCGTCTTCCATGGCGTCCATGGCATCCACCATGAGCCGCAGGTCCAGCAAGCCCTGCTCCAGCAATTCCTGCGCCTGGCGCTGGCGGGTCTCGCGCGGGTCCAGCAAGGCCATGGCATGCACCAGCAGCCCGCCCACGCCGTCGTGCAGGTCGGCGGCAATGCGCCGGCGCTCGGCCTGCACTTCGCGCGAGGGCCGGGGACTGCGCCGGCGCCGCCACAGCAGCAGCCTGTGCAGTCGCCGGGCGCCCATAGCGCACAGCAGCGCCGTGGATACCAGCAGGGCCAGGCTGACCAGGCTCAGCCACGGCGGGGCCCGTGCGCCCGCCTGCCAGAGCCAGGCGCACAGGCCCAGCATCTGCAGCAGGCCCAGGGCCAGGCAGATGGCCAGCGTGCGAAGGGGATCTTTCATGGCCAAGCCGTGCCAGGCGCGGCCGCCATGGCCCGGGCGGCGGCAGGCCGCTGCGGGCAGGACGCCGCCCCAGGATCAGAACAGGCCGCGCAGCGATGCAAAGCGTACCGCCTGGGCGCGTGTGCGCACCTGCAGCTTGCGGTAGATGTTCTTGATGTGCGTGTTGACCGTCATGGCGCTGATCATCAGGCGCGAGCCGATCTCGGCGCTGGTGTAGCCGCTGGCCACCATGCGCAGCACCTCGCGCTCGCGGGTGGACAGGCGGTCTGCCTCGTCGGGCGTGCGGCGCTTGGGCTCGGCGCCCTGGGTCTTGTCGAAGCGCTGCAGCAACCTGCGCGCCAGGCTGGGGGTGACGGATGCGCCGCCATTGGCCACCTGCAGCACGGCCTGCGGATAGTTGCCGAACCAGGAGTTCTTGACGAGGTAGCCCGTGGCGCCCAGCTCGAAGGCGCGCAGCACCTGTTCGTCGTTTTCCATCACGGAGATGATGACGGCCTCGGCCGTGGGCCGCACGGTCTTCATCATGTCCAGCAGCTCGAAGCCCTCGCCGTCACCCAGGTTCAGGTCCACCAGCATCACGTCGAATTCATGCTGGCGGATGGCCTTGCGCCCGTCGCGCACGCTGCCGGCCTGGGCCACGACCAGGGTGCGCGGGTCGTTCATGATTTCCTGCGCAATGACCATGCGGATATGGGCATCGTCGTCCACCAGCAGCACCCGCACGGGCTTGTCGGGCTGGCCCGCCAGGTAGTCGGGCCACATGGCAGAGCTCAGACCTGTGCCCAGCATGCCCTGGGCGCGAGGGGACTCGGCGATCAGGGGACGGGCATCGGCGGGAACGTCGGATGGATTCATGCTGCTCTCCTCAAATGTCACGCCATGTGTATGACGCAACCGATCACAGACTTGCCTTTCCACATTAAGAGAAATCGCAACCGATATCCACAATCTTTGACGAAGTTTGTGAAAGATTGCGTAGATTACAAATTAACACCTTTGTGTGAGGAATCGACTACGGAGTTTCCTGAGCGCCGGTCCGGCAGATCTTGCGGATCCAGACACCACGCACCGCGCCTTCAATCCCGCCCTGTGACAAAGGCCGATCCTGCCTTTGCTGCCGCCGCCGGCCTCAGTTGCGTGCACTTCGATACACCAGGTTGCCCAAAAACCCCCGCACCCGCCGAAACGGCGACCCCAAGCAAAGCTGCAACCGTAAATTTTCTGTCGTTACACCTTGAAACTACCCAGATCCACTCATTGCGCACGGCTGCCGCTTTAACGCGATGCAGCCTGCCTGCAAACGGCTTGGGTGGGTAAGTACCCGGCAAGTGGATCAGCGCTCATGGCTACCCCGGACAAGAGATGGAACGGACGGATCTCCCCGAGCACATTGGAGTCCAGACAACGAGCAGGGGTCCAGGGAGACAAAGCCGGAAACCTCCGCAAAGTGTCTGCAAAACGGGTGCTTACACACCTCTTCCTGATAGTCCGATTCTTCATCAAGGAGCCATCATGAAATCGCTTGCAATTCTTTCCCTGAGCTTGATCGCAACAGCTGCCATGGCAGGCCCCATGGGTGGTGGCGGCGGTGGCGGCAGCGGCGGCGGCAGCAGCAGCTCCCAGATCGAAATCAATGGCCCCAGCGTTCAGGTCACCCTGCTGAACAGGAGCGGCGTGCTGAACGTGGCAACGGGTGGTGGCAAGGCCTCCCAGAACCTGGCCAGCAATGCAGGCAACGTGACCATCGATCGCAGTGGCAGCTCGCTGCAGGTCGTCGCAGCCACCGGCAGCGGCATCCTGAACAAGGCCGATGGCTATAGCGCAGTGGCCGTCAACAACCTGGCCTCCAACTATGGCGAAGTGGACGTGAAGAGCACTTCGATCCAGGTGGTGGCTGCCAAGAACTCCGGCATCATCAACTACGCCGGCAACGGTTCCATGGCAGTGCAGAACATCTCCAGCAACAACGGCTGCGTGACCTGCTACAACAACCACTGAGCCTGGCTGCCGGACGAAGGAAACTGCCGGGCGGCCCCAGGCCACCCGGCGGCACCTTCCCGGCGAAGACCCAGCTCACCGCACCAGGAGAGCCCACCATGCACACCGCCGCCCATCTCTGTTCGGCTGCCCTATTGGCCTGGCTCGCCCTCGGAGCGAACCCCCTTCATGCAGCGGCCCCCGGCGAAGACCCGGTGGTGCTGAACAAGCCCGTCGACTACCTCAGGCTGCCCACGGCCAAGCAGCCGACATCGTCAGGGCTGGACACCGTCACCGACATCCCCATCAATGTCAAGGCCAAGATCGCGCGCTACGAAGCCATGTCCATGACCAATGCGCCCGGTATCTCCACCGAGGCGAACGTGGTGACCACGACCACGACGAGCAGCACGGGCATGCAGCGCACCTGCACCCAGGACCTGGCCAGCAACACCAACGCCAGCGCATTCAACCGCTACGGGCCCCAGACCAAGGACCAGATCGTGGTCCTCAAGGGCGACCTGGTCAACGTCTGCCGCTAGCGCGACACCGGGCGGCCAGCCTTCGGGCCGCCCACCATTTCTCGATCCCCCATTTCCGGCGCCGACGCCCGTGCGCGCCTGTGCCCTGGCTCGCCGTTTTCCAGCAGAGGTCCATCATGCGCAACCGCCTTCCATCGCCAGGACTTCCCCGCCCCGATGCCGCGCTGCAGCCGGCACTCGGCGGCCATGCGGACGACCGTGGGACTTTCCGCCAGCGATGGTCCGGCAGACAGGGTTGCATGCGGGCCATTGCCTGCGCCGTCTCTGCCTCCATCGTGCTGCTGTCGGGCTGCGCGCCGCTGGATGCGCGCAAGGACGCCAAGTACCTGGACAAGGTCTATGCGGCCGACCGCCCCGTGGTGCGGCCGGTGCGCTCGATATCGAGCTTTTCCGACTCGCTGATGTGCATGGACAGGATGTTCCGCAACAGCCACATGCCCACGGTGCTGATCACCAGCAAGCAGCTGCCCGACTACTCGGGCCGCGTGGCCGTGGCCGCCAAGGAGATGGTGGTCACCGCCCTGTCCCAGATGTCGCGCGTCAGCAGTGCCTTCCGCTACGTGGACTATGAGGTGGACATCGCCCGCCAGGATACGGTGCAGAACCTCACCACCATCTTGCTCAACAACAACCAGATCCAGCTGCAGCGCCCTGCCCTGTATGTGTCGGGCGCCGTGTCCTTCATGGACCAGAACGTGCTGCGCAACAACGTGGACATAGGCACCAGCGCCTCGCGCCTGGAAACCGGCTACAGCGCCAACCGCAGCGGTGCCGTGCTGGGCATGGAGCTGCACCTGGGCGACTTCCGCACGCGCACCATCATCCCGGGCCTGGATTCGGCCAACGAGGTCGTCATCGGCAACGGCAGCCAGGGGCTGGACCTGTCCGGCCGCATCGGCACCTACGGCGTGCAGTTCAGCGTGGGCCGCGACTATGCCCAGGGCTCGGGCCCGGCCGTGCGCACCCTGGTCGAGCTGGGCATGATCGAGCTGCTGGGCAAATGGTCGCGCCTGCCCTACTGGCAGTGCCTGACGCTGGACCAGACCCACCCCGACTTCCAGCGCCAGCTGCGCGACTGGTACGAGGAAGGCGAAGCCGGCATCCACCAGGAACTGGTGCGCCAGTCGCTGATCAGCAAGGGCTATCTGCCGCCGGACGCCCCGGCCTTCACCGCAGGCAACCCGCAGTGGCGCGAGGCCATAGGGCGCTTCCAGGCCGACAGCGGCATGGTGGTCAACGGTGTGGTGGACTTCAACACCTACGAGCGCGCACTGCGCGACTTCGTGGCCGTGGGCGCCGATGGGCACATCACGCGCATTGGCTGGAACACCAAGAGCGCAGCGCCGGTCACCACCGCCTCCGAGAACGTGGCCGTGGGCACGGGCGACTACCGCTACGGCGCCCCCGCGCCCGACCGCAAGCTGGACCTGTGGGTGGAGAACATCACGCCCACCCGCACCTCCTTCGAGACGGGTGAGCAGCTCTTCCTGTCCACCACCGTGTCGCGTGCCTCCTACCTGTCGTGCTTCATGGCTGGCGCCGATGGCGAGGTCACCCGGCTGGTGCCCAACGACGTGAACCGCTCGGGCTGGATCACCGCCGCCCAGTCCGTGCGCCTGCCCGACTGGATGAGCCCCAACCCCGGCTATGTGATCAACGCCGGCCCTCCCGGCAAGGAAGGCGTGGCCTGCTTCGCTACCGAGCAGAACATGACCGACAAGCTGCCCACGCTGCTGCAGGGCAAGGCCTTCATCGCCATCCCGGGCATGCGCTCCCTGGAGGATGTCAACCAGTACATGGCCAGCTCGCTGGGCGCAGACGGGTACACCGGCTCGGCCCGCTTCTGGCAGGTGGTACCGGCCCAGGCCAAGCGCTGATGCACGGTGCGGACCACAAGCCAACCAGAGGCACCTGCCATGCCCTCCAGCGCTCATGAAACCTCGCCGCGGCGGCGCCGCGGGCTGCGCCTGACCGCCAGGCTTGTGCTGCCCGGGCTGCTGGTGGTGCTGCCCGGTCTGGCGCCCGCCGTGCTGCCGCATGTGCAGGCGGCAGCCCGCTTCACGCCGGTCATGCCCATCCGGGTGGCGACGGCCAGCGTGTACGGCTCCCAGCCGGGCACCAGCAATATCACTTCGACCTCGGATACCGCCCAGCAACGGGCCCTGTCCCAACTGCGCAGCCGCGCCGAAGGCAAGGGCGTGAGCCCGGCCACGCAGCGCGAGGCGCAATGGGTCATGGGCCTGCTGGCACTGCATGGCATTGCCATGGCGCAGGACGGGCCGCAGGCCAGGCAATGGTTCGAGCGCGCGCAGCGCGCCGGCCATCCGCTGGCCAGCGCTGGACTGGCCTGGTGCGCCATGGACGGTTGCGGCCAGCCCCCCGATCCACCGGCCGCCAGGCCCTGGATCGCCCAGCTGGCCAAGACCGACCCGGCCCGTGCGCAATACCTGGAATGGCTGCTGGCCCGGCGCCTGGCGCCGCTGTCCACGGCCGAGCCTGTGGGCGAGGCCTTGACCGTGGCAGGCACGCCCGACCAGGAACTGCTGCAGCGCGCGGCGCGTTCGGGCAGCCCCGGCGCCCAGCTGGAATGGGGCCTGGCCCTGCTCTCGCAGGACGAGCCCGAGGCCGCCCTGCGCCAGTTCCGCGCGGCGGCGCCACGCTCATCCAGCGCGGCGACCAATGCGCAGATGCTGGGCGACCGCATGCGGCCCGCGGGCCAGCTGGTGTCGGCCCAGGGCACGTCTGCCCCGCCTGCGGCGCAGGGGCCGCAACGGCTGCAGCGCACGCCGGAGTTGCGGGGCTCGCCCAGCGAGCAGGACATCCAGGTGCGCCAGCCCATCACGGCCCAGCAGCAGTGGGAGCAGGCCCAGCGCTATCACCGTGGCGAAGGCGTGCCGGCCAACTACACCGAGGCCCTGCGCCTGTACCAGCAGGCGGCGTCCCACGGCCATGTGGCATCGCGGCGCATGCTGGAGTTGATCTATTCGCGCCCCGCACAGGGCGGCGGTGTGGACATTGGCTGGATGCAGCAGCTGGCACGCATCGACCCCATGACCATGCAGCCCATGGCGCCCATCAGCCCCGCGCCCTACCGGCGCGACCCCACGCCGCTTTTCGACATGGTGCCGGCGCCCTGGCACCGGAACTGACGCTGGCCCCCGGTCCTGCCCTAAAGCAGCACATCCAGGCCCGTGTCGGCCATCCAGTCCACCGGATCCTGGCGCAGCACCATGTCGATGTCCAGGCCCAGAGCCACCCCCACTTCACCGGGAAAGCTCACGGCCAGCGCGCGCTCGCCCCATTGCGCCTCGCGCGATCGGGCGCGCCAGGCGGCGATGTGCAGCACACAGGCCAGGGGATCGAAGCCAGGCTGGGCCAGCGGCGCGTGCAGGTGCTGCAGCGCGTCGGCCAGCAGCGGCGGAAGATTCCAGCGCCGGGCCAGGCCTGCGCTGACATGGCTGTATGCGTAGCCGCACAGCCGCATCTCCAGTTCGGCACGGCGCGGGTCCAGCGGGCCGACCAGCTCGGAGATGGTGGCCGCGCGGCCGGGATCGATCATGTGCATGGCCAGCTCGCCCAGCCCGTGCAGCAGGCCTGCCGCATAGGCCGCCGTGGGGCTGGCCTGCACCGTGCCGGCCAGCGCGCGGGCCACGCGTGCGGCATCCACGCTGTAGCGCCAGAAGGCCGGCATGGCCACGCCCGGCACGGCATGGGTGCCCACACCCAGCGGCATGCCCCGCACGATCTGGCGCAACTGCGCGGGCGCCAGCAGGGCCAGCGCCTCCGGAATGCCGGTGACACGGCCCGCCATGCCGAAGACCGGGCCGTTGGCCTGCGCCAGCAGCCCGGCAGCCAGCGCGGGATCGGCCGCGAACAGCTGGCTCAGCCGGCGCAGGCTGGGCTGCTCGGGCACCAGCTCGCGCAGCAGCAGGGCCACAATGCGCGGCTGCGCCGGCAGGGCCAGCGTCTGGGTCAACAGCGTCTGCAGATCCAGTGCGTGCGCAGCCATCGCGTTTCCTGCCTTGCCCTGCCCGGCCTTACTTGCGGGTCTGCAGCTTGGCGAAGGCCGAGGCCATGGCCGACTGCTGCGCCGGCTCGGGCGCGCGGCGCTGGCCGCCCTGATGGCCCTGGCTGCCCCGGCCTGCGCTCTCGAAGCGGTTGTCACGGGGGCCGTCGCGGCGCGCGGGCGCCGCATCCAGCTTCATGGTCAGGCTGATGCGCTTGCGCGCCACATCGACCTCCAGCACCTTGACCTTGACGATCTGGCCGGTCTTGACGACCTCGCGCGCGTCCTCGATGAACTTGTGGCTCATCTGGCTGACGTGGACCAGGCCGTCCTGGTGCACGCCCAGGTCCACGAAGGCGCCGAACTGGGCCACGTTGCTGACCGTGCCCTCCAGCGTCATGCCTTCCTTGAGGTCCTTGATGTCTTCCACGCCGTCATTGAAGCGGGCGACGACGAAGTCCGGGCGCGGATCGCGGCCGGGCTTTTCCAGCTCGCCCAGGATGTCCTTGATGGTGATGGCACCGAACTGCTCGTTCACGAACTGCTCGGCCTTCAGGCCCTTGAGCACCTCGGAGCGGCCCATGAGCTGGTCCACGCTCTTGCCCGTGGTGGCAATGATGCGTTCGACCACGGGATAGGTTTCCGGGTGGACGCCCGTCATGTCCAGCGGGTTGTCGCCGCCGCGGATGCGCAGAAAGCCTGCGGACTGCTCGAAGGTCTTGGCGCCCAGGCCGGCCACGTCCATCAGCTGCTTGCGGCTCTTGAAGGAGCCGTTGGCATCGCGCCAGCGCACCACCGACTTGGCCACACTGCCCGACAGGCCCGAGACGCGCGACAGCAGCGGCGCCGAGGCCGTGTTCAGGTCCACGCCCACGGAGTTCACGCAGTCCTCGACCACGGCGTCGAGCTGGCGCGCCAGCTCGCTTTGGTTCACGTCGTGCTGGTACTGGCCCACGCCGATGCTCTTGGGGTCGATCTTGACCAGCTCGGCCAGCGGGTCCTGCAGGCGGCGCGCAATGCTGGCGGCGCCGCGCAGGCTCACGTCCACATCGGGCATTTCCTGCGAGGCGAACTCGCTGGCGGAATACACGGAAGCGCCGGCCTCGCTGACCACGACCTTCTCGATCTGGCGATCGGCCTTGCTGGCGATCTTGATCAGGTCGGCCGCCAGCTTGTCCGTCTCGCGGCTGGCCGTGCCGTTGCCGATGGCAATCAGGTTGATCTGGTGCTTTTCGACCAGGCGGGCCAGCACGGCCAGGGAGCCGTCCCAGTCGCGGCGCGGCTCATGCGGGTAGATGGTGGTGGTGTCCACCAGCTTGCCCGTGCTGTCCACCACGGCCACCTTGACGCCCGTGCGGATGCCCGGGTCCAGGCCGATGACGGCGCGCTGGCCCGCAGGCGCGGCCAGCAGCAGGTCGCGCAGGTTGTCGCCAAAGACCTTGATGGCCACCTTCTCGGCATCTTCGCGCAGGCGCGAGAACAGGTCGCGCTCGGTGGACAGGCTCAGCTTGACGCGCCAGGTCCAGGCCACGCACTTGCGGATCAGGTCGTCGCTGGCGCGCTTGGCGTGGCTCCAGCCCAGGTGCAGGGCGATCTTGCCTTCGGCCAGGCTGGGCTGGCCGGGCTCGGGCTCCACGGGAAGAACCAGCTTGGCTTCAAGGATCTCCAGCGCGCGGCCGCGGAACACGGCCAGGGCGCGGTGCGAGGGCACGCGGCCAATCGGTTCGTCGTACTCGAAATAGTCGCGGAACTTGGCGACCTCGGGGTCGTTCTCGTTCTTGGCCTCGATCTTCTTGGAACGCAGCAGGCCGTCTTCCCACAGCCATTCGCGCAGCTTCTGCACCAGCGCCGGGTCTTCGGCCCAGCGCTCGGACAGGATGTCGCGCACGCCATCGAGCACGGCGAAGGTGGTGGAGAAATCGGGGCCCGGCTTGCCGTCGTCCAGGGTGGTGGCGGGCTTGCAGAAGGCCTCGGCCTCCTTGTGCGGGTCCAGCGTGGGGTCGGCAAACAGCTTGTCGGCCAGCGGCTCGATGCCGAATTCCTTGGCAATCTGGCCCTTGGTGCGGCGCTTTTGCTTGAAGGGCAGGTAGATGTCCTCCAGCTCCTGCTTGGTCGGCGCATTGGCAATGGCCAGGCGCAGCGCATCGGTCAGCTTGCCCTGCTCGTCGATGGCCTTGAGCACCGTGCCCCGGCGGTCTTCCAGCTCACGCAGATAGCCCAGGCGTTCGTCGAGCTGGCGCAATTGCGCGTCGTCCAGGCCGCCGGTCACTTCCTTGCGGTAGCGGGCGACGAACGGAACCGTGGCTCCGCCATCAAGCAATTCGACCGCAGCACCCACTTGCTGCGGCTTGACATTCAGTTCTGCGGCGATTTGGCCAATGATTTTTTGCATTCGAGAGGCGCCCCGTGGCGTGGAATCCGGAAAGCGGCCAAGTGTGCCACACGCGATTCGGGCCGGGCCGCTCACGGCCCGCCCGCAAATGCAAGCATTTCTTGCAGTCCAATGAATTCAAGGGCTTGCAGCATGAAGCCGGAAGGGCACGGGAATGGCCGATCGGACAAGCCCGGCTTTCAGGGCCGCACATCCACGATCTGCATCATTCCCAGGTCCTCATGGTCCAGCGCATGGCAATGCCAGACGAACTTGCCGTGGAAATCCGCGAACCGCATGCGAAAGGTGATGCTGCCCTTGGTGACCCCCGCCGCCCCGCTGCTGCCCGTGCCCGGCGGCACGGGCAGGGTGTCGGCCCAGAACGGCGTCACCGGCGCGCCGTTGACCCTGACCACATAGCAGTCGTTGACGTGGATGTGAAAGGGATGCGGGTAGCCGTTGTAGTTGTAGATCGTCCACTCCTCCACCGCATTGAAGGGCACGGTCTGCACAGGCGTGAGGCTGGAATGGATGGGCGACATGCCCAGCGGCATGGCCTCGGTGCCCACCGCAAACACCGATCGGTTGCCGCCCACCTTCAGCACCCAGCTCTCGCCGGCCGGCATGGGCGCCAGGGCCGGGTCGCGCACGCCCTTGTCCGCGTCGTCGGCCAGCACGGCCAGGCGCAGGACGCGCTGCACGCCACCATGGCTGGCCAGTTCGGCATCGGTGATGGGCGTGTAGTCGCCGGGCCGGCGCAGCAGGGCCGGGTCGGGCACGCGGGCCTGCACGGGCTCGCCCTGGACCACCACCCGGGCCAGCACCTCCTCGAAGGGCTCGTTGCCGCTTGGCCGGTGAAAGGACGGGCACGCGGCCGCGCGCAGGAAATACTCGCCCGGCGCCATCGATGCCTGCACCACCATGGACAGGCGCCCGCCCGGGTAGATGTAGTTGCCGGGCCAGTCGCGCATGTCCAGCGGCTGCCCGGCCGTCTGCCGGCTCAGCGGCCGGTAGATGCCGCCGTAATGGTTGCCGTCGCGGCCATAGACATTCATCACATGCCCGTCGAGCACGGGATGCAGCGGGTAGAACGATGAAGGATTGACGATGTGCCAATGCTGCACCTCGCCGGGCCGCATCACGATGGTGGGCTGGTAGGCGCCGTTGAGCAAAAAGGCGCCGGCCGGATTCTGCATCGAGTCTTCCAGCGTATCGGTGCGGCCCTTGGCGTTGACGGTGAGCTTGTGGGCGAACAGCACGCGCTCGCGCATGTTCACGCTGGCACGGAACGGGTCCTGCGCATCGGCCACGATGATGGCGCCGAACATGCCGCTGGAGACCTGGGCATTGGTGGCGCCGTGCAGATGCGGGTGGTACCAGTAGATGCCGCAACTGTGGTCGTCGGGCAGATGGATCTCGTGGTAGCGCGTGGCGCCGGGCGCGATGCCGGCATCCGGCCCGTCCACCACGTAGTCGCCAAACACGCCGGGCCGTATCTCGCGCGGGTCCACGTGCAGGCCGTGGAAATGCATGTTGGTGCTGTTCTGGTGGTTGAGCAGCGCCCAGTCCGAGCCCTGGGGCGAGGCCGGCAGCTGGTTGTGCACCCACATCTTCAGCGTGTCGCCGGGGCGCAGCCACAGCGTGGGCGCCGTGTATCGCCCATTGAAGCTGCGCAGCTCCAGACGCCGCCCGGGCTGCCGATCGGCCGGATAGCGGGCCCAGCGCGCGATGTCGCTGTCCGGCAGGTCCATGTCCATGGACGCATAGCCCACGTTCAGGTGCAGCTCCAGCACGCCGTTGACGGAGCGCAGCGCCTGCGGCTCGGGCAGATCGTCGCGCGGCCCGCCTCCACCGCCGCAGCCGGGCAACACGGCGCCCGCCGTCAGCAGGGCGCCCCATTGCAGCAGCGCCCTGCGGTTCAGGCCCGGGGCTGGCATTGAATGTTCCTGGTGCAGATGCTTCACAGGGCCTCCTTTGCCGTGCCGGCGAATGCGTTGGTTTCGGTCAGGTCATTGAGGGCGTGCAAGGCCAGCGCATGGGGGCGGGACTGGGCCTGTGCCCCGTCCTCGCCCTGGCAGGCGCCATGGCGGTTGTCGCCCCAGGCCCAGCAGCGCCCTCCGCGCTCCAGCGCCAGCACATGCGTGCCGCCCACGCTGATCTGCTGCACCGCCGTCAGGCCGGGCACGGTGTGAAAGCCCGCGCGGGGTGCCGCATCGCCCTGGCCCAGCTGGCCCAGGCCATTCCAGCCCCAGGCCAGCACCTGCCCGCCCTGCGTGGTCGCCGCCGAAAAATGCAGGCCCGCCGCCAGACTGCTGAGGCGCCCAGGCACGGCAATGCGCACGGGGCCGGGACTGTAGGCCGCCTGCAGCCCCTGGTCCAGCTGGCCCTGGTGGTTGGAGCCCCAGCCCCACAGCCGCCCCTTCTCATCCAGCGCCAGGCTGTGCGTGGCCCCCGCCGCCACCGCCACCACGGCCGCAGCGCCCTGCGGCAGCACCACGCGCTGCGCACGGCTGCGCTGCACCAGATCGCCCTGCCCCAGTTGGCCAGCCGCATTGGCGCCCCAGGACCAGACCTGCCCCCTGGCGTCCAGCGCCAGCGCATGGCCCATGCCCACGGACACGTTGCGCACGGAGGGCAGGCCCTGCACGCGCTGCGCACCGGGCATGGCATCCGACCATCCCCAGAGTGCGCCTTCGTGGTCCTGCACATAGGCCTGCTGCTCACCCGCCCAGATGCGCCGCACCCCGGCATCCTGCCGGCCCAAGGCCAAAGGCCTGGGCACGGCGCCCGCGGCATCGCGGACCTGGGGCGCAACGGCATAGGCCTGGCCATCCGCCCAGGCCAGCAGCGAATGGCCCGCATCCACCAGCCCCTCCCAACGCGTGCCACGGGGGCTCAGGCGCTGGGGCACGGGCTGGGAAAAGCTGCGGTGGCCGATGCGCGTGGCATCGGGCGCACAGACCTCGGCAGCGTCCACGCCTTCGGGCAGGGTGCGCAACACCTCCAGATTGCCCCAGGCGAATACGCCCTCCGATGTGATGAGCACGGACCGCTGCGAGCCCGCCACTACCTGTTCTATGGTCAGCATCACCCTCTCCTTTGCGTGTTTTGCGTGTTTCGCGTGTCTTGGGGCACCCCGACACGGCGGTACAGCTGCCCGTGAGGTGTCAGTGCGGATTGTTCAAAGGAAGCGGGTGGGTGGCAATCACTGAAAACTGTGATTCCTCAAGAGCGCCTTAGGCTCTGTCAATCGATCCCGCCCCAGGCCTGCGACGCGGCATTGGCCTCCAGGCACATCGCCAGTGCGGCCGGGGCCTGCGTGGCCTGAGTGCCTACGCGGGCTGCGCTGGCGCAGCGGCATCATGGACAATCCATGCTCCAGCCCATGCAAGACGATCTGTTTGGCGCGCCGCCCTCACCGCCGCCGTCCCCACCCTCTTCCGCTCCGGCCCCGCCTGCCGCCAGCGCGGCGCCTGGCGGCCGCAAGCCGGCATCCCGCAAGGCCGTCGGCGCCGTGCAGCTGCCGCCCCAGGCCCTGCAGTGGCAGGCGCTGGCGGACCAGCTTCCGCAGGGCTTGCGCATGGGGGTCTCCACCTGGTCCTACCCGGGCTGGGAAGGTCTGATCTGGGATGGCGCCTATGACAAAAGCGTGCTCGCCAAGAAGGGACTGGAGGCCTATGGCCGGCATCCGCTGATGCGAACGGTCTGCGTGGACCGCAGCTTCTGGAGGCCGTTGACGGCCAGCCAGTACCTGGCCTTCGCGGGCCAGGTACCGGCCGATTTCCGCTTCGTGGTCAAGTGCCCTTCGGTGGTCACCGATGCGCAGGTCCGCGACGAGGATGGCAAGGGCATGTCGCTGAACCCCGTGTTCCTTCAACCCGATCTGGCCGTGACCAGCTTCGTCGAGCCCACGCTCGAAGGGCTGGGCGAGCAGCTCGGCGTGCTGGTGTTCCAGCTCAGTCCCATGACCTGGGGCCTGCTGAGCCGCCCCACCGAACTGCTGGCGCGACTGCAGGCCATGCTGGACGCGGTGCGAGCGGCGCTGGCCGCCCATCCGCTGGGCGCACAGATCATCGTGGCGGTGGAAGTGCGCGACCCAGAGCTTTTGACGCCCGAGCTGGCGGACACGCTGCGCGCTGCAGGCGCCACCTTCTGCCTGGGGCTGCACGGCAAGATGCCGCCCATCGAAGAGCAATTGGTTTTTCTGCGGCGGCTGTGGCCCAGCCCCCTGGTCTGCCGCTGGAACCTGAACCGCGAGTTCGGGGCCTACGGCTACCCCGATGCGCAAACCAAGCACGATCCCTTTGACGAGATCCGCACGCCCGATGTGCACACGCGCTCCATCCTAGCCAAGACCATCGATGGCATCACCAGCCGCGGGCTGCCCGCCTTTGTGACGGTGAGCAACGATGCCGAAGGCTGCGCGCCGCGCTCCATCGCGCTGCTGGCCGAGGCCGTGGTGCAAGCGGAGGCGGCCCGGATTCAGCGCTTGCCGTAGGCACGCTCCACGCGGGCCACGCGCAACTCATAGTGCTCGTACCAGGCGTCCTTGCCCAGTTGCTGGGCGACCAGGTGCTCGGCATCCTGCTTCCAGCGCGCAATGGATTCGGCCGTGGACCAGTACGACACGGTGATGCCGAAACCGTCCTCGCCGCGCGTGCTTTCCGCGCCCAGGAAGCCTTGCTGCTGCGCGGCCAGGTCCACCATGCGCTGGGCCATGAGGCCGTAGCCATCATCGTCGTCCGGCGTCCTGCGCGACGAGAAGATGACGGCGTAGTAAGGCGGCTCGGGGGTGTTGGCAAAGGGGCTCATCGTGGTCGGGGCGGCATGTTCTGCGGGACCGCGCAATACACCGCCCGCGCTCAGGAATTCGCCGGTGCCGAGGCGGACGACGCCTGCACCTGCTCGCCGCCCAGCACCTTCCACAGCGTGACGCGGTTGAGCTGCTCGGACAGGCGCAGGCCGATCAGGGTCTGCTGGGCCGTGTAGAGGCTGCGCTGCGCATCCAGCACGGTCAGGTAGTTGTCCACGCCGGCCTTGAAGCGGGCCTCGGACAGGTCGAAGGCCTTTTGCGTGGCGGCGACCATGCTGGTCTGGGCGGCCAGGCGCTCGTCCCACTGCGCGCGGTCGGCCAGCACGTCGGCGGTTTCGCGGAAGGCCGTCTGCACGGCCTTCTCGTACTGGGCGATGGCGATGCGCTGGTTGGCCTCGGCCACCTGCACGCCCGCACGGTTGCGGCCACCGTCGAAGATGGGCAGGCGCACCAGGGGGATGAAGCTCCAGGTGCTGCTGCTGCCGCCAAAGAGGCCATCGAGCTCGCGGCTGCCCGATCCCACGCTGGCCGTGAGGCTGATGGTGGGGAACATGGCAGCGCGTGCGGCGCCGATGTTGGCCTCCATGGCGCGCAGGTTGTTCTCGGCGGCCTGGATGTCGGGGCGCACCAGCAGCACGCTGGAGGGCAGCGGTGCAGGCACGGGCTGCAGCGCGGCCGCGGGCCGGGCATCGGCGCGCAGCGTGGCGGCGCCGGGCAGCAGGGCCTCGGGCAGCGGGCCGCCCACCAGCAATTGCAGGGCGTTGCGGTCACGCTCCACCTGGGAGGTGAAGCTGGCCACGTCGCCGCGCGCCGTGTCCACCGTGGTCTGGTTCTGTGCCAGCACCAGGCCCGATGTGGAGCCAATCTCGTGCATGCGCCGTGTCAGCTCGTAGGCCTTCTCGCGGCTGGCCAGGGTGTCGCGCGCCAGTTGCAGGCGGGCCTGGTCGGCCGCCAGCGTGAGCCAGCCGTTGGCCACATCGGCCACCAGGCCGATCTGCACATTGCGCCGGTTCTGCTCGCTTTGCAGGAACTGCTGCAGCGCCGCCTCGCTGAGGTTGCGCACGCGGCCCCACAGGTCGATCTCATAGCTGGCAAAGCCCAGTTGGGCCGTGTACTGGGTGCTGACCGAGGCTGCCTGGGTGGCGCTGGTCATGCCGGCGGCCGTGCGCGCACGGCTGGCCTGGGCCTGAGCGGTGACGCTGGGCAGCAGGTCGGCGCGCGTGATGCCGTATTGGGCACGCGCGCGCTCAATGCTTTCCACGGCCACGCGCAGGTCGCGGTTGTTGGCCAGGGCCAGCGCAATGACCTCGCGCAGCTGCTGGGACTGCACCCAGCCCAGCGCGGCGGCAGCCTGCAGGCTGGCCTCGTCGGCCTGGGCCGGAGTTGCGGCCGTGCTGCCGACAGTGTCGGGCACGGGCATGTCGGGCGTGCGGTGCTGCGGCGCGAGGTTGCAGCCAGTCAGCAGCGCCGCCAGCGCCGCCGCTGCGGCCAGTGCGGAGACATTCGTTGGGCGCCTCATGCTGCGCTCTCCTTTGCGGTATGCGGTGAATCAGGTGATCCGGCAGTGGGCTGGGGCGCGTCGTCCTCGGTGCGCGAATGGCTCTTGAACCAGCTGCGGATCAGCAGGAAGAACACAGGCACCAGGAAGATGCCCAGCACCGTGGAGGCCAGCATGCCTCCGAGGACGGCCGTGCCGATGGCATTGCGCCCGCCCGCGCCGGCCCCCGTGCCGATGGCCAGCGGGATGACGCCGAAGCCGAAGGCCAGCGAGGTCATCAAGATGGGCCGCAGGCGCAGGCGCACGGCCGAGACCACGGCGTCGAAGATGCTCTTGCCCTGCTCCTGCAGCTGCACCGCAAATTCCACGATCAGGATGGCGTTCTTGGACGCCAGGCCCACCGTGGTCAGCAGGCCCACCTGGAAGTACACGTCGTTGGTCAGCCCGCGCGTGTAGGTGGCGGCCAGCGCGCCCACCACGCCCAGCGGCACGGCCAGCATCACCGACAGCGGCACGGTCCAGCTTTCGTACAGCGCCGCCAGGCACAGGAACACGAAGAGGATGGAGATGGCGTACAGCAGCGGCGCCTGGGCGCCGGACTGACGCTCCTGCAGCGAGGCGCCGGTCCACTCGTAGCCTATGCCGGCCGGCAGGGTGCGCAGGATGTCCTCCACGATCTGCATGGCCGTGCCCGAGCTGACGCCGGAGGCGGCGCGGCCTTCCATTTCGTAGGCCGGGTTGCCGTTGTAGCGCATGAGCTGGGGCGAGCCGTAGGCCCAGTAGCTGCTGGAGAACGAACTGAACGGCACCATCTCGCCCTTGGCGTTGCGCACCGTCCATTTGGCGATGTCCTGGGGCAGCATGCGGTGCGGCGCATCGCCCTGGATGTAGACGCGCTTGACGCGCTCGTTGTTCAGGAAGTCGTTGACATAGGTGCCGCCCATGGCGCTGGACAGCACGCTGTTGATGTCGGTGTACGACAGGCCGAGCGCGGCGGCCTTGCGGTCGTCGATGTCCAGGCGCAGCTCGCTGGCGTCTTCCAGGTTGGTCATGCGCAGATTGGTGAGCTCGGGGCGCTTGCGGGCCTCGGTCAGGAATTTCTCCTTGGCCTCCAGCAGCGCCTGGTGGCCCAGGCCGTTCATGTCCTTGATCATGAAGTTGAAGCCCGAGCTGGAGCCCAGGCCGCGCACGGCCGGCGGCAGCACGACCAGCACGCGCGCATCGCGGATGGCGGACAGGTCTTTGGTCGCGCGGTGCGCGATCTCGGAGGCCGACTGGCCGGGCAGCGGCCGCTCCTCCCAGGTCTTCAGCCGCACGAAGGCGCGTGCCGAGGCCTGGTCGCCGTTCAGGCCCGAGACCTGGTAGAAGCTCACCACGTCGGGCTGCTTGGCAAAGTAGTCGCGCACCTCGTCGAGCACACCCTGCAGCCGCGTATCGGCCGCGCCCGAAGGCAGGTTGATGTTGACGAAGACGAAGCCCTGGTCCTCGTCCGGCAGGAAGGAAGTGGGCAGGCGCGCCATCAGCAGCCAGACCACGCCGCAGACGGCCAGGAAGATCAGCATCATGCGCTTGGCGCGGCGCAGCGAGTAGGCCACCGTGCCCTGGTAGCGCGCAGCCGTGGCGTCGAAATGGTGGTTGAACCAGCGAAAGAACCTGTCATTCACCCCCAGGATGCCGCTGCGGATGGGGCGGTCATGCCCTGCCCCGCCCCCTGCGGGCGGCTTGAGCAGCGTGGCGCACAGCGCCGGCGTCAGCGTCAGCGCCACGAACACCGACAGCGCCATGGCCGCGACGATGGTGATGGAGAACTGCCGGTAGATCACGCCCGTGGAGCCGCCGAAGAAGGCCATGGGCACGAACACGGCCGACAGCGTCACGCCGATGCCCACCAGGGCCGGCGTGATCTCGCGCATGGACTGGCGCGTGGCCTGCTTGGGCGACATGCCCGTCTCGTGCATCACGCGCTCGACGTTCTCCACCACGACGATGGCATCGTCCACCAGCAGGCCGATGGCCAGCACCATGGCGAACATGGTCAGCGTATTGATCGAGTACCCGGCCAGCGACAGCACACCGAAGGTGCCCAGCAGCACCACGGGCACGGCGATGGCGGGGATCATCGTGGCGCGGAAGTTCTGCAGGAAGATGAACATCACGATGACCACGAGGATCATGGCCTCGCCCAGCGCGCTGACCACTTCCTTGATGGAGGCGCGCACGAAGGGCGTGGAGTCCGAGCTGACGAAGTAGTCGATCTCGTTGGGGAAGAACGGCTTGAGCTCGGCCAGCTTGGCGGCGATGGTGTCGGCCACCTGCATGGCATTGGCGCCATCGGCCAGCACGATGCCCATGCCCGCGCCGGGCAGGCCGTTGAGCTTGGCCTTGATGGTCAGGTTGTCGGCGCCCAGCTCCACGCGGGCCACGTCCTTCATGAGCACCACCGAGCCGTCCAGCGAGGACTTGAGCACGATATCTTCGAACTGCTCCACCGTCTTGAGCTTGGTGCGCGCCGTGATGGTGGCGTTGAGCTGCTGGTCGGAGACGGCGGGCAGCGCGCCCAGCTGGCCGGCCGAGACCTGGGCGTTCTGCGAGTTCAGCGCATTGACCAGGTCCGACGGCATCAGCGCGTACTTCTCCATCTTGGCCGGGTCCATCCAGATGCGCATCGCATAGTTGGTGCCGAAGACGTTGACATCGCCCACGCCGTCGAGGCGGCCGATCACATCGACCAGGTTGCTGGTCAGGTAGTCGCCGATATCGACCGCGGTCATGGCCGGGTCCTTGGAGAAGAAGCTGTAGGTGACCAGGAAGTCCTGGCCGCCCTTGTTCACGAACACACCCCGGCTCTTGACGGCATCGGGCAGGCGGTTCACGGCGGACTGCAGCTTGTTTTGCACCTGCACCTGGGCCACGTCGATGTTGGTGCCCGGCGCAAAGGTCAGCGTGGTGCGCGCGCGGCCCGAGGCGTCGGACGTGGAGCTCATGTAGAGCATGTTGTCGATGCCCTTGAGCTGCTGCTCGATGATCTGGGTCACCGAGTTCTCGACCGTCTCGGCCGAGGCGCCCGTGTACTGCGCGCCGATGGTCACGCGCGGCGGCGCGATGTCGGGGTATTGCTCCAGCGGCAGCGTGAAGATGGACAGCGCGCCGCCCAGCATGATGACGATGGCGATGACCCACGCGAAGATGGGCCGGTTGATGAAGAACTGAGCCATGTGACGGGTTCCTGCGGCTTAGCCGGCGGCCGGAGCAGGAGCCGCTGCCGGTGCAGGAGCTGGAGCAGGCGCCTTCTCCGCAGCGCCAGGTGCTGCCGGCCCGTCGGCCGGCTTGCCCTTGCGGGCCTGGGCCTTGGCGCGCAGGTCCACCTCCACGGCGCGCACCTTGTCGCCGGGCTTGATGCGCTGGAAGCCATCGACCACCACGCGTTCGCCGGCCGACAGGCCGTCCTGCAGCAGCCACATGTTGCCCACGGCACGGTCGATGTTCACGGGCCGGCGCTCGATCACGTCGTCAGCCTTGGCCACCAGCACGCTGGCCTTGCCGGTCAGATCGCGCGTCACCGACTGCTGGGGCACCAGCAGCGCCTCGGGCGCCAGGCCCGTGGGCAGCAGCGCCTGCACATACATGCCCGGCATGAGAACGCCCTGCGGGTTGGGCACCACGGCGCGCAGCGTCACGCTGCCCGTGGTGGCATTGACGATCACGCCGGCAAACTGCAGCTTGCCCTGGTGGCTGTAGTCCGTGCCATCGTCCAGGCGGATGCGCACGGCCACCTTGTCGCCCTCCACCTTCTGGAAGCGCCCGGCATCCCAGTCGCGCTTGAGCTGCAGCAGCTCGCTGGTGGACTGGGTGAAGTCCACATACATGGGGTCCAGCTGCACGATGGAGGTCAGCGCCTCGGTCTGGTTGGCCGTCACCAGCGCGCCCGGCGTCACGGTGGACAGGCTGATGCGCCCGCTGATGGGCGCCTCGATGCGGCTGTACTTGAGGTTGATGCGCGCGGTCTCCAGATTGGCCTTGGCCACGGCCACGTCAGAGCGCGACTGGGCTGCGGCGGCCTGGCTTTCCTCGAAGGCCTGCTGGCTGATGGCATCGATCTTGACCAGCTCGGCATTGCGCCGCGCTGTGGCCTCCAGCGTGCGGGCGCTGGCCTCGGACTTGGCCACGGCCGCCTGGGCGCTGGCCTCGGTGGCGCGCAGCGAGGCCGCGTCGATCTGGTAGAGCTGCTGGCCCTGGCGCACCAGGGCGCCCTCGGTGAACAAGCGCTTTTGCACGATGCCCGATACCTGGGGCCGCACTTCGGCGGTCAGCGAGGCGCGCGTGCGGCCCGGCAGCGTGGCGTCCAGCTGCTGGCTTTGCTTTTGCAGCGTGACCACGCCCACCTCGGTCGCGGCCTTGGCCGTGGCGGCAGGTGCGGCATCCTTCTTGGAGCAGGCCGCAAGGCTTGCGGCCAGCGCCAGTGCGCACAGCACGGCGGTGCCGATGCGCCGGCCGCCGGCCGGCGAGGCGGAAGCTTGTACGTGCCCTGCGCCGGGCTGGGAATCGGAAGGCGCAGCAAGGCGCGGGCTCGGCGAAAAGGGCACGTCAGAAATCATGGGAGCAGCGAAGTCGTTGGGGGCATCGCACGATTGTGCAGTGCCCATATTTCTTGTTTGTAAAGCGGATGGCATGCCACCGAAATCTCCTGGCAAGTCCATCCAGGATGATGCATGTGTCGGAGCGCGCCGACACATGCAAGTTCAATGCCATTTACGGGCCTGTTCAGTGCTTAGGCACAGGCGCCGTGCGCACGCGCAGCAGGCTGAACACGCCCGCCATGGCCGCAAAGCAGCCCGCTACGGCCAGGGCCACGATTTCGGCATGGCCGCCATGCCCGCCCGCGAAGGTGAAGATGGTGGCCAGCACCACGGCGCCCAGGGTCTGCCCCGTGAGCCGCGCCGAACTCAGCATGCCGCCGGCCGCGCCGCTGCGCGCCAGGGGCGCCGTGGTCACGATGGTGTGGTTGTTGGGCGACTGGTACAGCGCAAAGCCGCTGCCCGCCAGCAGCATGCGCCAGACCATGTCCACGGTCGAAGGCGCATCGGGCATGGCCGCCAGCGCCCACAGCCCGCAGGCGAACATGGCCATGCCGATGCCGCCCAGCAGCCCGTCCGCATAGCGGCCGATGAGCCGGCCCGCGATGGGCGCCGTCAGCACCGTGGCCAGCGGCCAGGCCGTGATCAGCAGCCCGGCCTCGATGGGCGACATGCCGTGCGACTCCAGCAGCAGGAACGGCAGCGCCAGGTAGGCCAGCATCTGCGCGCAAAAGGCGCTGACCGATCCGCACATGGACAGCGCAAACACCGGAATGCGCAGCAGGTCCACCGGCAGCAGCGGCGCGGGCAGGCGCCACTGGCGGCGCACATACCAGGCGCCCACCAGCAGGCCCGCGCCCAGCAGCCACCAGCCCGAAGGCAGGGAAGAATCGGCACCGCCGGCGCGCACGCCCAGCTGCTCGCCGCCCAGGAAGATCAGGCTGAACATGAGGATGTTGAGCAGCACATCCAGCGGCGACAGCCGCGCCCCTGCATGGCCGGCCACGGCATTGGCCGGCAGCGCGCGGCGCCCCAGCCACAGCGTGAACAGGCCCAGCGGCAGATTGGCCGCAAACAGCCAGGGCCAGCTGGCCACTGACAGAATCGCCGCCGCCACCGAGGGCCCGGCCATGGATGCCGTCGCCACCACCAGCGAATTCACGGCCATGCCCCGGCCCAGCAGTGCACGCGGATAGATCAGCCGCACCAGGGCGGCGTTGACGCTCATCACACCCGCAGCGCCCAGGCCCTGCAGCGCCCGCGCCGCCACCAGCGTGGGCAGCGACGTGGCCAGCATGGCCGCCAGCGAGGCCAGGGAGAACACCAGCATGCCCACCAGGTACACACGGCGGTAGCCCAGGCGTTCGCCCAGGGCCGCCAGCGGCAGCAGCAGCACCAGGCTGGCAAGCTGGTAGGAATTGACCACCCACAGCGTATGGGCCGAGCTGGCCTGCAGCTCGCGCGCCATGGCAGGCAGTGCCAGATTGACCAGGGTGCTGTCCAGCACCGACAGCGTCAGCCCCAGGATGATGACCAGCATCGCCTGGCCGCGAGGGCCTGACGGAAGTCCATCGTGGACAGGCGCAGCCTCTGCCGCGGGTGCCAGGCTCATGAATGGTCCTTTGCGCCCACGCGATGGGCACGCGCACCGCCCAGCGTGATCCAGGCCAGCGCCACACCGATCAGTGCGCCCGTGGCCATGCCCACCACCATGGGCAGGGGCTTGCCCGTGGAGAACAGGCCCACGATCTGCATGGCCGCAGCGCCCGACAGCATCTGCAGCGTGCCCAGCAGCGCCGAGGCCGTGCCGGCAATGGCGCCGTGCTCCTCCAGCGCCAGCACCGAGGTCGTCGGAATCACCAGCCCCATCAGCGCGCTGGCCACGAAGTACAGGCCGATCAGCACGGCCAGCCGCTCACCGCCCAGCAGGTAGTACGAAAGCAGCGACAGCATCACCAGGCCCGAGCCGGTGGCCGCCACCTTGACCACGCGCACCAGGCCGAAACGCTGGCCCAGCCAGCCCGTGAACTGCGCCGCGCCGATGAAGGCGATGGCGTTCAGCCCGAAGGCCAGGCTGTACTGGGTGGAGCTCAGTCCGTAGTAGTTGATCAGCACAAAGGGGGAGCCAGCCAGGTAGACGAAAAAGCCCGCCATGGCGCAGCCGCCGATGAAGACCAGGCCCAGGTAATGCCAGTCGCGCAGCAGCACGCCGTAGGCGCGCAGTGCGCCGGCCACGCTGCTGTCCAGCCGCGCGGCGGCCCCGCGCGTTTCCTTCAGGCCCATGAACACGGCCACCAGGCCGATCACGGCCGCCACGGCCACGGCCCAGAACACGCCGCGCCAGCTGCTCACGGCAATCACGCCGCTGCCGGCCAGCGGCGCCAGGATGGGAGAGACGCTGAACACCAGCATCAGCAGCGACATCATGCGGGCCGCCGCGTGGCCGGTGTGCAGGTCGCGCACCACGGCGCGCGGCACGGCCATTCCGGCGGCCGCGCCCAGGCCCTGGATGAAGCGCAGCACCACCAGCGTCTCGATGCTGGTGGCCATGGCGCAGCCCACGCTGGCCAGCGCGAACACGGTCAGGCCGAAGTAAAGCGGCGGCTTGCGCCCCACCATGTCCGAGACCGGCCCGTACAGCAGCTGGCCCACGCCCAGCGAGAGGAAGAAGGCAGTCAGGCTGGCCTGCACCGCGCCCACCTGGGCGCCCAGGCTGCTGCCGATCTGGGGCAGCGCGGGCAGGTACATGTCGATGGCAAACGGACCGATGGCCGAGAGCAGACCCAGGATCAGCACCAGGCGCAGTGTGTGGGAATCAGGGGAAGCGGGAGAAGAGGAAGGCATAGACGCAGACATAGACGCGCCATTGTGGCGGCAAGCGCGCGGGGCTGCAGGAGGCTGCTCACATTTCCTGGGCATGCAGCCCCGCGCACCTGGCGGTGGCGGCTTGCCGTGGCACAAATTCAGAAGCCCGCAATCCTGTTACGCTCTGATACGAGATTGCCACCCAAGAGGCCAACCCACCTTTTCATCGCTGCAACTGCCATCGCCATCGCCATCGCCACTGCAACACACCATGCGCCCATCCCTGCCTTCCCTTCCACCGGCCCTGAATGCATTGCCAGGGCCCCTGCTCGCCGCCCTGCTGCTGGGTGTCTGCACGCTGGGTTCTGCCCAGGCAGCGCAGCGAGAGACACAGCAGGAGGCACAGCGCGGCCCCAGGCCCGGCGCCGCTCCTGTGCTGGAAGTATCCGAAGACGGTCGCGACGTGATCGACCGGCGCGCCCGCCTGCTGTGGCCGCGCTGCGTGGAAGGCATGCAGTGGAATGGCAAGACCTGCACGGGCCTGCCGGAGCTGTTCACGCACAAGCAGGCGCAGGCCCTGGCCGCCGAACGGGCCAAGCAGGACGGCGTGCGCTGGCGCCTGCCGCGCGTCAACGAGATGCGCCGGCTGATCTCGCGCGATATACGGCCGCAAGGCCTGTCGCCCGAGCTGTTTCCGGGCGCGCCGCGCGGCTGGCACTGGACGGGCACGGCAGCCGTGAACGCGCGGCCCGTCAATCCCTACAACTACAGCAACATCTCGGGCAGCGCCGGTACGCAGCTGTCGGCCCAGCAGGCCTGGGCGATTGACCTCGACAGCCTGGAGACGCGGCCCGACATGGGGCGCGGCAACCAGCTCATGGTGCGGCTGGTGCGGCCCCTGCCCTCCGCGCCGCCCGATGAAAAGGCCGAGGCTCCCGCCAGGCCGGCCCCCCACAGGCCGGACCCGGACGAGGAGGACTGACGCTCAGGCCGCGCGCAGCGAGGCCTTCAAGCTGGCGCCCAGTTCGGGCTTGTGCGCGAACGGATCGGTGGGATTGCGCCCCTGCACCACATCTTCCATGCGGGTCTGGACCGAGCCCAGGGCCTGCGGATGGCTGTAGATGTAGAACTGGTTGGCCGCAATGGCGTCGAAGACCTTCTGCGCCACATCGGGGGCCGTGACCTTGCCCGAGCCCACGGCCTTCTCGCTCATGGCCTGGCCGATCTTCTGGCTGGCCGTCAGCGGCTGGGCGGCCAGATGGCTGGGCCGGTTGCGCTCGCTGTGGCTGATGCCCGTGGGAACGAAGAAGGGGCACAGCACGCTGGCGCTGATCTGGTCGGAGACCAGGGCCAGGTCCTGGTAGAGCGTCTCGGTCAGGCTCACCACGGCATGCTTGCTGACGTTGTAGATGCCCATATTGGGCGGCGCCAGCAGGCCGGCCATGCTGGCCGTGTTGACGATGTGGCCCTCGAAGGACGGGTCGGCCTTGGCCGCCTCCAGCATCATGGGCGTGAACAGCCGCACGCCGTGGATCACGCCCCAGAGGTTGACGCCCAGCACCCACTGCCAATCTTCCAGCGTGTTCTCCCAGACCAGCCCGCCCGCACCCACGCCTGCGTTGTTGAACACGAAGTGCGGCGCGCCGAACTGCTGGCGCACCTCATCGGCCAGGGCCTGCATCTGGGCTGCGTCGGACACATCCACGCGGCGCGCCAGCACGCGCACGCCCTGCCCTTCGAACTCGGCGGCGGCCCTGTCCAGCGCTTCCTGCTGCACATCGACCAGCACCAGGTTCATGCCCAGCTTCGCGCCGATGCGCGCGCACTCCAGGCCGAAGCCCGAGCCTGCGCCCGTCAGCACCGCCGTCTTGCCCTTGAAGTTCTTGATCATTCCCTTGTCTCCTGGTTTTTGTGGTGGTTCAGATCAATTTGACGAGTTGCTTTCCAAAGTTCTTGCCCTTGAGCAAGCCCAGGAAGGCCGAGGGCGCGGAGGCAATGCCTTCGGCAATGCTCTCGCGCGGGCGCAGCTTGCCGGTGCCCACCAGGCGGCCCAGTTCCTGCAGCGCCTCGGGCCAGACTTCCATGTGCTCGCTGACGATGAAGCCTTCGATGCGGATGCGGTTGATCAGGATGAGCGCGGGATTGGTCATGGGCAGCGGCGTGCCGTCGTAGCCGGCGATCATTCCGCACAGCGCGATGCGCGCAAAGGCGTTGGTGCGCAGCAGCACGGCGTCGAGGATGTAGCCGCCCACGTTCTCGAAGTAGCCGTCGATGCCCTGCGGGCAGGCATCCTTGAGCGCCTTGGCCATGGTCTTGGTGTCGGGGTGCTCGCGGTAGTCGATGCAGGCGTCGAAGCCCAGCTCCTCGGTGGCGTAGCGGCACTTCTCGGGGCCGCCCGCAATGCCCACCACGCGGCAGCCGCGTGCCTTGGCCAGGGCCGCGAAGGCGCTGCCCACGGCGCCCGTGGCGGCGCTGACCACCACGGTCTCACCGGCCTTGGGGGCGATGATCTTCACCAGGCCGTACCAGGCCGTCACGCCGGGCATGCCCACGGCGCCCAGGTAGTGCGACAGCGGCACGTGGGTGGTGTCCACCTTGCGCAGCATGCCGGGAGCATCGCCATCGACCACGCTGTATTCCTGCCAGCCACCCATGCCCACGACCTTGTCGCCAACGGCAAACTTGGGATGACGGCTTTCCACCACCTCGCCCACGGTGCCGCCGATCATCACCTCGCCCAGCGGCTGTGGCTGGGCGTAGCTCTTGCTGTCATTCATGCGGCCGCGCATGTAGGGGTCCAGGCTCAGGTAGTGGTGGCGCACCAGCACCTGGCCTTCGGCCAGCGCCGGGGTCTCGGTCTTGGCGAGGCGGAAATTGCTTTCCACGGCTTCGCCCTCGGGGCGGTTGTCGAGCAGGATCTGCTGGTTCACGGGCATGGGAAAACCTCCGGTGGCATCACAAACAATGGAACCAGTTCCCGGTGCTGCCGGGGCTGGCGTGTGGCATTGGGTATCTGGCAGATTCGCCGTGCGGATCAGTCCGTGGCGAGGGTTGTCTCGGCGGCGGCCGGCTTGGCCACGCGCGGCATGTACTTGAACGTTCCGGTCGCATGGCTGCACAGCCGGCCCGAGGCATCGAACACGCGCGCCTCGGTATAGGCCATGGAACGCGTGCGGTGCAGCACCACGCCCTTGGCCACCAGGGGGCCGCGCGCGGGCTGCATGAAGCTGGTCTTCATCTCGATGGTCACGCAGCCCATGTCGCGCTGCAGGCTGCGTGCTGCCACGGCCATGGTCACGTCCAGCAGGGTCATGGTGGCGCCGCCGTGGGTCACGTCAAAGGTGTTCAGGTGCTCGGGACGCGCCTCGAAGCGCAGTTCGGACTCCCCGTCCTCCATGCGGTGCAGGGTGAAACCCAGGTGGTCGACGAAGGGGATGGGGTGGCCAAAATCCAGCACGAAATTCTCCAGTTCAGATCGCAATGCAGGCGAGCATAAGGGCGCCCGAAGGCACCATGGCGCGCGGCGGCCCGATCTGCGGGAAAAACTGTCACCTCGGCAGCAGCGCCGCTGCGGCTCAACCGCCCACCAGGGCGCTGACGCCGCCGTCCACGGCCACCCACTGGCCCGTGATGTGCTTGCCCGCGTCGCTGGCGTACAGCAGGGTCAGGCCCTTGAGGTCCTCGTCGTCGCCCAGGCGGCGCAGCGGGGCGTGGGATTTCATTTCATCCTCGCCCAGGGTCTCGATCAGCACGCTGGCCATCTTGGTCTTGAAAAAGCCCGGGCAGATGGCGTTGACGTTGATGCCGTGCACGCCCCACTCGCCGGCCAGCGCGCGCGTGAAGTTGATGACCGCGCCCTTGGAGGTGTTGTAGGCAATGGTCTTCATGCCCAGCGGGTTGCCGCCCAGCCCTGCGATGGAGGCCAGGTTGATGATGCGCCCGGTCTTGCGCGGGATCATGCTGCGCCGCGCGATCTGCTGGCTCAGCAGGAAGTAGCCGCGCACGTTGAGATTCATCACCTTGTCCCAGGCGGCCACCGGGTGCTCCTCGGCCGGCGCGCCCCAGCTGGCGCCTGCGTTGTTGATGAGGATGTCCACCTGGCCCAGGCGCTCCAGGGTCTCGGCGGCCAGGCGCTCGATGTCGGCCTCGTTGGCGCAGTCGGCGGCGATCCAGCGGGCGTCGATGCCTGCGGCCTGCAGCTCGGCAGCGGCTTCCTCCAGGTCGGCGGCCTTGCGCGAACTCAGCATGATCCTGGCGCCCGCCTCGCCCAGCGCATGGGCCATCTGCAGGCCCAGGCCGCGCGAGCCGCCGGTCACCAGGGCCGTCTTGCCGGTGAGGTCGAAAAGTTGCTGCACATTGCGAGTCATTCGTCTGTCTCCTGCGCCGGGTCTTGTGTTCCGGTCATGGTTGGAATGGAGGGCGGCCATCCCCAAGCGGAACAGCCTGCAGCGGCGATTGTGCAAGCCGCCCCGCCGTGCCGCATGTCACATGCGTGTCCGGCCCGTCAATCCCCGAACAGCGAGCGCGTGCCGCCCCAGGCCGCACCCTCGATCTCCAGCATGCGCAGCTTGGTCAGCGCGCCGCCGCCGCCCGAAAAACCGCCCGGCTGGGCGCCGGCAGCCAGCACGCGGTGGCAGGGAATCACGGGCGCAAAAGGGTTGAGGCCCAGCGCCTGTCCCACGGCGCGCGACAGGCCCACCTCGCCCAACTCGCGCGCGATCTCGCCATAGGTGCGCGTATGGCCGGGCGCAATGGCGCGCGTCAGGTCATAGACGCGGCGGTGAAAGTCCGACACGCCGTGCCAGTCCAGCGCCAGCCCGGCCAGATCCGGCAGTGCCTCGCCTGCGGGCAGCATGCGCCGTGATCGCAGATCGGGCAGCACCGGGCCGTCACGCAACTGCCGCGCGCTGGGCGCGGAAGGCTCCACAGTCCATTCGCCATGGCCCGCCATGAGCACCTGCACGCCGGCGATGGCCTGTGCCACGCTGGCCGGCAGGTCCTCGGCCCGCGCCGCTGCGGCGTAGCTGCCCGGTCTGCGCAATTGCACGCCGCGCAGCATGCGCGTGCGCGTGGCGGCCGGGCCGTCCACCTCAGGCAACTGAAAGGCCACCAGGCCGCAGGCGCCCCAGGCCACGCCGCAGGGCCCCACGCGCGTGGCAAACAGCGCGTGGCCCGTGGCTTCGGGGTCCCAGGCCGGGCTGCCCATGGTCGATTCGTTCGTCATGGCGATGGTTTTCTCCTTGCAGGCGATTGTGGCCGCATGGCTGCAGCCGCTGCCCGGTAGCGACCCCACCGGGATAACACTGTAAAAAAACACCGGAAAAATACTGGATGTGCAGCCAGTTAATACTGTATATTTCGCCAGTCATCATCCTCATCTCGTGAACCATGGACATGCAAGAAGCCGCCTTCACCGTCACCTTGTGTGACTACCCCAACCTGCCCGAGCAGGAACGCAACAAGGCCGAGGCACGCTATGCCCGCGTGCTCGAACGCCAGCTCGGCAGCGCCGAGCAGGTCAGTGAAACCCTGTACCTGGTAGAGGGCCTGGAAGACACGCCCCCTGAAGAAATCAGCGACGACGCCAAGCTCGCCTTCGCCCGCTGGATGAAGGCTGCGCGCGCCGCCACCGAGGCCGGCATGCAGGGCCTGGGCGACGGCGAATGCAGTTTCTTCGAGGTGCGGCGCGGCTGGCGGCATTGAGCCTGCCCACAGCACCGCTGAATGGGGCCTGAAACCAGGTTTGCCCGGGTTTGCCTGGGCAAGGCCCCAAACTGCATACACTGGCAGACCTTTTCGTCGACCCCTGCCTGGAACCATACGGTCCCATACGGTTCCACCAGGCACACCCGGCGCCCCTGCCAGATCCAGCCTCTCCCATGCAAGCCCTGCTCGACGCCATCGCCCGGATGGCCCTGCCCTCCGACGCCCAACGCATCTTCCACGGCCGTGGCGGCCTGTACCCGGGCTGCGAGCATCTGGTGCTCGACGCCTTCCCGCCCGTGCTGGTGCTCACCAGCTTCCAGCCGCTGGACGATGACGCCCTGGCCGCCATCGGCACAGCGCTGTCACTGCGCTGGAGCGAACTGGCACCGGACCAGCCCCTGAACTGGGTCTACCAGCTGCGCCAGCCCGCCGCGCCCGCCGAAACGCGGCTCATGGCCGGCGAGGTGCCCGACCCCCACATCGTCACCGAGGCCGGCACGCGCTACCGCGTGCAGGTGCTGCGCGGCCAGAACCACGGCCTGTTCCTGGACATGGCCGAAGGCCGGCGCTGGGTGCACGCGCATGTCGCCAACCATCCCGAGCACCGCCACGGCATCAAGGTGCTCAACCTGTTCGCCTATACCTGCGCCTTTTCGGTGGTGGCCCTGCAGGCCGGGGCGCGCCATGTGATGAACATGGACATGGCCCAGGGCGCGCTGGCCACGGGCCAGCAGAACCACCGGCTCAACGATCTGTCGGGCGCCAGCTTCCTGGCCCACGACATCTTCAGCAGCTGGGGCAAGATCACGCGCGGCGGGCCCTACCACCTGATCGTGGTGGACCCGCCCAGCTACCAGAAGGGCAGCTTCGTCGCCACCAAGGACTATGCCCGCCTGATGCGCCGCCTGCCCGACCTGCTGCGCCCCGGCGGCCATGTGCTGCTGTGCCTGAACGCGCCCGAGATGGGCACGCAGTTCCTGACATCGCAGATGCAGGAAGTGGCGCCCGAGCTGGAATTCGTCGAGCGCCTGGCCAATCCGGCCACCTTCGCCGACATCGACGCCGAGCGCAGTCTCAAGGTGCTGGTCTACAGGGCACCCGCAACATCCGCAGCGGCCGACACGGCTTCCTGACCCGCCCGGCCCTTGAGCGCACGGCGCCCCGCATAGACGGCGGCCGAGCCCAGTTCGCGCTCGATGCGCAGCAGCCGGTTGTACTTGGCCGTGCGATCGGCGCGCGACAGCGAGCCGGTCTTGATCATGGCGCACTGGGCCGCCACGGCCAGGTCGGCAATGCTGGTGTCCTCGGTCTCGCCCGAGCGGTGCGACATCACCACGCCGTAGCCGGCGCCATGCGCCAGGCGCAGCACGTCCCAGGTCTCGGTCAGCGTGCCGATCTGGTTGATCTTGACCAGGATGGCGTTGCCCACGCCCCGGGCAATGCCGCCCTCGAACAGGCCGGGGTTCGTGCAGAACACATCGTCGCCCACCAGCTGGCAGCGTCCGCCCAGGCGCCGGCCCAGGGCCTGCCAGCCCTCGATATCGTCCTCGGCCATGCCGTCCTCGATGGAGACGATGGGGTAGTGCTCCACCAGTTGCGCCAGGTAGTCCACCTGCTGCTGGCGGCTGCGCACCAGGCCCTCGCCCGCGTAGCGGTAGCCGTCCTCGCCATGGAATTCGCTGGCCGCAGGGTCCAGCGCCAGGGCGATGTCCCTGCCGGGGCGCAGGCCGGCCCGCTCGATGGCGGCCATCAGGTGGTCCAGCGCCTCGGGCGCGCTGCGCAGGGCGGGCGCAAAGCCGCCCTCGTCGCCCACGTTGACGCTGTGGCCTGTGGCCTTGAGCGCATGGCGCAGCGTGTGAAAGACCTCGGCGCCCATGCGCAGCGCTTCACCGAAGCTGTCCGCCCCCACCGGCAGCAGCATGAACTCCTGGAAGTCCAGCGGATTGTCGGCATGGGCGCCGCCGTTGATGACATTGATCATGGGCACGGGCAGCACGCGCGCCTGGGCGCCGCCCATGTGCCGCCACAGCGGCATGCGCTGGCTGGCCGCCGCCGCGCGGGCCACGGCCAGCGACACGCCCAGCAGCGCGTTAGCGCCCAGCCGGCTTTTGCCGGGCGTGCCGTCCAGCGCCATCATGGCCGTGTCGATGCGGCCCTGGGCGTCGGCCCGCATGCCGCGCAGCAGATCGCGCAGCTCGGTGTTGACGGCCTGCACCGCCCCCAGCACGCCCTTGCCCAGGTGGCGCGAGGCATCGCCGTCGCGCCGCTCCAGCGCCTCATGCCGCCCCGTGGAAGCGCCCGAGGGCACCAGGGCCAGGCCGCGCGCGCCGTCCTCCAGTTCGACCTCAACCTCCACGGTGGGGTGGCCCCGGCTGTCCAGCGCCTCATGGGCCGCGATATCGGTGATCTGCATGGAAACTCCTTTTCGTCAATAAATTGAACTGTGCAAAGGAGTTGGCAAGCCCGCACAACTCCAATGAACAGGCCTCCATGCTAGAAATCACGGCGATGCGGGACAATGCAGTTTTTCTGCCCATGCGTCAGCTTTTCTGACGAATTGATTGCCATGAGACAACTGCCACCGCTGGCCGCCCTGCGCGCCTTCGAGGCCATTGCCCGTACCGGCTCGGTGACCCGCGCGGCCGAGGAACTGTGCCGCAGCCACGGTGCCATCAGCCGCCACCTGCGCCTGCTGCAGGAGCACGCGGGCGCGGCGCTGTTCGAGAAAGAAGGCACGGGCCTGCGCCTGACCGAGGCCGGCGCCGCCTTCCATGCCTCGGTGCGCACGGCCTTCGACCAGCTGGAGGCCGCCTATGCCCAGCTGGCGCGCGACGCCCAGGCACCGGGGCTGCATGTGGCCTGCAGCGCCACCTTTGCCATGCGCTGGCTGGTGCCGCAGCTGGCGGTGTTCTACCGCAGCCACCCGCATATCCGCATCCGCCTGTCCATGACCTCGGCACGCGAGATGCGCCACGAGGGCGCCGACCTGATCATTGCCTGGGACCTGTCCACCTACGCCGAGGCCGACCGCCGCCGCGCCATCGAACTGGCGCCCGTGCACTTCGGCGCCGTCTGCACGCCGGCCTATGCCCGGCGCCGGCCCGCCAATCGCGCGCGCATTGCACATGAGTACACGGCCAGCGCCTGGAACCAGTGGGAAGCCCTCACGGGCCAGCCCGTGGCCCTGGGCGAGACGCTGGCGTTCCCGCACACCCACCTGTGCATAGAGGCGGCACTGTCGGGCCTGGGCGTTGCCCTGGTGGAGCAGCGGCTGATCGCACGCGAGCTCAAGGAGGGGCTGCTGGTGGCGCCCCATGGCTTCGTACCCTTCGAGGGCGGCCTGCGCGCCGTGCCAGCTGCAGGGCGTGCGCTGCCGGCACAGGCGGGGGTCTTCATCGAATGGATGCGCGGCGCGCTGGCCGCCGTGCCGGCATAGGCCAGACGGCCTAGGCCCTGCCCCATTCGCGCAGGCGCCGGTACAGCAGCCCGCGCGAGACGCCCAGCATGCGGGCAGCCTGCGAGATATTGCCCTGGCAGCGGGCCAGGGCCTGCTCGATCAGCTCGCGGCTGGCCTCGCCCAGGGAGGACGGTGCCTCGGACGGCGCCTCGGCGGGCGGTGGCAGGGCCTCGATGGCCGGCAGCACCTCCTCGACCTGGGAAGATGCCTCATCCAGCCTCGCCTCCATCCACAGCGTCAGCCCCGTGGGCAGCATCTGCGGGCGCGCCTGGCCGTGGTGGGCCAGCTCCAGCAACTGGTTCAGGCCCAGGCCGAAGACCTCTTCGGCCGCAAGCCCTTCGGCGGGCCTGCGCGGGCAGTCGAACAACTGGGCACCCACGCCGTTGAACCAGCGCACCATGCCGTCGCCATCCACGGCGGCCAGCCCTTCCAGCGGCGTGCCGAACATGCTGCGGCTGGACTGGAAGCGCAGCAGCAGGTGCATGCGGGCAGCGCCCACCAGCAGCCGGTTCTCGATGCAGGTGGCGTACATGTGGGCCATGGCGCCCGCATCGAAGCGAAAGGGGCCCGCCTCGCTGCTCAGGTCCAGCATGGCCACGGTGCGCCCGCTGGCGTCGCGCACGGGCGCGGCCGCGCAGTGCAGCGAGGCCAGGCAGCGAAAGAAATGCTCGCCGCCACGCACATGGCAGACCTCGCCCGTGCGCACGGCCACGCCGGGTGCGCCCGTGCCCACGGCATCCTCGGCGATGTTCACGCCCACGCGTGCGGCCGTCAGCAGCAGCGGGCCGTCGCCCGGCGTGGGGCGCGAGGCCATCAGCACCACGCCCTCGCTGCAGGTCAGCATGGCGCGCGCCTGGCTGCCCGCGATCACGGTCTCGAGTTCGGCGATGGGGTCGCGCGCCGCCTCGATCAGCGCGCGGTTGTGGGTCAGCAAGGTGGCCGTGCGGATCTTGCTGACCGGGTCGAAGCTGATCTTCTCGTCGGGGCTGCGGCTGGCGCCCAGGCAGCGCGTCCAGGACTGCAGCACGGGCTCGGACACCAGGCCCGAGGGGCGCTCGCCACGCTCGAAATAGCGCTCGCGCGCCAGCGCCACCCGGTCCTGGCGCGTGGCATAGAAGGGGTTGGAGGGCAGTGGGGCGGGAGGCGGCTGTTGCATGACGGACATCAAAACTGCCGCGATTGTTGTTCCGCCACGGCACAGGACAGCACTAGGGAAATCACCCGTGTTGGAACAGGTTCCCGGGCTCGGTAACCTCGGGCATCGCCACAGGCCCGCCCGCAATGACACGCTCCCCACACAGCACAAGACACACCCGGCCCGCCCTGTCCACCCTGGGCGCCGCACTGGCCTGTACGCTGCACGCCCTGCCCGCCCACGCGGCAAACGCAGCGCAGGACTCCAGCGAGGCCCTGCTCGCCCCCGTGGTCATCACGGCCAGCCAGCCCGGTGCCGGCCCCGACCTGTGGCGTGCCACGGCCGCCATCGACAGCGTGGAAGGCGCCGTGCTGCGAGACGGGCAGATGCAGATCAACCTGTCCGAGAGCCTGGCGCGCGTGCCGGGCCTGGTGGTGCTGAACCGCCAGAACTTCGCCCAGGACCTGCAGATCTCGGTGCGCGGCTTCGGTGCGCGCTCCACCTTTGGCGTGCGCGGGCTGCGCCTGTACGTGGACGGCATTCCGGCAGGCGCGCCCGACGGCCAGGGCCAGGCCGCCAACTTCACGCTGGGCAACGCCGCGCGCCTGGACGTGGTGCGCGGCCCGGCCGCCGTGCTCTACGGCAACAGCGCAGGCGGTGCGCTGCTGCTCTACACCGAAGATGGCGAGGAACCGGGCCTGTGGCGCAGCGGCATGGCCGTGGGGCCGGACGGTCTGTGGCGCCTGTCCACCCAGCTGCGCGGCACGATCGGGGGCGGAAAGCCGGACCAGGCGGATGGCGGCTCCGCCCCATGGCGCTATGCCATCCACATCGAGCGCTTCGCCACCGACGGCATGCGCCCCCAGTCGGCCGCCGACCGCAGCACGGCCCACATGAAGCTGTCACGCAAGCAGGGCGACGACCAGTGGCTGCTGCAGTACCAGGAGCAGCGCGCCAGCGCCCAGGACCCGCTGGGCCTGACACGCGCCGAGTTCGAGGCCGACCCCGGCCAGACCACGGCCAGCGCGCTGCGTTTCAACACGCGCAAAAGCGTGCGCCAGCGCCAGCTGGGCGCCGCCTGGCAGCACCAGTTCGGCGCGGGCCAGCGCCTGGAACTCATGGCCTATGCGGGTACGCGCTCCGTGCTGCAGTACCAGTCCATTCCCGTGGCGACGCAGGCGCCGCCCTCGCATTCAGGCGGCGTGATCGACCTGGACCGCGACTACGCAGGCATGAACCTGCGCTGGCGCAGCACCCATGAGGATGTGGCCGGCGGCCGGCTGGACTGGTCGGCGGGCCTGGCCTACGACTGGCAGGGCGAGACCCGGCGCGGCTACGAGAACTTCATCGGCAGCCAGCTCGGCGTGCAGGGCCGGCTGCGCCGCGACGAACGCAACCAGGCGCGCTCCGCCGACCCCTACCTGCAGGCCGAGTGGAGCACGCAGAGCCTGGCCCTGAGCGCCGGCCTGCGCCAGGCGCGCGTGCGCTACCGCTCCGAGGACCACTACATCGCAGCCGGCAATGGCGACGACAGCGGCAGCATGGCCTGGCGCGGCTGGCTGCCCTCGCTGGGCCTGCGCGTGAACCTGCTGCCGGACCTGGTGGCGCACGCATCGGTGGGCCGGGGCATGGAAACGCCCACGCTCAACGAAGTGGCCTACCGGCCCGGTGGCCAAAATGGCATGAACAGCGGCCTGAACACCGGCCTGGCCGCCAGCGCCCACAACACCGTTGAGGTCGGCCTGCGCGGGCGCCACGGCAACGCGGGCTGGAACCTCACGCTGTTCGAGACCCATACCCAGCGCGAACTCACCGTGCTGTCCAACACGGGCGGGCGCGCCACCTACCAGAACGCAGGCCGCACGCTGCGCCGGGGGCTGGAATTCTCGGGCAATGCCCAATGGGGGCCGCTCACGGCCAGCACCGCCCTGACCCTGCTGCAGGCCCGCTACCGCGACAGCTTCCTGACCTGCGAGGCCACGCCCTGCACCACGCCCACCGCCCCGGTGGATGCCGGCGCGCGCCTGGCCGGCACCGCGCCGCGCCGCCTGTGGAGCGAGCTGGCCTGGCAGCTGTCGCCGCAATGGACCTGGACCGTGGACATGCTGCACAGCGGCCCCGTGGCCGTGAACGACCGCAACACCGACCGCGCGGCCGGCTACACCGTCTGGGGCTCCAGCCTGCGCTGGTCACGGCAATGGCAGCAGTGGAGCGCCCAGACCTTTGTGCGCCTGGACAACCTGTTCGAACGGCGCTTTGCAGGGTCGGTCATCGTCAACGAGGGCAACCAGCGGTACTTCGAGCCGGGTGCGGGACGCGGGCTGTCGGCCGGGGTGACGGTCAGCCGGACGTTCTAGGTTTTCATGTATGGGTCGTTGATTTGCTGATTTATTGAGCCTTCGGGCGATTTTTTGATTCCGCTGCGCGGCGGCTTTCAGAGGCCGGCCGCGCCCGGTATTGGATGTTCCGGCCCTGCCCCTCTGACTGCGCCTGCGTTGAACGGGATGCGGGGTGGCAGCCCTGCCGAAGGACAGGGCTGCTTCGTCATCTGACTCGCCGTGATGTTTGAGTGAAGCGCGCAGCGCGTAACGAGTTTCACGGCGCACCCGGCATCCCGTTCAACGCAGGTTGCCCCGCAGCGCAGCGAAGGGGTCGCGGGCAGTGGGGTCGCCTTTTCTTGGCCTACGTTCTTTTGGCGAAGCAAAAGAAGGTAGGTCGGCTGCCGGGCCGAGACCCGGCCTCGAAAAACAACCACCCGGCAGGGTCAAAAAACCAGCCCACGAAAAACCGACACAAACCTGTTCCATCGCGGTACAGATCCGCCCCCGGGTAAATCCGAATGTTGTGACCCGAGGTCGCTTTTTTTATCGTCTCCCACATGGTGCCCTTGCCCCCAGCGCCATGCACGCAAAAACAAACCACACAGGAGACGAGACAACATGAAGACCCACGTGCTTTCCTCCACGCTGCTGGCCGCCGGCCTGGTGCTGGCCCTGCCGGGCGCCGCGCTGGCGCAGGCAGGCCTGCCAAGCAAAGGCTCGCCCGAGCACATACGCGCCGTCACCTCGCGCATCGACTCGCAGAGCATCCGCGACAACGCACGCAGCTCCAAGGACTGGCCCAGCTACGGCATGGACTACAGCGAGACGCGCTTTTCCAAACTCAGGCAGCTGGACACGGCCAATGTGAAGCGGCTGGGCCTGGTCTGGTCGTATGACCTGGAATCCACGCGCGGCGTGGAGTCCACGCCCGTGGTGGTCGATGGAATCATGTACGTCACGGCCAGCTGGAGCGTGGTGCATGCGGTGGACGTGCGCACCGGCAAGCGCCTGTGGAGCTACGACCCCGGCGTGGACCGTGCCAACGGCTTCAAGGGCTGCTGCGACGTGGTCAACCGGGGCGTGGCGGTCTACAAGGGCAGGGTGTATGTGGGCGCCTTCGATGGCCGCCTGGTGGCGCTGGACGCGGCCACGGGCCAGAAGGTCTGGGAGCAGGACACCATCATCGACCGCGCCTACTCGTACACCATCACGGGCGCGCCGCGCGTCATCAAGGGCAAGGTGCTGATCGGAAACGGCGGCGCCGAGTACGGCGTGCGCGGCTATGTCACGGCCTATGACGCCGAGACCGGCGCGCAGCAGTGGCGCTGGTTCACCGTGCCCGGCGATCCGTCCAAGCCGTTCGAGAACGAGGCCATGGCCCGCGCCGCCAAGACCTGGGACCCGGCCGGCAAGTGGTGGGAGGCCGGTGGCGGCGGCACGGCCTGGGACACCATGGCCTATGACCCCGAGCTCAACCTCATGTACATCGGCACGGGCAACGGCTCGCCCTGGGCGCAAGCCAAGCGCAGCCCGGCCGGTGGCGACAACCTGTACCTGGCCAGCATCGTGGCGCTGAACCCCGATACGGGCGAGTACGTCTGGCACTACCAGGAAACACCGGGCGACAGCTGGGACTTCACCTCCACCCAGCCCATGGTGCTGGCCGACATCAAGGTGGGCGGCAAGCCGCGCAAGGTCATCCTGCATGCGCCCAAGAACGGCTTCTTCTTCGTGATCGACCGCACCAACGGCCAGTTCATCTCGGCCAAGAACTTCGTCGATGTGAACTGGGCCAGCGGCTACGACGCCAAGGGCCGGCCCATCGAGACGCCGATTGCGCGCAGCGGCGACCGCGCGCGCGACGTGATCCCCAGCCCCTTCGGCGCGCACAACTGGCACTCCATGTCCTACAGCCCCGACACGGGCCTGGCCTACCTGCCGGCCCAGCATGTGCCGCTGACCCTGCAGGACAACAAGAACTGGAAGTTCAACGGTGGCTCCCTGCCCGAGCCGCACAGCAACATCGGCTGGAATACGGCCACGCTGGTCAACATGGAGCCGCCCAAGAGCACGCCCTTCGGCCGCCTGATTGCCTGGGACCCGGTGGCGCAAAAGGAGCGCTGGCGCGTGGAGCATGCCTCGCCCTGGAACGGCGGCACGCTGGCCACGGCGGGCAACCTGGTGTTCCAGGGCACGGCCGACGGCCGCTTCGTGGCCTATGACGCGCGCAACGGCAAGAAGCTCTGGGAAAAGCCCACAGGCACGGGCGTGGTGGCCGCACCCATCACCTATGAGGTCGATGGCCGGCAGTACGTCTCCATCGCCGTGGGCTGGGGCGGCGTCTACGGCCTGGCCGCGCGCCACACCGAGCGCAAGGGCCCGGGCACGGTCTACACCTTCGCGCTGGACGGCAAGGCCGAGGCGCCTGCCTTCGTCGCCTACCAGCAGGGCAAGCTGCTGCAGGGCGTGCCCTACGACAAGAGCCTGGTGGCCGAAGGCACGGCCCTGTATGTCAGCAACTGCGCCTTCTGCCACGGCGTGCCCGGCGTGGACCGGGGCGGCAACCTGCCCAACCTGGGATACCTGGACCCGGCCTATATCGAGCACCTGGACAAGTTCATCTTCAAGGGCCCGGCCATGTCGCGCGGCATGCCGGACTTCACGGGCAAGCTGAGCATGGAAGACGTGGAAAAGATCAAGGCCTTCATCCAGGGCACGGCCGACGCGGTGCGGCCCAAGTAAGCGGCTCCCGCCCCGCTTTCTCTCTCTCCCCCACAACCCTCACAGGCACCTCCCCGGCCCTGCTGCCCTGCAGCAGGCCAGGGACGGCCTTTGCCTGAAAAACCCCCGACAGGAATCCCACCATGCGATCCATCCCCCGTCAACGCGCATCCCTGGCCCTGGCGGCCATGGCCGCCTGCGCCAGCTTCCACGCCCAGGCCGTCGACATCGACGCAGGCGACTACACCGCCCTGCCTCCGGGCACCACACTGGGCATGGTCTATTACCAGCACGCCACGCGCGACAGCCTCTATGCCAATGGCGAGCAGGCGCCGATACGGCCGAAGCTGACCTCGGACATCGGCATTGCGCGCGGCGTGCACTTCATGAAGCTGGGCGACTATGTGATCGACCCGCAGTTCCTGCTGCCCTTCGGGCGCCTGTCGGCCTCGCGCGATATCGCGGCCATGGGCAGCAATACCGGCGTGGGCGACCTGATGCTGGCCGCCACCCTGTGGCTGACCAAGCCCGGCGACAAGGAGCACTTCGGCATCACCCCCTTTGTCTGGCTGCCCACGGGCCAGTACAGCCGCAACGACCCGCTGAGCCTGGGCGAGAACCGCTGGAAGGCGGCCCTGCAGGCCGGCTGGATCAAGCCGCTGGGCAAGAGCGTGACCATGGACCTGGCGGCCGATGTCACCGTCTTCGGCAAGAACGACGACTTCGGCGCCCACAGCGCCACGCTCAAGCAAAAGGCGCAGTTCCAGTTCCAGGGCCTGCTGCGCTACCACCTGTCGGACACCTCGGACCTGCGCCTGGGCCTGTCGCACCTGACGGGCGGCGAGACACAGGTCAACGGCGTGGCGCAAAGCGACCGCCAGTCCACCACCAAGGTCTCATTCGGCGGCGCGGTCTTTGTCGCGCCCAAGACGCAGTTGCTGGCCACCGTGGGCCGCGATCTGCATGTGCGCCAGGGCTTCAAGGAGAACGCCCGCATCAACCTGCGCCTGCTGCAGGTTTTCTGAATCCACACCCCCTGTCCCCTGTCCACCACCAAGGAGCACACCATGAACCTCAGCGACATCCAGCACCAGATCACCGAGCGCGCCAGCGCCTTCCTCAACCGGGGTACGCACGACCTCTTCATCGACGGCCAATGGGTGGCGGCCCAGACCGGCCAGCGCCTGTCCACCGTCAACCCGGCCACCGAGGCCGTGATCGCCGAAGTCGCCAGCGCCGGCCCGGCCGACGTGGACCTGGCCGTGCGCGCCGCGCACCGCGCGCTGCACCTGGGCCCCTGGGGCCGCATGCGCCCCGTGGAGCGCGAGCGCCTGATGCTGCGCCTGGCCGACCTCATGGAGACCCATGCCCAGGCCCTGGCCGAGGTCGAATCGCTGGACAACGGCAAGTCCGCCGCCATTGCGCGCGCCGTGGACATCGCCATGGCCATCGACTCCATCCGCTACATGGCCGGCTGGGCCACCAAGATCGAAGGCATGACGCACGAGCACTCCGTGCCCTTCGCGCCCGAGGCCCAGATGTTCACCTACACCCGGCGCGAGCCCGTGGGCGTGGTCGCCGCCGTCGTGCCCTGGAACTTCCCCCTGCTCATGGCCACCTGGAAGCTGGCGCCCGCGCTGGCCGCCGGCTGCACCCTGGTGCTCAAGCCCGCCGAGCAGACGCCGCTGACCGCGCTGATGCTGGCCGAGCTGATCCAGGAAGCGGGTTTTCCGCCCGGCGTGTTCAACGTGGTCACGGGCGACGGCCCCGGCACGGGTGCGCCCCTGGTCTCGCACCCGCTGGTCAACAAGGTCAGCTTCACGGGCTCTACCGAGGTGGGCAAGCTCATCGGCCATGCCTGCATGGACAACATGACGCGCATCACGCTGGAGCTGGGCGGCAAGTCCCCCGTCATCGTGCTGGACGACTGCGACCCGGCCACGGCTGCGGCGGGTGCAGCCAATGCCATCTTCTTCAACCACGGCCAGGTCTGCTGCGCGGGCTCGCGCCTGTACGTGCACAAGAGCATGTTCGACCGCGTGGTGGCCGACGTGGCCGACCAGGCCGCCCAGCTCACCCTGGGCCATGGCCTGGACCCCAGCGCGCAGATGGGCCCGCTGGTCTCGCAGGAGCAGATGGAGCGCGTCTGCAGCTACATCGACATAGGCCGCAGCCAGGGTGCCGAAGTGGTGACGGGCGGCGCCCGCGCAGGCCAGCGCGGCTACTTCGTGCAGCCCACGGTGATGACCGGCGTGCAGCACGACCACCGCGTGGCCCGCGAGGAAATCTTCGGCCCCGTGCTCGTGGCCATGCCCTATGACGACCTCGACGAAGTCGCCGCCTGGGCCAACGACACGCCCTACGGCCTGGGGGCCAGCATCTGGTCCAACAACCTGTCCAAGGTCCACCGGCTGATCCCCAAGATCCAGTCCGGCACGGTCTGGGTCAACTGCCACAGCACCCTGGACCCGGGCATGCCCTTCGGCGGCTACAAGCAGTCCGGCATGGGCCGCGACATGGGCCGCACCGCGCTGGATGCCTATCTGGAGACCAAGTCGGTGTTCATCAATCTGTGAGTCGGATACGGCGGGCCGCTCCCTGGCCCGCCTGCACCTGGCTTCAGGAGGCCTCCGAATACCCCTTGGGCCATCCCCCTGGCCGGTCGCAGCATTCCTCCCAGCCCAGCTTGCGCGAGGTGTGGCCTATGCCGGGGTTGAAGGTGTTGGTGGGGTCCAGCTCACGGTAGAAGCCCGCCAGCGCGGGCTTGGCCACGTACAGGTGGCCCACGTTGTGCTCGGCCGGGTACTCGGCGCGGCGCGCGTCCAGCAGTTCCCACATGCGGTGCTCCATGGCCAGCGGGTCCACGCCCTTCTTGACGATGTAGTCCTGGTGGAAGACATGGCAGAAGAAGTGGCCGTAGTAGAGCTTGTGGACCATGTCGCGCTCGACCTCGGCAGGCAGCTGCTCCACCCATTCGCGGTCGTTGCGGCGCAGGGCGACATCGAGGGCGACGATGTCCTCCACCCGGGCGCGGTGCACCGCGCGGTAGCGGATGGCCGCGCCCGCGATGGCGAAGCGGTGCAGGAAGGCCTTGCGCCCCTCGTCGGCATCGCACTCGAACCAGCCGCCCGTGGTGCTGCCGCTGAAGTGCCGCGTGAGGAAGTTGCGCGTGGCCTCGGCCGTGTCGTTGGACACGCGCACCAGCAAATGGTGCTCGTAGCGGTCACGCCACTGGCGCATGCGCGCGGGCAGGTGGCTGGGCAGCAGGTTGGTCAGCGCCTGGATCACGCGGTCGGTGACGCCGCGCAGGCCGAAGCGCTCGAAGAAGCCGTCCACGCGGCTCTTGAGGGCGAAGGCGGCCGGCACCCTGGCCGTGCCGAAGCGGTCGATCAGCAGGAAGGTGTCCTTGCCGTATTTCTCGCCGATGTCATAGGCCGTGCGGTGGATATACTCGCCCGCGATCGGCAGGCGCGGCAGCGCGGTCAGCAGCTCGCGGCGCACGGCCGTGAGGTCGTCAGGCGCATTGCTGCCTATATAGAAGACGGTGCTGGGCTCCTTGGGGAAGGTGTCCAGCCGCACGGCGAACAGGCACAGCTTGCCGGCCGAGCCCGAGGCTTCGAACAGGCGCGAGGAGTCGGCGTTGAAGCGCGCGGGCGTGTCCTCGTCCACGGCGCGCACGGCCTCGGCATAGCGCGGGTCGGAGGCGGCGCGCTGCGCATCATGGGCGATGTCGGCTTCGGTGTAGTCGCCGTTTTGCAGCCGCGTGAGGATTTCCTCGGGCGTGCGGCCCAGGGCGATGCCCAGGTGGTTGACGAGTTCCAGCGAGCCGTCGTCGCAGACGCGCGCGTACAGCGCCAGCTCGGTGTAAGCCGGGCCGCGCCGCACCAGGGCACCGCCCGAGTTGTTGCAGATGCCGCCCAGCACCGAGGCGCCGATGCACGACGAGCCGATCACCGAATGCGGCTCGCGCCCCAGCGGTGCCAGCGCCTGCTCCAGCCGGTCCAGCGTGGCGCCGGGCAGGCAGACCACCTGGGCGCCGCCGCCAATGACCTGCACGCCGGTGATGCGCAAGGTGTTGATGAGCACGATCTCGCGGTCGTAGTCCGCGCCGTCGGGCGTGGAGCCGCCCGTCAGGCCCGTGTTAGCGGCCTGCATGATGACGATGCGCCCGGCCGCCACGGCGGCCTGCACCACCTTCCACTGCTCCAGCAGCGTCGCGGGCCGCACCACGGCCAGCACCGGCCCTTCGCCCGTGCGGTGGCCCTTGCGGAAGCGGCGCGTGGCCTGGTCGTCGGTGAGCACATGGGCGGCGCCCACGGCTTCGCGCAACTGCAGCAGCAGGGCCTCGCGGGAGACGACCGGGGTCTGCAGCGCGCTCATGGCTGGCGCACCAGCAGGTCGCCGGTGATGTCGGATACCTTGCTCACGCTGGTCAGCGTCATGGCCACGCGCATTTCCTTTTCCAATAGTTCCAGCAGGTGCTTGACGCCCGCCTCGCCGGAGGTGGCCAGGGCGTAGATGAAGGCGCGGCCGATCATGGCGCAGTCGGCGCCCAGGGCGATGGCGCGCACCACGTCCAGGCCGTTGCGGATGCCGGAGTCGGCCAGGATCTTGATCTGGCCCTTGACCGCATCGGCAATGGCAGGCAGCGCGCGGGCCGAGGACAGCACGCCGTCGAGCTGGCGGCCGCCATGGTTGGAGACGATGATGCCGTCGGCGCCAAAGCGCACGGCGTCCTTGGCGTCCTCAGGGTCCAGGATGCCCTTGATGACCATGGGCCCCTTCCAGAAGGCGCGTATCCATTCGAGATCCTTCCAGGAGATGGAGGGATCGAAATTGGCGCCCAGCCAGCCGATGTAGTCGGCCAGGCCCGTGGGGCTGCCCCGGTAGGCCGAGATGTTGCCCAGGTCATGCGGGCGGCCCAGCAGGCCCACGTCCATGGACCAGGCCGGATGCGTGACCGACTGCCAGTAGCGGCGCATGGCGGCATTCGGGCCGCTCATGCCCGAATGCGCATCGCGGTAGCGCGCGCCGGGCACGGGCATGTCCACGGTGAAGACCAGGGTGGAGCAGCCGGCCGCCTGGGCGCGCTCCAGCGCGTTCTGCATGAAGCCCCGGTCCTTGAGCACATAGAGCTGGAACCACATGGGGCGCTTGATCTTGGGCGCCACCTCTTCGATGGGGCAGACCGAGACCGTGGACATGGTGAAAGGAATGCCATGGGCGTCGGCCGCGCGTGCGGCCTGCACCTCGCCACGGCGGCGGTACATGCCCGTCAGGCCCACGGGCGACAGCGCCACGGGGATGGACAGCTTCTCGCCGAACAGCTCGATGCTGGTGTCCAGCCGGCTCATGTCCTTGAGCACGCGCTGGCGCAGCGCCACGGCGGCCAGGTCTTCCACGTTGCGGCGCAGCGTCTGCTCGGCATAGGCGCCGCCGTCGATGTAGTGGAACAGGAAAGGCGGCAAGCGCTTTTGCGCCGCCGCACGGTAGTCGGAGGTGGAGGAGATGATCATGATGGGTGTCTCATGTCTTTCGTATCAGGTCTGAAGTGGGCAGCAGCGCAGGCGCGGCGTCCAGAGGCAGCCGCATGGAGCGCTCGCGCCGCGCGCGATCCTCGTCCAGGCGCTGGATGGTGGTGCGCACATGCTCCAGGTGCTCGCCGATGCATTCGCGGGCGCGCTGCGGGTCGCCGTCCAGGATGGCCTGCATCAGGCTCTGGTGCTGCACGGTCAGCTCCTGCAGGGTCTGGGGCGCGCTGAGGCGGAACATGTCATGGCGGTTGCGCTCCACCGTGGACAGCACCACGGTGAACAGGCTGTGCATGACCTGCACCAGCACCAGGTTGTGCGAGGCCTCGGCAATGGCCAGGTGGAACTGCGCGTCGGCACGCGCCGCCAGCTCGGCGTGGCCGCTTTGCTGGTGCTGGATCATCACCTCGAAGCAGCGCTGGATATGGTCCTTGTCGCGCTCCGTGGCGCGCTGGGCGGCCAGCCAGGCCGTGCTGGTCTCCAGCGCATGGCGGGTTTCCAGCACGTCATAGCGGTAGTGGGAGTCGGACTCCATCAGGCCGGCCAGCGGCCGCATGGCGTCCTTGAGCCAGTCCGCAGGCTCGGCAGCCGGCGCCGGCTCCTGCAGGTAAGTGCCATCGCCGCGCCGCGCCACCAGCACGCCCTGGCTGGTGAGTTTCTGTATGGCCTCGCGCACCGAGGTGCGCGAGACACCCAGCTCGGCCGCCAGTTGCCGTTCCGCGGGCAGCCGCTGTCCGGGCTGCACTCCGCTGGCCTGCACCAGGGCAAGCAATTTCTCGACAACTTGATCGGCAACGCGCATGGGGGAACTCTCTGGTGTTTTCAGTGACCAGGAATCATCCACGTAAACACATAGGCTTGCAGCGTCGTGATCACCCCGATGATCACGGCGAACATCAGGCTGTGCTTGACCGTGAAGCGGAACAGGTCCGACTCGCGGCCTGCCAGGCCCACGGCCGCGCAGGCAATGGCGATGGACTGGGGCGAGATCATCTTGCCCGTCACGCCGCCCGTGGTGTTGGCCGCCACCGTGAGCACCTGGGGCAGGCCCAGCTGCTGCGCCGTGGTGGCCTGCAGCGCGGCGAACAGCGCGTTGGCCGAGGTGTCCGAGCCCGTGAGGAACACGCCGATCCAGCCCAGGAAGGGCGAGAAGAATGTGAACGCCTGGCCCGTGTGTGCCAGCGCCAGGGCCAGCGTGGCCGACAGGCCCGAGTAGTTGGCCACGAAGGCGAAGGCCAGCACCATGCCGATGGAGTAGATCGGCACGGCCAGTTCCTTGAAGGTCTCGCCCAGCGTGGCCACGGCCTTGGCGGGAGACAGGCGCGTGAAGGTGATGGTGATCAGCGCCGCGATCAGGATGGCCGTGCCGGTGGCCAGCAGCCAGTTGAAGGTGTAGACCGCGCCGTAGGGCGCAGCGGCGGCCACGACGGGCGGCGTCTTCTCCACCAGGTTGTGCAGGAAGGGCACGGGGATGTTGATGACGGTGGAGGCCAGCGGCCCGCCTGCGGCGAACAGCGCCTTGAAGGGCTTGATGCTCCAGATCGTCACCATGGCCGTGAGGATGATGAAGGGCGACCAGGCCTTGATGACGGCGCCTGCTGTCAGCGGTGCACCGGAGGTGATGGCCGGTGCTGCAACTGCCGCAGCCTTGCCGCCCTCGCCTTCCGTGTCGAAACGGAAGATGCGCTTGGGTTGCCAGACCTTGAGGAACAGCGTCAGCGCCACCAGGGAGACGATGGCCGAAGTGATGTCCGGCAGCTCGGGGCCGATGTAGTTGGCCGTGAGGAACTGCACCACGGCGAAGGAGCCGCCGCCCACCAGCACGGCAGGCCAGGTTTCCTTGACGCCGCGCCAGCCGTCCATGATGGCCATCAGCCAGAACAGCACGAGCACCGTCATGAAGGGCAGCTGGCGGCCGGCCATCTGGCCGATGGCGAATGCATCCACGCCCGAGACCTGCCCCGCCACGATGATGGGAATGCCCATGGCGCCGAAGGCCACGGGCGCCGTGTTGGCGATCAGGCACAGCCCGGCCGCGTACAGCGGCTTGAAGCCCAGGCCCACCAGCAGCGCGGCCGTGATGGCCACGGGCGCGCCGAAGCCGGCCGCGCCCTCCAGGAAGGCGCCGAAGCAAAAGCCCACCAGGATGAGCTGCAGCCGCTGGTCGGGCGTGACCGACAGGATGGACGAGCGGATCACGTCGAACTGCCCTGTCTTGACCGAGATCTTGTAGAGGAACACGGCCGCCACGATGATCCAGGCAATGGGCCACAGGCCGTAGAAGAAGCCGTACACGGCCGAGGCCAGTGCCGCGCTCACGGGCATCTTGTAGAACAGCAGCGCCACGCCCAGCGCCAGCGCCACGGTGACGGTGCCCGCCTGGTAGCCCTTGAGACGGAACCTGGTCAGCGCCAGGAAGAAAAAGATGATGGGAATCAGCGCGATCAGCGCCGAGATCCAGATGTTCCCGGCGGGATCGTAGTTCTGCTGCCAGATGGTTTGCATGACCGTGTCTCTAGATGATGGGGAGGGCGCGGTAAGCGCCCCTTGTCGGCCACTCCCTCTCGTTGCAGCGTTGGCATGCGGTGCGATCCGCACAGGATGTCTGCTGGCTGGCTGCAACGGTGACCGGGAGTGTTCCCCGCGCTGGCGCCTTGTGGGCCATTGGCAAATTGGTCCAACCAATTAAACCAAAATTCAGACCATTGCGCGAAGTGGTGCGATTCTCAGAGCTTTCAAGTGGGCAGATGAACAGGGTAAACACCTAAAAGAGTGCAGATAATGCACCACGATGTTTATTGGTCAGACCAATCATGGATGTTTCGGTGCAACGCATGCTCAAGTCCCCGGCCAGGCAAGGCCCCCGGGCGGTGCACAAACGCAGCGCACGCGGGAAAAAGATCGGCGGCAGCGCTGTGCCCGCAGGTCCGGCGCTCATGCCTGACGTCCCCAACGGAAAAGCCCGCTCCCTACAATGCAGCCTCAGCGGTCGGTGTACCGCCCTTGTACCTTCGGCGCCCGGTCATCCCGGGCGCCCATTAAACCGCCGTGTATCCGGACGGCGGTGGCTGATTGAACGGAGCCCATCCATGAACCACATTCCTGCGCGCCGCTCGGCGCTGCGCCAGGCGGCTGCCTGCGTGCTGGCCGCCTCCACCCTGTCCAGCCTGCCCGCGCTGGCAGCCGAACCCGCCGTGCTGCGCGTCTCGGCCATCCCGGATGAAGCTCCCACCGAGCTGCAGCGCAAGTTCGAGCCGCTGGGCAAGTACCTCTCGGCCCAGACCGGCATGAAGGTGGTGTTCACGCCCGTGACCGACTACGCCGCCGTGGTCGAGTCGCTGGCCACGCGCAAGCTGGACCTGGCCTGGCTGGGCGGCTTCACCTTCGTGCAGGCCAAGATCCGCACCAACGGCACGGCCATCCCCATCGTGCAGCGCGAGGAAGACGCCAAGTTCACCTCGAAGTTCATCACGGCCAACCCCGCCATCAAGACCCTGGCCGACCTCAAGGGCAAGAGCTTTGCCTTTGGCGCGCCCTCGTCCACCTCGGGCAGCCTGATGCCGCGCTTTTTCCTGCAGCAGGACGGCATCAACCCCGAGAAGGACTTCAAGACCGTAGCCTTCTCCGGCGCGCATGACGCCACCGTGGCCTTCGTGGCCGCAGGCAAGGCCGAGGCCGGCGTGCTCAACGCATCGGTCTGGGACAAGCTGGTGGAGAGCAAGAAGGTCGATACCAGCAAGGTGCGCGTGTTCGCCACCACGCCGCCCTACTTCGACTACAACTGGACCGTGCGCGGCGACCTGGACCCGGCCCTGGTCAAGAAGCTGACCGACGCCTTCCTGGCGCTGGACCCGGCCAAGCCCGAGCACAAGGCCATCCTGGAGCTGCAGCGCGCCGCGCGCTTCGTGCCCACCCAGGCCTCGAACTACGAAGGCATCGAGGCCGCCGCCAAGTCGGCCGGCCTGCTCAAGTAAGCCGCAGCAGGCGCAATCCATGAGCTTTGAACTGCAAGGCGTGGGCCTGACCCACGCCGGCGGCGGCATTGCGCTGCGCGGCGTGACGCTGGCCGCACGCCAGGGCGAGGCCATTGCGCTGATCGGCCCCTCGGGCGCGGGCAAGACCACGCTGCTGTCCGTCATCGGCACGGCGCTGGCGCCCAGCCAGGGCCGGCGCAGCGTGCTGGGCAACGAGGTGCCTGCGTCCAGCGCGGGGGCTCCCCGGCTGCTGCGCGCGCGCATCGGCACGGTGCACCAGGCGCCGCCCATCCCGCCGCGCCAGCGCGTGGTCACGGCCGTGCTGGCCGGGCGGCTGGGCCGGTGGCCGGCCTGGAAGGCGCTGGCTTCGCTGCTGTACCCACAGGACACCGCTGGCGCGCGCGAGGCCCTGGCCCGCGTGCAGCTGGCAGACAAGCTGTTCGCACGCTGCGACCAGCTCTCTGGCGGGCAGCTGCAGCGCGTGGGCATCGCCCGCGTGCTCTACCAGCAGGCCGAGCTGATCCTGGCCGACGAGCCCGTGGCCGCGCTGGACCCGGCCCTGGCCCTGTCCACCGTGCAACTGCTGGTGCACGAAGCGGCCGCGCGCGGCGCCACCCTGGTCGCCAGCCTGCATGCCATGGACCTGGCGCTGGCCTGCTTTGCGCGCATCGTGGGCATCCGCGATGGCGCCATCGCCTTCGACCTGCCGGCGGCTGAAGTCACGCAGGAACACCTGCGTGCGCTGTATGGGTCCGAGCATCCTGGCGATGATCCCTCCCGCCCTGCATGGACACCCGCGCCCGCCGCCTTTGCCGCACCGCTGTCCGCATCCGCATGCCGTTGAGTTCCGATCTGCACGCGCTGCGTGACCCCGCCGCGCCCCGCCGCCTCGGTGCCCTGGTGCTGGCCGCCGTCGTGCTGTGGCCGCTGTTCCAGGGCGCGGGCTTCAGCCTGGGCGCGCTCTTCGATCCCGGCAACCTGCAGGTCATAGGCCGCTTTCTGGCCACGTTTCTGCCGCCCGAGACCGGGCGCGACTTCCTCGGCTACCTGGGCCGCGCCACGCTGGAGACCCTGGCCATTGCCACGGCCGGCATGGCCCTCGCCTTTGTGCTGGCCGTGCCGCTGGCCTACCTGGTCACGGGCGCCGCGCGCGAGCGGCGGGCGCTCAATCCCGTCACGCGCGGCCTGCTCACCATCCTGCGCGGCGTGCCCGAGCTGGTCTGGGCCCTGGTCTTCGTGCGCGTCTTCGGCTTGGGGCCGGCCGCTGGCGTGCTGGCCCTGGGACTGACCTATGGCGGCATGCTGGCCAAGGTCTATGCGGAAATCCTGGAGTCGGCCGACCCCGCGCCCGCACGTGCCCTGGCGCAGGCGGGCGCGCGCCGGCCGCTGGCTATGCTCTACGGCCTGCTGCCCCAGGCCGCGCGCGAGCTGACCTCGTACACCGTCTACCGCTGGGAGTGCGCCATACGCGCCTCGGTGGTCATGGGCTTTGTGGGCGCGGGCGGCCTGGGCCAGCTCATGGACCAAGCCATGAAGATGCTCAACGGCGGCGAGGCCTCCACCATCTTGCTGACCTTCATGCTGCTGGTCTGGGGCGCCGACCTGCTCTCGCGCGGCCTGCGCCACGCGCTGGACACGCCACCCGCCGCACGCGCCAGCGCCTGGGGCTGGCGCAGCGCCCTCGCCTGCGCCGCCCTGGCGCTGGGCGTGGCCGCCAGCTTTGCCATGCTGGAGATGGACCTGCCCTCGCTGTTCACGGGCGCGGCGGGCCGGTCCATGCTGGAATTCGTCATCAGCTTCTTCCCGCCCGACACCAGCGCCGAATGGCTGCGCAAGGTGGCCGTGGGCGTGTGGGAGACGCTGGCCATCTCCGTGGTCGGCACCTTGCTGGCGGCCGTACTGGGCCTGCTGCTGGCGCTGCCGCGCTGGCGCGCTCCCTGGAGCCTGGTGCTCAACGTGCTGCGCTCCGTGCCCGAGCTGGTCTGGGCCACCATCACCGCCCTGGCCGTGGGCCTGGGCCCGTTCGCAGGCGCGCTGGCGCTGGCGCTGCACACGGCCGGCGTGCTGGGGCGCCTGTATGCCGAGGCCCTGCAGAACCAGCCCGCCGCCCCCACCCAAGCGCTGCGCCTGTCCGGCAGCGGCCGCGCCATGGCCTTCCTCTACGCGACGCTGCCCGGCGCCGCGCCGCAGTTGCTGGCCTACACGCTGTACCGCTGGGAGATGAACATCCGCATGGCCGCCATCCTGGGCTTCGTGGGCGCGGGCGGGCTGGGGCAGCTGCTGTACTTCGAGCTGTCGCTGTTCCACTATGCCCAGGCCAGCACCGTCATCATCGCCATGCTGGCGCTGTCCGTGGCCGTGGACTGGGCCAGCGCGGCGCTGCGCAGGCGCATGGGTTAGGCCGAGGCACCCTCCCCTTCCATCTCGACCAGGTAGTCGATCAGCGCCCGCAGCTTCAGCGGCACATGGCGCGTCGGCGCATAGACCGCATGCACCACGCGCGGCGCGTACTTGCCGCACAGCGCCCAGCCCGGCAGCACGGGCGCCAGCTGCCCGGCCTGCAGCGCCGCCTGCGCCGCAAAGTCGGCCACCACGCCTATGCCCGGCCCCTGCTGCAGCGCGTGGATGATGCCCAGGCTGCTGGCAATGGTGATGGGCGTATTCACCAGCAGACGCATGGCGGGCGCGGCCGCAGGGTGGAGCGGGCGCAATTCCACCTCGTTCTGGAACTGCCCGTAGCCCAGGCTGATGAAGGGATGCGCCAGCAGTTGCCCGGGCTCCGTGATCTGCGCATGCCGCGCCAGATAGCCGGGCGTGGCCACCAGCACATAGCGGATGGTCTTGAGCGGCCGCGCCACCAGCCCCGGCGCGATCTGGCCCGGCACGCTGATGCGCAGGCCCAGGTCCAGCCCCTCGGCCACCAGGTCCACCATGCGGTCCGTCATGTCCACCTGCACCTGCACCTCGGGCCAGCGCGCGCAAAAGTCCGGCAGCAGCGGCGACAGCCAGATATCACCCAGCACGGCCGGCGCGCTGATCTTCAGCAGCCCGCGCGGCTGCTGGCGCAGCTGACCGGCCAGCGCCTGCACGGCCTGGGCATCCGCCACCAGCCGCAGGCAGGCCTGGTGGATCTCGGCTCCCGCCTCGGTCAGCGACAGCGAGCGCGTGGTGCGCTGCAGCAGCCGCAGCCCGAAATGCGCCTCCAGCCGCCCCACGCTGCGGCTCACGGCCGAAGTCGTCAGCCCCAATTGCCGGGCCGCGCCCGCAAAGCTCTGGTGCTCCACCACGCGGGCGAAGACCAGCATTTCATCCAGGGGCATGGCGGTATCGGGCAAGGCGCTACTCCGGTCTTTGTTGCATGGCAGGCAATATTAATTTGAATGACTGGCGGATTGTTGATTGATTGCAAGGTCCGCAAGATACGGCCATGCGCTCCATACCGAAGCGCGCCCAGGAATCGACACCATGTCCCACAGCCCCAGCCTCACCTCTGCAACCTCACCCACATGGCCCCGAACCAGCCAGGGCGGCACCTGGCGCATGCTGCTGGCCATGGCGCTGTCGGGCACCATCGGCCTGCTCGTCGTGGAAAGCGCGCTGCCGCCGCTGCTGGTCGTATTCGCCCGCTGCGTGCTGGGCGCACTGGGCCTGGGCCTGTGGCTGGCCTGGCGGCGCGAATGGGTCAAACCCCAAGGCCGGGAATGGCTGTGGCTGGCCGGGGGGGGCATCGCCCTGGTATTGAACTGGGTCGCCCTGTTCAGCGCCTACCACTACAGCTCCATCGCCGTGGCCACCGTGGTCTACCACGTGCAGCCCTTCATGCTGCTGGCTCTTTCGGCGCTGCAGGGCGAGCCCGTTGAACGCCGCAAGCTGCCATGGCTGCTGCTGGCCCTGCTGGGGGTGGCACTGAGCAGCGGCCTGGTCGGGCTGGATGGCATGGATGCATCGCATGCTGGAACAGGCGCCTGGATAGGCGTGGCCCTGGCCCTGCTGGCCGCCGCGCTCTACGCAGGCACCACGGTCGCCACGCGCCGCCTGGGCCACATGCCCTCGGCCCAGATCGCCATGCTGCAGATGCTGGCGGGCGGACTGGTGCTGAGCCTGTGGGCCCTGCCCCTGCTCACCCATATCGCCGCAGCCAGCCCTCAATTGCTGTCAGCGCGCGCCGCTTCCATGGTGCTGACCCTGGGGCTGGTCCATACGGCCTTCATGTACACGGTGATGTATGCCGCATTCCAGCGGCTGCCGGCGCCCGCCATTGCGGCACTGTCCTTCGTCTACCCCGCCATGGCCTTGCTGGTGGACCTGGTCTGGTTTGGCGCCGTGCCGTCAGCCGCACAGTGGGCGGGAATGGGCTTCATCCTCGTTGCAGTCGTGGGCCATCGCGCAGGCATTGCATTGCGCCGCCATTGAGCCCCTGTGAATTCCGGAGATTTCTGGAATTCATACATCCTTCATGAACTCCACCCAATTGTTTCAAGATATTTCCAATAAAGAGGTACACAGTACATTTCGAATTATTTTCATCCCTTCCGCCCGTATGCTCTCCCAGCTTTCCGCCATTCGCATTCATTCAGCCGGAATACAGAGGGAGAAATAATTGGCCACTATCGAAAAAGGATTGATGGTAGACAAAAGCGTCGAAGTCAAGACCTATCCGTCCATTGAGCACGGCGCCTTGCTGTCCGTCACATCCATCGTGCTACACCGCACGGACTCGTCCACGGCCGCCAGCGTGCTCAATGCCTACAAGAGCGGCCAGAAGACGGGGGCGCACTTTCTGATCGAGAAGGACGGGAAGATCTACCAAACCGCCAGTCTGGAAAAGATCTGCTGGCATGTGGGAATTCTTCAGCCGCGCTGCGTCAACGAGAGCACCTGCGATCCCACGGAACTCAAGAACATCAATGCCCTGCTGCACCAAAAGGGCCTGAGCTTCAGCAAGCGGGCCAAGAATGTGTCATCGCACGAGAACACAAAGGCCTATCCGTTGCGTTATCCGGCCAACAGCGACTCCGTGGGCATCGAGGTGGTAGGCCGTTTCCTGCCATCGACCAAGGATTACGAGGCGCCCACCCAATCGCAGCTGTTCCAGACCAAATGGCTGACCCAGCAATTGGTGGACCACTACAAGCTCAAACTGCTGTCCGATGTCTACTCCCACGGCGCCATTGCCCGCAAGGAGGCGACGGAAGGCGCCCAATTGCTGCGCTACATCTTCACGGGAGCCTGAGCCATGCCATCCAGCACGCTTTTCAACAATCCCTCTCGCAGCCTGCGCATTGCCGCCTGGGCTGCCGTGATGCTGTGCCTGCATGCGCCGTTGCAAGCCTCATCTACTTCCACATCCACGCCCAAACACGCGGCCAAGGCGGCACCCATTTCCGTCATCGGCCCGGTCACCCGTTCCGTGGGCACGGGCGAGACCATGGGATGCGAGAAAGTCAGCCTGGACGCTGCCGACGTGGCCCGCTATTTCGCGACGGCAAAGCAAGTCTCGGCTGGCAGCTTCCATGAGGAATCCATCATCCTGCCCTGCAGTTTCAGCGGACGGCTGCTGCGCTCGGGCAAGGTCTATGAATGGAACATCAACGCAGCCGGGGCCGGCTACCTGCGCAGTGAAGATGGCGATCACGACCTGCGCTACCTGTGCCGCAAGGCCTGCGAGAAGGCATTGCCGCAGTTGACGGGGCTTTGACCTGTTGTTCAGGCATTGTCTACACGGGCGTCTTGTCACTCCGATTGAGTGGTGCCCCATCCTCCTGTCAAGCACAGCGGATACGATGGCGCCTCCCACAATATTCCCAACAGACCATGGACCGACTGATTTCCCAAGGAATGCATTCCTTCAGCCAGGGCGACCACGCGCGCATGCATGCGCTATGGTCCGGCACCACGGTTTTCAGCCATCTGGACAACGAAGCGATTGCCAGCCTCTTGACCAGCATTCAGGTCACTGCCGAATCAGGCCAGGGTAGCGAATGGTCATGGCTGATGCTGTGCCTGGTGTATCTCGATTCCAGTGACCAATTCACCGAGGACCGCAGTGCGGCATTGCGCCAGGTCGGCGAATGGGCGCAGCGCGCACTGGCATTGTCACCAGGCAATGCCTATGGACACCGCTATTTGGGCAGTGCCCACTATTGGCTGGACGAACCCGAGCCCGCGCTGGCCGCCTACCGCAAGTCTCATGCCTTGCTGCCCCAGGTGGACTTGCAAGCCCGCATTTTCGAGATGGAGCATGCCGTGCCCTGGCGCAGCATCTTTTCCTATCCCGAGTTGGCTGATAGCCCGGCGGCACCCGACTACTACACGGCCGGCGTGACCGTGGGCAAGTGGAAGCGCCCCGACACGGATGCAGCGGCCCTGCAGGAAATCGAGCGCCTGCAGACCACACTCTACGAACGCTGTCTGGAGCGCTTCGCCAGCACCGGCACGCCGGCAAACGGCCAGGAGGCCGTGCCCGCCGCGCTGGACATCCACACCTATGCCATGTGCTGCAACAACCTGGGCGTGCTGTACAACGCGCAGGAACAGTACGAGCAGGCGGCAGCCGTCCTTGAAGCCGGGCTGCAGCAGACCTGTTTCCAGGCCTTGCTGGAAAACCTGCGCCATGCCTATCGGCAACTGGGGAACCGCAAGCAAGCCACCGACCTGTCACTGCTGCTGATGGAGGACTACGCGCTTGATACCGGCCTGTATCTGGACTGCGCGCAGACCGCATGCGCCTATCTCAACGAGACCAGCCACCACCAGGACGTCCTCGACATCGTGGCCGAAGCCGAGCGCCGCTATGCGCAGCTTTCGCCGCAGCAACAGCAAGCGCAATGGGAAGTTCGCAGCATGAGCTTCGTTCATGCGCACAAGGTCACCGCCCTCAGGGCCCTGGGCCAGCTCAAGGCCTCGCACCTTCAGCCTGAACTGGTCGAGATCGCCCTGCGCCACGATCCGGACGATGCCCAATTGCTCGGCATACGCGCCCACATGCAGGGAGCCCGGCAGCAGGTGGGTGGAAAAGGCGGATTCTGGTCGCGCCTGTTCGGCTGAACAACACCGGGCGACCGGGCCACCAAGACAGCCACCCTAAAAAAATCAGGCAGTGTTGAATCCTTCTAGGCGGCCAGCGTCTCCTGGCAAGGACTCAACCCTTCAGAAGGCCTGTTCATGTTCTATCTCAAACGCAACCTGCCGACATGGGAACGCGCACTGCGCGCAACCGGTGCAATCGCCTTGATCGCAGTGGCCCTGCTGGGCGTCACCCCACCCGGCAGCGCCTCGTTCTGGCTGCTGATCGCCGGCGCGGCGACGCTGGCCATCACGGGCGTGGCCGGGTTCTGCCCGGCCTGCGCCCTGTTCGGCCGCAAGCCCGTGGACACTGCGCCATGATCCGCGCCGACGCCCCTCTGATCGAGGCCGCGCGCCAGGGCGACCGGGATGCCATAGTCCGCCTGCTGTCGGTCTGCCAACCCGACCTCAAGCGCTTTGCCAGGCGCACCTGCAGCAATGCCCAGGACGCCGAAGACGCCGTGCAACTGGCACTTTGGCAGTTGTACCGCCGCGTGGGAGCGCTGCGCGCCACGGCAGCCTTCGCCACCTGGCTGTTCCGCATCGTCGAGCGCGAATGCTGGCGCCTGCTGCGCGGCCGTGGCCGCACCGAATCGCTGGACGCGCCCGATGCACCGCCGATGAATCTCGCCGCAGCGCCCATCCCCCACGACCTGCGGCTGGACCTGGCCCACGCCATGGAACGCTTGAGCCCTCCCTACCGCGAAGTGCTGATCCTGCGGGACGTGCACGAACTTACCGCACCCGAAACCGCCGCCCAGCTCGGCCTCAGTGTGGAAGCAGTGAAAAGCCGCCTGCACCGCGCACGCGCCAAGGTGCGCAAGCACCTGCTGGCCAGCGGCTACTGGATCAAGGACGATATGCCGCAGGAGCCACGCGATGTTCTGTAGCCGCTCCGTGGGCACCCACCTGCTGCGCGGCGCAGCCGCCACGGCCCTTTTGCTGGCAGCCATGCTGCTGGACGGTCTGCCGCTGCTGCCCAGGCTGGCCGCCTTCGGCGGTGCGTTACTGCTGATGCGCGGATGCCCTGCGTGTTGGCTGGTGGGCCTTTTTCAGACATGGCAGCAAGAAGCCGACAAGGGCGAAGGCGCCGGACGCTGATTTCCCGACCTGTTAAAAGCGCTCCTGAAAGACTGGTTATCAGGTGCCCGCACCATATCCAGGAGCCCAACCGTGGATTGCATGGTGAAATTCATCTGATACCAGCCACAGCAGCAGGTAAATCACAAGAAATAAACCTTTTGGCTATTTTCTTTCAAGAAAATCGTCATATTCAATCTTTTTCTGTATTATGCAGAAATACTCATAACCAATACATGACAACAAAAAAATAACTATCCCCAGCGGATTCTTATTCCATATTCCAAGCCAGATGGAAAACCAAGCAAGAGGACCAATAAATAAAAAAGAAACAAAAGTCATCTTCTTGGCGTATTTTGCATGACATACCCTGCACTTCAACTCGCTGCCGAACCACTGCGTCAACCTGGAAAATACTGCACCGCAATCTTGACACGCATATTTCACACCATGCTCCCCGAAAATTCAGCCGAATAATGACAATTCCGCCCAGCACCGCACGCTTCAGCGCGTTCGCGTTCATTTATTGCCCATGACGTGGGTTGTAGGCGATCCATTTTCCGTGATTCAGAAAATTCACCCGGCGCACCACGTCCCAACTGAAGACCGCATCGCGATCACTGAATATGTAGGGCACCCAAGATGCTGGCAACCCTCAGAAAACCCCCAGCGCCAGCC